>CALKRF010000072.1 GCA_937990665.1 uncultured Atopobium sp.
CTGAATGATTTGCCGGAAAAGTGCACCAAGTCTGAGCTATTTGCCGGTTTTTCTCGCCAATTCTGAGCTGTTTTACTCAGACATGATGCACTTTTCAGGCTGACCACACTTCATTAGACAATGTATTTGTACCAAGTTCACCCCCACAGAAGGGCAGCGCTCCTACGAGCCACATTGACCAGTTTGTGGAGAAAAATTTCTCAGAAATTGAGACTAGACCAAAGCCAGAAAAGTCTATAGAATATCCTCTGCACTTGATGCCGCTATAGCTCAGCTGGTAGAGCAACTGACTTGTAATCAGTAGGTCCCGGGTTCGAAGCCTGGTGGCGGCACCACTTGAATTTTCAGCCAGGCATTGCCTGGCTTTTTTCGTACGAATTTTAGGGCATTCGCGACGTATCGCGTATTGCTCTCACAGATAACCGTAAAAGCCCGTATGCGTCTGGCAAGAAACTCGCTTGGAATTGTGACGAGAAAATCGGTGGAGTTGTGGCCAGAAACCCGCTTGGAGTTGTGACGAGAAATCCGCTTGAAGTTGTGGCAAAAAACCGCATGGAATCGTGTCAAGAAAATAGCTTGGAATTGTGGAAAAATTTGATAAGATACGCCCGGTTGGGTGGATTACGTTGACAAGATTTTTATTCAATCGTAATATTTTCCCGCTTGAGAGGTAATTGGAAGATCAACTAGACTTCCTGCGTACGTTAAACCGCAAGGTAAACAGCGTACATAATTACTTCAAGAGTGCTTGAAAACGGCATTCGGGGATATGGCACAGCGGCAACTGCGGCGGACTGTAAATCCGCTCCCTCTGGGTTCCTTGGTTCGAGTCCAAGTATCCCCACCACGCCCGTGTAGCTCAGTAGGTAGAGCACTTCGTTGGTAACGAAGAGGTCACCGGTTCAAATCCGGTCGCGGGCTCCATTTTTCAAGCGGCATTTATGCCGGCGTAGCTCAGCTGGTTAGAGCACACGGCTCATACCCGTGACGTCACTGGTTCGAATCCAGTCGCCGGTACCAGACTCTTTACGGCGTACATGTCCTAGACATTTGCGCCGTTGAGTATAAACAGACGTTTTTTCACCACGGTCTAGCCCGAGGGTTAGTTCCAGAAGGAGGATTGGCAATGGCCAAGGAAAAGTTTGACCGCACAAAGCCACACGTAAACATCGGTACCATTGGTCACGTCGACCACGGTAAGACTACCCTTACCGCAGCAATCACCAAGGTTCTCTCTGAGACCGAGGGCTGCAAGGCAGACTATACCGCCTTCGAGAACATCGATAAGGCTCCAGAGGAGCGTCAGCGTGGTATTACCATTTCCGTTGCTCACGTTGAGTACGAGACTTGGGAGCGCCATTACGCTCACGTCGACTGCCCTGGCCACGCAGACTACATCAAGAACATGATTTCTGGTGCAGCTCAGATGGACGGCGCAATCCTCGTTATTGCTGCAACCGATGGTCCTATGGCTCAGACTCGTGAGCACATCCTTCTTGCACGTCAGGTCGGCGTTCCTTACATCGTCGTCTTCCTGAACAAGTGCGACATGGTCGACGATGACGAGCTCATCGACCTCGTCGAGATGGAGACCCGTGACCTTCTCTCCGAGTACGACTTCCCAGGCGATGACCTTCCAATCATCCGTGGTTCCGCTCTCGGCGCTCTTAACGGCGAGGAGAAGTGGGTTGAGTCCATCCGTGAGCTCATGCACACTGTTGACTCCTACATCCCAACACCAGCTCGTGACAACGAGAAGCCATTCCTGATGGCAATCGAGGACGTCATGACCATTTCTGGTCGTGGTACCGTTGCTACCGGCCGTGTTGAGCGTGGTGAGCTCAAGCTCAACGATCCAGTCGAGATCGTTGGTATTAAGCCAACTCAGAGCTCTGTTGCTACCGGCATTGAGATGTTCCGTAAGACCATGGACTTCTGCGAGGCTGGCGACAACGTTGGTATTCTTCTTCGTGGTGTTAAGCGCGAGGACATCGAGCGCGGTCAGGTTCTCTGCAAGCCTGGTACCGTTACTCCACACAAGAAGTTCACCGGTGAGGTTTACGTTCTTACTAAGGAAGAGGGCGGCCGTCACACCCCATTCTTCTCTGGTTACCGTCCACAGTTCTACTTCCGTACAACTGACGTAACCGGCGACATCTACGAGCTCACCGATGCAAACGGTGGCAAGGTAGAGATGGCTATGCCTGGCGACCACATCACCGTTGGCTGCGAGCTCATTCACCCAATCGCTCTTGAGCAGGGTCTGAAGTTCGCTATCCGCGAGGGTGGCCACACCGTCGGCGATGGCCGTGTTTCCACCGTCATCGAGTAACTTCTTTTAAAGTTGCTAACTTGCCCGGCGTGCTCTTTTGCGCGCCGGGTTTTTTGTCGAGAAAAAATATGTGAACGCCTAGAGTAATTAGAGAAAAGTATTGACATCTCTGGGTAGTGGGTGCTAACCTAAGCAACCGCGTCACATTTCGAGAATACATCTCGTGACCGTGTTCAGGAGGATCAATGCGTACACTCGTTACTCTCGCCTGCACTGAGTGCAAGCGTCGTAATTACACTACGGACAAGAATAAGTCCAACAACCCAGATCGTATGGAGTTGAAGAAGTACTGCCCATGGTGCCACAAGCACACGGTACATCGCGAGACCCGCTAGGCTAGGTGGGTTCGTTCTAGGCCAGTAGCTCCAATGGTAGAGCGGCGGTCTCCAAAACCGTTTGTTGAGGGTTCGAGTCCTTCCTGGCCTGCCAGATAACTTCACCGGCCTTCCCATAAGGGTTGGCCGGTTTGTATGTAGGTATAACATCCAAGGGAGCGTAGGATGGCAAATAAGGAGCGCAATAAGAGGAGCGCACGTAAGGCTCGCGCAGAAGAGCGCGCCCAGCGTGAGGCCCTTCAGGCTGAAGCTACTCCTGAAGCTTCTGCTAAGGCCACTAAGGCTGAGGCAAAGAAGCAGGAGAAGTCCATTCAGCGTAACGCTAACCCTGGCTTCTTTGGCCGCCTGGGTGCTTATTTTGCAGGCGTTCGTACAGAAATGCACCGCGTTGTGTGGCCTTCAAGCTCTGAGCTTGCTGGTTTCTCTGTAGCCGTAATTGCAACAATCATTTTCTTTGGCTTGGTAACTTGGCTGGTTGATACTGGCATTGTTGCTGGTCTCGTCGCCTTTACTGGACTGAGGGGATAATCAATGGCTAAGCGCTGGTATGTAGTTCACACCTATTCAGGTTATGAGAACAAGGTAAAGACAGACCTTGAGCACCGTATTGAGACCTATGGCCTTGAGCGTGCTGTTGTTGATATTCAGATTCCTACTGAGGAAGTTACTGAGGTCAAGGACGGCGGCAAGCGCGAGACCAAAGAGTCCAAGGTTTTCCCAGGTTACGTTCTTGTTCGCATGGAGCTGGATGACAATACTTGGGCTGTTGTTCGCAACACCCCAGGCGTAACTGGTTTTGTTGGCATTGACGGCAAGCCAGTTCCTCTGCGTCGTGATGAGTTCGATAAGATCATGCGTCGCGGCGGTATGAAGACGGGTAGCCCTGTACCTAAGCGTACAGCAACCAATATTGAGGTCGGTCAGGCAATTCACGTTCTTTCTGGTCCTCTCGCTGACTTCGACGGAACTGTTTCTGAGGTCAACGCAGAGTCCGGCAAGATCAAGGTTATGCTCACCATCTTTGGTCGCGAGACTCCGGTTGAGCTCACCATGGATCAGATTTCCCTGATAGACTAGTAACTAACGGCTTATCCCGCACTTCTCGTCCCTTGTGGATTGCTTCTCGGGAGTGCGCGAGAATAGACTCAAACGTATTCAAACAGGAGGCTTAACATGCCCGCAAAGAAGGTTGTTAACTTTATTAAGCTGCAGATTCCTGCAGGCCAGGCAAACCCAGCTCCTCCAGTAGGACCAGCTCTGGGTGCTGCACAGGTCAACATTATGCAGTTCTGCCAGGCATTCAACGCTGCAACTCAGGACAAGGCTGGCGACATCATCCCAGTCGAGATTTCTGTTTACGAGGATCGCTCCTTTGACTTCGTAACCAAGACTCCTCCAGCAGCTCAGCTCATCAAGAAGGAGCTTCACCTCAAGGGTGGTTCCGGTGTTCCTCAGCGCGATAAGGTTGGCCAGCTCTCCCAGGAGCAGCTCACCAAGATTGCTGAGATCAAGATGCCTGACCTCAACGCAAACGACATTGAGGCTGCAAAGAAGATCGTCGCTGGTACCGCTCGTTCCATGGGCGTAACCATCGCCGAGTAGTGTTTACTCCCGTCAGCCATTTGCGTGGCTGACGGTTGTTTTTGTCAGAGCATCCGACGTTAGTGCACGTAGTTGGGTTTCTCGCCAAGAGGGCGTAACTATGGACGGAAGATGCAGGAGTGGGAGGGCAGACGCCCGCTAACCACAGGAGGTACATAATGCCTAAGCACGGAAAGAACTACAAGAATGCAGTTGCCAAGGTAGACGGTGCAAACCTCTACAGCCCAAAAGAGGCAGTTACCCTGTCTAAGGAGCTTGCAACTGCTAAGTTTGACGAGACCATTGAGGTAGCAATTCGCCTTGGTGTCGATACTCGTAAGGCTGACCAGAACGTTCGCGGTTCTATTTCTCTGCCTCACGGCACTGGTAAGTCCGTTCGCGTTGCAGTCTTCGCAGAGGGCGAGAAGGCCCGCGAGGCTGAGGCAGCTGGCGCTGACATCGTCGGTGGCGACGAGCTCATCGCAGAGGTCGAGAAGGGCATGCTTGACTTCGACGCAGCAATCGCAACCCCTCAGATGATGGGTAAGGTTGGCCGTCTTGGTCGTGTTCTTGGTCCTCGTGGCCTTATGCCTAACCCTAAGCTCGGCACCGTTACCATGGATGTTGCAAAGATGGTTAACGAGCTCAAGGCTGGTCGTGTTGAGTATCGTGCAGACCGTTTTGGTATCTGCCACGTTGCAATCGGCAAGGCTTCTTTTGAGGTCCAGCAGCTTGTTGAGAACTATGGCGCACTTCTCTCTGAGATTATTCGCGTCAAGCCATCCAGCGCTAAGGGTAAGTACGTCAAGACCGTTGCTATTTCCTCTACTATGGGCCCTGGCATCAAGGTTGATCCAACCAAGGTTCGTAACCTTATGGAGGACTAAGCTTTACGCTTAGAAGTACCTAGCACGTTTAATCCGGTATCTGCTTGCAGGTACCGGATTTTTCTTGCAGCGTGCATGCGGCTTGAAGCGCCTGGTCGGCATAGGCGGCCTGCTACTAAGGTGCAATTGTGCCGCGTTTGAGTTGGAGCTGCAGCTCGACCGCCTATCTCGTCAAATTTTTGTGAAGAGAAAGAAATTGTACGCTCAACCTTGACTCGCGTTGATTTTTGCTGCACAATATCCAACGCAAGACAGACGTCTTGTAGTTGCACGTTCGCTGCCAAAGACAGCCGGCGCCTTGAATCCAAGGCTTAATGGGAATTCCCGCCTGCCGAGGTGGTCTTGAGATTAGTACATCCAGACCCCGCTTTGGTTGCCAAAGTGGGGTCTTTTCATGTGAGGGCCGCACCTGTTGGCGCTCGTGCCTGAGACATGATAAAGGAGGTGTACTACATGCCAGCTCAGTCTAAACTTGATTTGCTCGAGAAGGTTTCCGCTTCTCTCGACAACTCTAAGGGCCTGTTTGTTATCGACTATCGTGGTCTCTCCGTAAAGGAGACTCAGGAGCTTCGCCGCGCACTTACCGCAGCAGGCGCTCACATGAAGGTCTATAAGAACAACATCGTCAAGATTGCTCTTAAGAACGCTGGTATGCCAGAGATTGACGAGATGCTCGCCGGTACCTGCGCATACGTTTTCTATGAGAATGATCCTGTCGAGGCCGCTAAGGTCATCAAGGATCAGGCCAAGAAGCTCAAGAAAGTTGAGTTCATTGGTGGTATCGCTGATGGTCAGGCACTTACTGCTGACGAGGCAAAGGCTTACGCAGATCTTCCTTCTCGCGAGGAGCTCATTGCAAAGCTTGTCTTCGTTGTTGCAAGCCCACTTACCGGTATTGCACAGGTTTGCGCTGGTCCAGCTCGTGGACTCGCAACCGCTCTTTCTGCAGTCGCAGATCAGAAGAACGCTGCATAAGCAACGTTTTGTTGTACCCGCGCATTGGCGCAAACCGCGTGAGAGTGTAGACGCACTTAAACGCACACATACAAGCCGGGCTTTTGCCCAGATGCAGTACAAAGGCTGCATCGTTTAAAAAGGAGAATTGACATGGCTGTCACTAAAGATGAGATCATTGAGGCCCTTAAAGAGATGCCAGCACTCGAGCTTTCTGAGCTCGTTCACGAGCTTGAGGACGTCTTTGGCGTTTCCGCTGCTGCTCCTGTAGCTGTCGCTGCTGCTCCTGCAGCTGGTGGCGCTGCTGAGGAGGCAGAGGAGAAGACCAACTTTGACGTTGTTCTCGAGGGCTTCGGCGACAACAAGATCGGCGTCATCAAGGTTGTCCGTGCTCTTACCAACCTTGGCCTCAAGGAGGCAAAGGAGGTCGTCGAGGGTGCTCCTAAGGCTGTCCTCGAGGGCGCTAAGAAGGAGGACGCTGAGGCTGCTAAGGCTCAGCTCGAGGAGGCTGGCGCTACCGTCACCCTTAAGTAAGTCCATCCTACATTGCTTACTGGAGAGGTCAGACTTCGGTCTGGCCTCTTTTTTGTTTGCCTGGCGAGAAACCCGGTGTGCTTGGAGTGCATGGAGCTTGGATGCGTTTGCTGCAGCCTGAAAAGTGCATCAAGTCTGAGTGATTTGCCGGATTTTCTCGCCATGTCTGAGCGATTTGCCTGTTTTTCTCGCCTTATCTGAGTGCTTTTGCTCAGACTTGGTATGCATTTCAGGCTTATAAACCCTGCGTGATTGCTCTAGCTTCCTGCGTGACTTGTCCTAGTTTTCTCGCGCCTGATTTCCTCAAAGAATCTGTAACTTTTGCCTAAAAATGTAAAAGAACCTGTGGATTTGCCTGATTTTGCAAAAGAATCGGTGGCGCAAATACAGATTCTTTGCACTTTTCAGGCGCACATTGTTAGTCAGGCGCACCCGGCGAGAAACCCGCGCGCTTGGCGCATCGTGTGGAGCATGGCAGCAGGGGAGCACCGCTCACCGAAAGCAATTTTCGCTTCCGTGGACCTTCTCCACAAAATCTTCATAACTAGAAAAGACGAGTTAGTTAAGGATTTACCTGCAACATAACGTTTGTGCAGTTGAAAAACATAAACGCGATAATATAGTCAAAACGTCTTAAAAAATCAAGTGTTTTTCTGTTGACGCGCATTAAAATCTTGACTAAATTACTAGGTTGCGACAATTGCCACCTTCCACCCTTTTGAAGGAGGACAACCTGGTGTCTACCGCTAAAAAGACTTCCCTCACCACGCCTCAGGCGCATACTGGACGCAGGACGTTCAGTAAGATTCCCGCAGCTATGGAGCTGCCAAATCTGATTTCTGTACAGAAGGAATCATTTGAGCGCTTTATGGGAGAGGGCCTTGCAGAGTCCTTCGCTGAGTTCTCGCCAATTGAGAACAGCGCTGGAACCATGCAGGTCACCTTTGGTGACCATCAGTTCGGCGACCCTGCCAATTCAATGGCTGAGTGTCGTGCAAAAGACATTTCATATCAAGCACCTCTTTTTGTTGACGTCCGTTTTGTCAACAAAGAGACTGGTGAGATGAAGGAGCAGCTTGTCTTCATGGGTGATTTCCCACTGATGACTGAGCGCGGTACCTTCATCATCAACGGTTCTGAGCGCGTTGTGGTTTCACAGCTCGTTCGTTCACCTGGCGTGTATTTCTCGTCAGAGATGGACAACGGTGTTCTGGTCCACAAGTCTCAGTTCATTCCTGCACGTGGTGCATGGCTCGAGTTTGAGGTTGATAAGCGCGGCCACCTGGTCGTCTCCATTGACCGCAAGCGCCGCCAGAGCGCTACTGTCTTCCTCCGTGCACTTGGCATTGCTGTTACCGATGACGAGATTCTCTCGCTCCTTGGTGATTCCGATGTTGTTCGCAACACACTTGAGCGTGATGTTGCAACCACACGTGAGGATGCTCTTATCGAGATTTATCGTCGTCAGCGTCCAGGCGAGCCACCAACTGTTGACTCTGCCCGTTCTCTGCTTGACGGCCTCTTCTTCAACGAGCAGCGCTATGACCTTGCTCGCGTTGGTCGTTACAAGATCAACAAAAAGCTTGAGGAAGAGATTCCTGCAGACGTTCGTGTCCTTACCAAAGAGGACATTGTCGCAGCTCTTCAGTACCTTCTTGCAGTGCATGCAGGTGATGAGTCTAAGCACCTTGATGACATTGACCACTTTGGCAACCGCCGCGTCCGTACCGTTGGCGAGCTGGTCCAGAACCAGTTCCGCATTGGTATGAGCCGTATGGAGCGCGTCGTCCGTGAGCGCATGGCATCTCAGGACGCAGACGATATCACTCCACAGTCTTTGATCAACATCCGTCCAATTGTTGCTGCAATCAAGGAGTTCTTCGGTTCTTCTCAGCTTTCGCAGTTCATGGACCAGGCAAACCCACTTGCTGGTTTGACCCACAAGCGTCGTCTTTCTGCTCTGGGACCTGGCGGTCTTGCAGGACACAAGTCCGGCTCCAGCCGTCGTACCAACGTTCCTACCGCAGTCCGCGACGTTCATAACTCGCACTACTCCCGTATGTGCCCAATCGAGACTCCTGAGGGACCAAACATTGGTCTTATCGGCTCCTTGGCACTGTACGCTCACGTAAATGAGTACGGCTTTATCGAGGCTCCTTATCGTAAGGTCACAGGCGGTGTTGTCTCTGACGACATTGTCTGGATGACTGCAGACGAGGAGGAGAATCACATTATTGCTCCTGCTAACACCCCAATTGACCCTAAGTCTAAGAAGTTTGTTGAGGTTGACGCAGACGGCAAGATTGTTGATGCAGACCGCGTTATCGCACGTACCCGCGACTTCGACGGTTCCTTCGGTGCACCTGCACAGGTTCCTGTTGAGGACGTTGACTACATGGACGTTTCTCCACGTCAGCTTCTCTCCGTCGCAGCTAACCTCATTCCATTCCTTGAGCACGACGATGCAAAGCGTACCCTCATGGGTGCAAACATGCAGCGTCAGGCAGTGCCTCTGATTCAGTCCCACGCTCCATTTGTTGGAACTGGTATGGAGGGCCGTGCAGCTCAGGACTCTGGTGAGCTTATTTGTGCAGAGTTTGCCGGCGAGGTCACCGAGGTAGACGCAGCTCACGTTGTCATCTACTCCGATGAGCACGGTTCTCAGCGCTACGATCTTCCTAAGTACGAGCGCTCTAACCAGTCCACTTGCATCAACCACCGTCCAATTGTCACAGTTGGACAGAAGGTCGAGAAGGGCCAGCCAATCGCAGACGGTCCATCTGTTGACCACTCTGAGCTGGCACTTGGTGCAAACCTTACCGTTGCTTACATGCCATGGGAAGGCTACAACTACGAGGACGGTATTATCGTCTCCGAGCGTGTTGTTCAGGAAGACCTCCTGACCTCCGTTAACATTTCCCGCCACGAGATTGATGCTCGTGACACCAAGCTTGGTGCTGAGGAAATTACCCGCGAGATTCCAAACCTTGGTGAGGACATGCTCGCAAACCTCGACGATGACGGTATCATCCGCATCGGCGCTGAGGTTGGCCCTGGCGATATTCTGGTTGGTAAGGTCACTCCTAAGGGTGAGACCGCTCTGACCGCAGAAGAGCGCCTGCTTCGCGCAATCTTCGGTGCTAAGGCACACGATGTTCGTGATACTTCCCTTAAGATGCCACACGGCTCCTATGGCCGCGTTGTTGACGTTGTTCGCTTCAGCCGTGAGGCTGGAGACGACCTGCCTCCAGGAGTAAACGACCTGGTCCGCGTCTTTGTTGCTCAGCGCAGAAAGATTCAGCAGGGCGATAAGATCGCTGGTCGCCACGGTAACAAGGGTGTTATTTGTAAGGTTCTCCCAGTTGAGGACATGCCTTACATGGCAGATGGTACCCCAGTAGACGTTATTCTCGACCCACTGGGCGTTCCTTCCCGTATGAACGTTGGTCAGCTGCTTGAGTGCCACCTTGGCTGGGGCGCTGCACATGGTTGGGATGACGATGACGCAGATTCCAAGCGTTACGTTGAGGGCCCAATTCCTGTTGCAACACCACTCTTTGACGGTGCTACTGATGAGTCCGTTGCAGAGATTGTTCGCCGCACCAACATCAACATGATCAACAAGGCTCTCAAGGAGTACGGCGAGAACATGCGTGAGGAGTTTGTTCCACAGCTCAACGAGCGTGGTAAGACTACCCTCTACGATGGTCGTACCGGTGAGGCTTTCAAGAGCCCAATTACCGTTGGTGTTTCTTATATCCTAAAGCTCGGCCACATGGTTGACGATAAGATCCATGCACGTTCAACTGGTCCTTACTCTCTTGTTACCCAGCAGCCTCTGGGTGGTAAGGCACAGTTCGGCGGTCAGCGCTTTGGTGAGATGGAGGTTTGGGCACTGTATGCATACGGTGCCGCTAACGTCCTCCAGGAGATCCTCACCGTTAAGTCTGACGATACCAACGGCCGTGTTAAGACCTACGAGTCCATTGTTAAGGGCGAGAACATTCCTACTGCAGGAATTCCTGAGTCCTTCAAGGTTCTGGTCAAAGAGATTCGCTCCCTGGCACTTGACATTGAGCCAATCTCCTACCGTAAGCGTGCAAATACCGCAAAGGTCACAGATCCTGAGGAGAAGAACGCTGTTGAGATCCTCAACGACCTTGGCTTCACTGAGGTAACCGCTTCCGACCTGTCCCAAGACGCTGAGGGTGCATCCGCACTTGTAGGCGACGCGACCACCGATAAGGAGTAGCGACTGTGGCAGATTTCGATTCCACTGAATTTGACGCTATTAAAATTTCTCTAGCGTCTGCTGATGATATCCGCGGTTGGTCCTATGGCGAGGTAAAGAAGCCTGAGACCATCAACTACCGTACCCTTAAGCCAGAAAAGGACGGCCTTTTCTGCGAGAAGATCTTTGGACCTGTAAGGGACTGGGAGTGCGCCTGCGGTAAGTACAAAGGCATTCGCTTCAAGGGCATTACCTGCGAGCGCTGCGGTGTTGAAGTAACCACCGCAAAGGTTCGTCGTGACCGCATGGGCCACATCGAGCTTGCTGCTCCTGTAAGCCACATCTGGTACTTCAAGAGCCCAACCAGCTTCCCTCTGGCACGTCTTCTTGACATCAAGAGCAAGGACCTCGAGAAAGTCCTCTACTTTGCATCTTACGTAATCACCAGTGTTGACACTGAGGCACGTGAGGCTGACGTAGACGATCTTCGTGAGGAGCTTGCAGCAGATATCGAAGAGCTTGACGCAGAGCGCGACGATCAGATTGCACGCCTTCGCGAGCAGGGCCAGCCACAGGATGACGAGTTTGGCGATTTTGAGCCTCTTTCTGAGGACGAGATTCGTGCAGGCGTCGCTGATCTTGAGGAAGAGTACGAGGAAGAGAAGACACTTCGTCGTGAGGCTTTCGAGAAGTTCATGCAGCTTGAGACCAGAGAGCTCATCTCCGATGAGGGTCTGTTCTCCGAGCTTAAGCGCTACTATGGCATCTACTTCAAGGGTGGCATGGGTGCTGAGGCAGTCCGCGATCTTCTTTCCAACATTGATCTTGAGAAAGAGGCCAAGGAGCTCCGCGCTATTATCGCCAATGAGGATGCTCAGAAGCAGAAGCGCGAGAAGGCCATTAAGCGCCTTGAGATTGTTGACGCCTTCCTTAAGGGTGGCAACGATCCAGCTAACATGATTCTTGACGTTGTACCAGTTATTCCACCTGATCTTCGTCCAATGGTTCAGCTTGATGGTGGCCGTTTTGCAGCTTCCGACTTAAACGATTTGTATCGTCGTGTTATTAACCGTAACAATCGTCTTAAGCGCCTGCTTGACCTTGAGGCACCTTCTATCATTGTTAACAACGAGAAGCGCATGCTTCAGGAGTCCGTTGACGCTCTGTTTGACAACGGTCGCCGTGGCCGTCCCGTCACTGGTCGTGGTGGACGTCCTCTGAAGTCTCTTGCTGAGGCCCTTAAGGGTAAGCAGGGTCGCTTCCGTCAGAACCTTCTGGGTAAGCGTGTTGACTACTCTGGCCGTTCCGTCATTGTTGTTGACCCACACCTGAAGCTGCACCAGTGCGGTCTTCCATCTGCTATGGCACTTGAGCTCTTCAAGCCATTTGTCATGCGTCGTTTGGTTGAGCTCCGCAAGGTTGAAAACATTAAGGGCGCAAAGCGCGCTATTGACCGTGGTACCCCAGTTGTTTGGGACGTTCTGGATGAGGTCATTCAGGACCGCCTCGTTCTTCTCAACCGCGCACCTACCCTTCACCGTCTGTCTATCCAGGCATTTGAGCCAGTCCTTATCGAGGGTAAGGCAATCCACCTGCACCCACTGGTCTGCGCACCATTCAACGCAGACTTCGACGGCGACCAGATGTCTGTCCACGTGCCACTTTCTACTCAGGCACAGACAGAGGCTCGCATTCTGATGCTCTCCAGCAACAACCTCAGAAGCCCTGCTTCTGGTAAGGTTCTGACCGTTCCTTCTCAGGATATGGTCTTTGGTGTCTACTACCTCACTTCCGAGAAGACCGGTGAAGACGCTAAGACTCTTACCTTTGCAAGCTTTGAGGATGCTCTTCTGGCTATTGAGGCTAACCGTGACCTTGATCTTCAGGCAAAGGTTGTTGTCCGCGTAAGCTCCAAGGATGCAAACGTTGCTGATAGCGATCGTGCTATCTTCCGCGTTATGACTGGCCGCGGTCAGTATGAGGACCTGGACGTTACTGAGGGTACTAAGCGTTTTGAGACCACTGTTGGTCGCATTATCTTCAACCGTCAGTGCCTGCCAGAGGATTACCCATATATCAACTACAAGATGGTTAAGTCCGACATTGGTGTTCTGGTCAACGATTGCTGCGACCGTTACCCAATGGCTGATGTTGAGCCAATTCTGGACAACATCAAGAAGACTGGTTTCCACTACGCAACTCTTGCTGGTCTGACCGTTTCTGTTTGGGACGCTGTTATTCCTCCACACAAGCCACAGCTGCTTCAGGAGGCACAGGACCGCGTTGACCAGATCAACGAGTACTACGAGGACGGCTTCCTTTCCGAGCGAGAGCGTCACGTTGAGGTTGTTAACGCTTGGACCGAGTGCACCGATCTTCTCGGCTCTGAGATGCTTACGGGCTTTGCAGAGAACAACCCAATTTACATGATGGCTGACTCTGGAGCTCGTGGTTCTAAGACACAGCTTCGCCAGCTTGCTGGTATGCGAGGCCTGATGGCGGATATGTCCGGTGAAACCATCGACCTTCCAATTAAGGCAAACTTCCGCGAGGGTCTTGAGCCTCTCGAGTACTTCATTTCTACCTACGGCGCTCGTAAGGGTCTGGTAGATACCGCATCCCACACCTCCGACTCTGGTTACCTGACTCGTCGACTCGTCGACGTTGCACAGGACGTCATTGTCCGCGAGGAGGACTGCGGCACTGATGAGGCAGTTACCTATCCTCTGATTAAGCCTGGTCAGACTTCTGTTGATACTGACCTGATTGGCCGCTGCACCCTTGAGGATGTCTGCGATCCAAACACTGGCGAGGTTCTTATCCCTGCTGGTGGCTATGTTGAGTCCAAGCAGGATCTTGAGCGTCTTGTTGAGCACGGCCTTGCTAAGGTTCAGCTCCGCGCGCTTCTGACCTGTAAGTCTAAGTACGGCGTTTGCCAGAAGTGCTACGGCTGGGATCTTTCCACCCGTCGTCCTGTCAACATTGGTACTGCAGTTGGTATTATCGCAGCTCAGTCCATTGGTGAGCCTGGTACTCAGTTGACCATGCGTACCATTCACTCCGGTGGTGTTGCAGGCGCAGACGATATTACGCAGGGTCTTCCTACTGTTGCTCGTATGTTCGACGTCGTCGGCAACGTCAACGAGAAGATTCTTGGCCGCGAGGCTGACCTGGCTCCAGTTTCTGGTGTTCTTCACATTACCCCAGAGACCACCGAGTACCTGCTGCGTATTGTTGATGCAGACGATGCTTCCCGTGTTATCGAGGAGTGGCGTGTACCTGCATCTGTCCGCTTCATGCCTGGCATTGAGGATGGCGTTGTTGTCCGTGCTGGTGACCAGATTACCCGTGGCTTCGTCAACTTCCGTATGCTTCGCCGACTCACTGATATTGAGTCCACTATGCACACCTTCGTTGAGTCCGTTAAGGACGTCTATACCTCCCAGGGTGTAGAACTCAACGATAAGCACATCGAGGTTATCGCACGTCAGATGCTTCGTCGTGTTCAGGTTACCAACCCAGGTGACTCTTCGTATCTGCTTGGTCAGTATGTGGATCGCTACGTATTCGCAGAGACTGTCCAGAACATTGCCCTTGCTGGTGGTACTCCACCAGAGGCAGAGCCAGCAATCCTTGGTACTCTGAAGGTTGCAAGCTCCATTGATTCTTGGCTCTCCAGCGCATCGTTCATTCGTACTGCAGGCGTTCTTACCTCTGCAGCTATCGAGGGCGACGTTGACCACCTGCTTGACCTCAAGTCCAACGTTATTGTTGGTAAGCAGATTCCTGCAGGTACTGGTCTCTCCGCATACAGCGATGTTGAGCTTACGTACCATGGCACCAAGATTGATGGCCCAACCTCTTCTCTTGCTAAGTCTCTTCCAGACTGGGCACCAGCAGAGCTTAAGGACATCGAGGAGCAGCTTCCTAAGCAGCTTGACTGGGTCAATGAGGATTACAACGGTGGCGTTTACTCCAAGAATGGCCGTACGCTTTCAAGCGAGGACGCAAAGCTGTACCTCTTCGACGATCTTGGCGTGTCACAGCGTTGGACCAACAAGTTCAGCGAGGTTGGCATTGAGACCGTAGGCGATCTTATCGGTAAGACCGAGGAAGACCTGCTTCGCATCGATGGTATTGGTGCAAAGGCAATCGAGGAGCTCCGCGATGGCCTTGAGGCTCGTAACCTCCTCTACATCCTTGAGCCAGAAGAGGATGAGGCAGATTCTGAGGATCTTTCTCAGCTGCTCAACATGGTCTTCTCGCCAGAAGGCGATGGCGGCTTGATGCTGGGCTCTGCAGCTCCATCCACTCACTCTGATTACACCGAGACACTCATCGGTTCTTCTTCCGACGAGGTTAGCCCTGATGTAATCAACGAGGACCTTGGTTCTCTGGATGACCTTCTCAATCAGGTTGTCCGCATGGATGCTGAAGCAGACGGCGAAGACGAGTAAGTAATCTCGCCTGATACATCAAACTTTTTCGGAGATTGACTCCGATACAGAAGAGGACTTCAGCCGTTAGCTGGAGTCCTCTTTTAGTTACGCTTACAGAAGCGAGTATCGGTATATACTAATCTTTTATGAATTACGTTTGGTAAGCCATTTACTTTGCGGCTCTTAAAGGATAGGAATAGCAAATGGATAGTCACTCCCACGATTCTGAACAGTGCGAGCACACTCATTCTACGTGCGATTATGTTTCTGATCAGAAGCTGAATGAATACCTGGTAAACGATGACATTATCTACGATGCAACCCAGATTTTTGATGCACTGTCTGATTTCACTCGATTCCAGATTTTGGGTGCTTTAGTAAATGGCGAGAAAAGCGTAACAGAGCTGCAAGAAATGCTTTCGGTATCTCAGTCAGCAACCTCTCACCAGTTGCGTCTTTTGCGCGACCGCGGTCTTGTCAATGCAAAAAGAGATGGCAGAAAAGTTATCTATTCACTTGCAGATGAGCACGTCACAACGCTAATCCGCGTTGGCCTTGCACACGCAGCACACCTTTTAGGTCATTAACATACGTATCGGAACTGTGGAGAGAACTTATGGGTGAGTATCGCATCATTGAAGTTAAGCAGAGTGTTTTTGCAGCTAACGAGAAAAGCGCCGATCAACTAAGAGAAGAAATGAAGAAAAAGGGAACTCTGCTGGTAAACCTTATGTCTTCTCCAGGTTCTGGCAAAACTACCACCCTTAAAAAGACCATTGCTGCCCTGAAAGATAAGGTTTCCATTGCTGTTATGGAAGCTGATATTGATTCAGATGTTGATGCAGCTGCTATTTCAGAAACGGGCGTGAAAGCCATTCAGCTGCACACGGGTGGCATGTGTCACCTCGATGCGCATATGTGCGCTCAGGGTCTTGAAGGTCTCAATGCAGGTGATGTGGACCTGATTTTTTTAGAGAACGTTGGAAACTTGGTATGTCCGGCAGAGTTTGACACCGGAGCCGGCGTAAACGTCACTATTCTTTCTGTTCCCGAAGGCGACGATAAGCCGTTGAAATACCCTTTGATGTATCAGGTCTGTGATGTGGTGCTTGTTAACAAAATAGACGTAGCACCGTATTTTGATTTTGACCTTGAAAAACTCGAGAAAAATGTGGCCCTTAGAAATCCAAAGGCTGTTGTTATTCCTTTCTCTGCCAAAACTGGGGAAGGATTAGACGCTTGGACTGAATGGCTTTCTCGCAAAGTTGCTGAATGGAAAAGCAGTCAGTAACCAATGGCTAGCGCTTAAAGAATGTCTTATGCCTGATAGGAGAGGTCATGGCAGAGGAAGTACCAGCACGTAAGACTCCAAAAGGTGAAAATTCCATGCGTGGTAGTCTTACTGATGAAGAAATTGCACGCAGAAATGTATTGCCAACTACTAACCCTGCTGGCGGTCCTATTCGCATACTCGCTCAAAATCACATTACTGAAAATGACGAGGTAGTTCATTACAAAACCGTAGATCCAAATGAGCCTGGACCAGCTTCTTCTGAGCAATTTAAGCCTCTTGTACGAGATGAAGTTCAAAAAATTACGAGTCGCCTTGGCCACAAAATTGTAAAAGATGACCCAGAATATTGGGGCATAGCAGCAATTATGACTGAGGAAGAAGCTGCGGTAACCAAATACATGAAGGTACGTCAGCCAGTTACCTTAGAGGAGCTTTGCAAGCGTACTGGTAAAACTGCGGGGGAGCTTCAACCTATCTTAGACACCCTGTCTGTAAAGGGCATGATTGAATACAACTGGGAAAACAAGAGCAAGCAAAAGCAGTATGTTCTTCCTATGTTTGTTCCTGGCTCCGCAGAGTTTACCGTGATGAACGAGCATCAACTCGAAGAACATCCCGAGATGGGTTCTTTGTTTGAGCGTATGACCTATCTACCGCTCAAAAATGTCACCAAGTTAGTTCCTGAAGGTGGCGCGGGCGTTGGTATGCATGTCATTCCTGTTGAACGATCCATTGAGCAGGTAAATCACACAGTTACTGTTGAGCATATTTCGCATTGGCTCAAGAAATACGATAGATATGCTGCAACTCCCTGTTCTTGTCGCCTTGCTGAGCGAGTTCGTGGCGACGGCTGTGCTGACGATCCAGAAGATTGGTGTCTTGCCATTGGTGATATGGCTGATTACTGCGTAGAAACAGGAAAAGGCCACTACATTACCTACGATGAGGTTATCGATATCTGTACAAAGGCCGAGAAAAACGGTTTTGTTCATCAGATTACCAACATTGACGGTGAAGATAAGATTTTTGCTATTTGCAACTGCAACGTAAATGTTTGCTATGCACTCAGAACTTCTCAGCTGTTTAATACGCCCAATTTGTCTCGTTCCGCTTTTGTGGCTCACGTTGATGAAGAAAAATGTGTTGCTTGCGGTGGGTGCGTAGAGGTTTGTCCAGCCGGAGCCCCTCAATTAGGTCAGAAACTTCCTACTAGGAAGGGCAAAATTTCCTACCCAATGCAGGATCTTCCAGATGATAAGTTCTGGGGAGAGTCTGACTGGGATTGGAATTATAAAAATAACAACCGTATTGAGTGCCACGATACTGGTACAGCTCCTTGTAAGGTTGCCTGCCCAGCGCATATTTCTGTTCAGGGTTATCTGCGTATGGCTGCTGAAGGTCGCTATCGAGATGCGCTTGAGCTCATCAAAAAAGAAAATCCATTCCCTGCTGTTTGTGGTCGCGTTTGCAATAAACGTTGCGAGGCAGCGTGTACGCGAGGGACTATTGACCAGGCAGTAGCCATTGATGACGTTAAGAAATTTATTGCTCAAAAAGATCTAGAGGCAGAACATCGCTTTATTCCAGAGCCAGTTATTCCATCAAATAGAGGCCGATTCAACCAGAAAATTGCCATTATTGGTGCAGGTCCAGCCGGCCTGTCCTGTGCATATTACCTGGCAGAACGTGGTTACAACCCCGTTGTTTTTGAAAAGAACCTCCTTCCTGGTGGAATGATGGTATATGGCATTCCTTCTTACAAGCTCGAGAAAAACGTTGTTGCCGCAGAGATTGACGTTCTTAAAGAAATGGGTGTTGAGATTCGCTGTGGTATTGAGGTAGGAAAAGACATAACCCTTGATGAACTGCGTGCTCAAGGCTTTATTGGTTTTTATGTTGCCATTGGTTGCCAGGGCGGTAGAAAGGCCAATATTGCTGGAGAAGACGCTGACGGCGTTATTTCTGCAGTTGATTTCTTGCATTTTGTAACCGAGTATCCTCTGCATGAAGTACATGGTAAGACAGTGGTCATTGGCGGCGGTAATGTTGCCATTGATGCGGCTCGAGTCTCTGCTCGTTGTGGATCAGAGTCAGTTACCATGGTGTGCCTAGAGCAGCCAGAAGAGATGCCTGCACTACCAGAAGAAATCACAGAAGCGCAGGAAGACGGTGTGTCAATCAAGAATGGTTGGGGACCTGCTTTTATTGCCACAGATGAGCAAGGACACGTTTGCGGCGTGATGTTTAAACGCTGTACCCGTGTTTTTGACAATGACAAGCGTTTCTCGCCTTGTTTTGATGACGAGCAAACAATGTATCTTGAGGCAGATGCAGTGGTCTTGTCTATTGGACAAACCGTTGAGTGGGGAAGTCTTTTGGAGGGAGAGGCGGTTGAGCTTACGCGAGGCAATCTTGCGTGTGCTGATTCCCAGACGTATCAGACTGCTCAGCCCGATGTCTTTGTGGGTGGAGACGTGTACACAGGTCCTCGCTTTGTTATTGATGCTATTGCCGCAGGTCATGAAGCTGCTGTTTCATTACACCGTTTTGTACAGAAAGGCTCTTCTTTGACTATTGGCCGCAACCAGCGCCATTATGTTGAGCTTGATACATCTGACGCAGCAGTTGAGTCTTGTGGATACGATCACGCAGGTCGTCAGCGTCCCGCATGCGATACGGTCAAAAACATTAGACACAACTGGACAGACCCTAGCCATACCTTTACGCCAGAGCAAATCAGAATCGAGACTGCTCGCTGCTTGAAGTGCGGCGCTTCAATTGTTGATGCAAATAAGTGTATTGGTTGTGGTCTTTGTACTACACGCTGTGAGTTTGATGCAATTCATCTGTTCCGAGACAATCCTCACTGTTCAGATATGGTTGCCGCAGAGCATAAGGCAGGAAAGATTCTCTCGTATGTTGGAAAACGTGCGGTAAAGATTATTAAGAACCCCGCGAGAAAAACAAAGACTCCTAAGCCTCAGTCACACGTAACAACCGATGAGCTTGGTAATCCCGTTTCTGCGGGCAGTACGGGTATTTCAAGCTAACGTGCTCATTGGAACTAACTAACATGCATGAACTGGGAATTGCGTTTTACCTCATAGATATGGTTGAGGATCTGGGAAAACAGAACAACCTCACCTCTGTTACACGTGTAAAGTTGCAGCTAGGGGAGGTATCTGGAGTTGTTCCAACGTATTTGTTGGATGTATGGCGCTGGGCAGCTGATCGCACGGAGCTGCTACATGGAGCTCAGCTAGAAATTGAAGAAGTACCAGCTCTAACACAGTGTTTATCGTGCAATAAAACGTACGCTACGGTAACGTATGGTCGCACATGCCCTTACTGTTCTAGCGAGAAAACAGAACTCATCCAAGGCTTAGAAATTGAGCTTGCTGAGATTGAGGCTACCTAGCATTTGTAATTTCTATGAAAGATACCGTATGTTAAGTCTTCAGCACATAAACGGAAGAAACGTGTGGGACATTCTTAAGCTCAAGGTGTCCGAGGACCAGCAAGACTTTGTTGCTGGAAATGATATAAGTCTTATCGAAGCCTATATAGCCAAGGCAGAAAACGGACAGATTTTTCCTTTTGGTATATACAAGAATGATTTACCAATAGGGTTTTTGATGATTGGGTTTGGCACAGATAGCAGCTGGGACAAAGCTCCAGCAATAGCTCAAAATAATTACGATCTTCGACGTCTGATGATTGATGCGAAATTCCAAGGAAGGGGATACGGTAAAGAAGCGCTCATGCTTGCGTTGGAGTTTATACGTACCTTTCCCTGTGGAAAAGCAGAGTTTTGTTGGCTTTCCTATGAACCTGAAAATAAAGTTGCTCGGAATCTCTATCGTTCGTTTGGATTTGTTGAGACGGGCGAGAAGGACGGCGAAGAAGTAATTGCTGTTTTGAAGTTAGTCTCTTGAGCTTAGAGTTGTCCTTAACCAAGGTATTTCTCGCCAAATGTATAGTTTTTGAAAACAAAGACTCCTTTATCTAAAACTAATATTTGCTACTCGTGTAATTTCTATGAAGTATAGATACGCCCGGCACAGTGGCTTGTTGACATGTGGCTTTCATCAGCGTAAAGTACTTCCCTGCGTAATTCCAAGGGGACAGTGCTGTGTCGCCTTTCGAATATGTAAAACTGCAGGTAGATAGGTATAAGAAGGAGAAGATCTTGCCTACTATTAACCAGCTCGTACGTAAGGGCCGCGTGAGCGTCAAGTCAAAGTCTAAGAACGCCGCTCTTCAGCACAACCCACAGAAGCGTGGTGTTTGCACCCGCGTTTTCACCACTACGCCAAAGAAGCCTAACTCAGCACTCCGTAAGGTTGCTCGTGTTCGTCTTGTTAATGGCATTGAGGTAACCGCTTACATTCCTGGTGAGGGCCACAACCTCCAGGAGCACTCCATTGTTCTGGTTCGTGGCGGCCGTGTCCGTGACCTTCCTGGTGTTCGTTACAAGGTTGTTCGCGGTGCATTCGACTGCGCAGCAGTTCAGAATCGTGCTCAGGGCCGTTCCCGTTACGGCACTAAGCGTGCTAAGTAATCACGTCCACTACTCGAACTAGTTCTTAGGAGATTAATATGCCGCGTCGCGCAGCAGCAGTACGTCGTGAGGTTATGCCTGACGCCGTCTACAACAATCGTCTGGTAACCCAGCTCATTAACAAGGTCCTTCTCGACGGCAAGAAAGCAACCGCAGAGCGCATTGTCTACGGTGCATTTGACATCGTCGCAGAGAAGACTGGCGAGGATGCCCTCACTGTCTTCAAGAAGGCTATGGATAACATTCGCCCAACACTTGAGGTTAAGCCTAAGCGTGTTGGTGGCGCTACTTACCAGGTCCCAATGGAGGTTAACTCCCGTCGTGCAACTACTCTTGCTATCCGCTGGATGGTCACTTTCAGCCGTAGCCGTAAAGAGAAGACCATGGCAGAGCGTCTTGCAAACGAGATCATCGACGCAACTAACGGCGTAGGTGCATCCGTCAAGCGCCGCGAGGACCTGTACAAGATGGCTGAGGCCAACCGCGCCTTCTCCCACTACCGCTTCTAGTCGGAATTCAGGAGTAGCAAACAAATGGCTAAGACTAAGTACATTCTTAAAGACCTCCGCAACATCGGCATCATGGCTCACATCGATGCTGGTAAGACCACCACTACGGAGCGTATTCTTTACTACACCGGTAAGACCCACAAGATTGGTGAGGTCCACGACGGTGCAGCAACCATGGACTGGATGGTTCAGGAGCAGGAGCGCGGCGTAACCATTACTTCCGCAGCTACCACTTGCTTCTGGAAAGACCATGTCATCCAGATCATTGACACCCCAGGCCACGTTGACTTTACCGCTGAGGTTGAGCGTTCTCTTCGTGTTCTGGACGGCGCAGTTGCAGTCTTCGACGCAGTTGCAGGCGTTCAGCCACAGTCCGAGACCGTTTGGCGTCAGGCAACCAAGTACGGCGTACCTCGTATTGCATTCATCAACAAGTTTGACCGCGTAGGCGCAGACTTCTTCCGTGCAATCCAGACTATGCGTGACCGCCTTGGCGCAAACGCAGTTGCAGCTCAGGTCCCAATGGGTGCTGAGTCCAACTTCTGGGGTCTTATCGACCTTGTCACCAACACTGCATGGGACTTCAAAGAGGATGCTAAGGGCATGATTTACCCTGAGCCTCTTGACGAGATTCCAGCAGAGTTTGCAGAGATTGCAGCAGAGAAGCGTGAAGAGCTTCTTGAGGCAGCATCTGACTTCTCTGAGGAGCTCATGATGGCTGTTCTCGAGGGCGAAGAGGTTGACGTTGAGACCCTTAAGGGCGCTCTTCGTGCTGGCGTTCTTGCTGGCGAGATTAACCCTGTCTTTGTTGGCTCTGCTTACAAGAACAAGGGTATCCAGGAGCTTCTGGACGCAGTCATCGACTTCCTCCCAAGCCCTCTGGATGTTCCAGAGATTGACGGTGTCACTCCTAAGGGTGACGAGGCAGTTCGTCACGCAGACATTAAGGAGCCTTTCTCCGCTCTTGCATTCAAGATTATGACTGACCCTTATGTTGGTAAGCTTACCTACATTCGTGTTTACTCTGGTCAGGCTGAGGCAGGTTCTTACGTCTACAACTCCGTCAAGGACAACCGTGAGCGCTTTGGCCGCATCCTTGAGATGAACGCAAACGACCGTGTTGACCGTGAAGAGTGCTCCGCAGGCGACATCGTTGCATGCGTTGGTCTGAAGAACACCACTACTGGTGACACCCTTTGTGACGAGAAGAACCCAATCATCCTTGAGTCCATCAGCTTCGCAGATCCTGTTATCGACGTTGCTGTTGAGCCTAAGACCAAGGCTGAGCAGGAGAAGATGTCCATCGGTCTTGCTAAGCTCGCTGAAGAGGATCCAACCTTCCAGGTTCACACTGATCACGAGACCGGCCAGACCATCATTGCTGGTATGGGCGAGCTTCACCTTGAGATTATTGTTGACCGTCTCCGTCGTGAGTTTAAGGTTGACTGCAACGTTGGTAAGCCACAGGTTGCTTACCGCGAGACTGCTGGTAAGGCAGTAAGCCACGCTGAGGGCAAGTTTGTCCGTCAGTCCGGTGGTAAGGGTCAGTATGGCCACGCAGTCATCGATCTTGAGCCACAGGAAGAGGGCAAGGGTTACGAGTTTGTCAACGCTATTGTCGGTGGTGTTATTCCTAAGGAGTACATCCCATCTATCGATAAGGGCATTCGTGAGGCTCTTGAGAACGGCGTTATTGCTGGTTACCCAGTAGTCGACATCAAGGTCACCCTTGTTGACGGTTCTTACCACGAGGTCGACTCCTCTGAGGCAGCATTCAAGATTGCTGGTTCTATGGCAATTAAGGATGCTCTCAAGAAGTCCAACCCTATCCTTCTTGAGCCAGTTGAGTCTGTTGAGGTTGAGACACCTGAGCAGTACATGGGCGACGTTATGGGCAACCTTTCTTCCCGTCGTGGCAAGATTGAGGGTATGGACGATCGTATGGACGCCAAGGTCATCCGCGCTAAGGTGCCTCTTGGTGAGATGTTCGGTTACGCAACCGACCTTCGTTCCCAGACCCAGGGCCGTGCGAGCTACACCATGCAGTTCGATTCTTACGAGCCCGTTCCTAACGCTGTACGCGAAGAGATTGTCGCCAAAAACGGCGGCTCTGCATCCTAAGTAAACGACCACGAGCTCTAGCTCATGTATGGAGGTACCCAAAGTGTCAAGCCAGAAGATCAGGATTCGCCTCAAGGGCTATGATCACGAGGTCATTGATCAGTCCGCTAAGCTGATTGTTGACACCGCACAGAAGACAGGTGCGCGTGTTTCCGGTCCTATCCCTCTGCCAACCGAGCGTAACCTTTACACGGTTATCCGCTCCCCACACAAGGATAAGGATTCCCGTGATCAGTTTGAGATGCGTACTCACAAGCGTCTCATCGATATTCTCGACCCAAGCGCTTCTACCGTTGATTCGCTTATGCGTCTCGACCTTCCAGCTGGTGTCGATATCGAGATCAAGCTCTAAGCATACGGCTTAATCCAACGTGCAAACCCTCCTGCGCACTCTTGTGCGGGAGGGTTTTTGCGTGAGTGGCGTTGAATCATGTGCGGAGACCGTGCGAACACGGGTCGCAAGCGATTTCAACCCGGCATCCATTTCGTGTGGATACCGGGTTTCTTGTGCGCATATGCTGAAAGTGGACGGGTTTCTCGCCAGGTGGGCGGCGCGAGCCTGACGTGCGCCTGATTTCTTCAAAGAATCTGTAACTTTTGCCTAAATACATCAAAGAATCTGTGGATTTGCCTGATTTTGTTAAAGAATCGGTGGCGCAAATACAGATTCTTTGTACTTTTCAGGCAGACTTTTCTAGACGTAACTCACATCTGCACTTGGCGAGAAACCCGTAGAATTAGAAAGCGAATACTCGCACAAAGCGCAGGAGAAAAGATGAAACATATCCAGCAGAACGAAAGTAGCCCGCAGAACGCAAGTATCCAGCTAAATACCGGCTGCTCGGTAAACGCTCGCCCAAATTATTCCCGCATGACAAAAATCCTGTTTGTGTGTCACGGAAATATCTGCAGGTCAACAATGGCACAGTACGTCATGCAGGACCTTGTCGAGAAAAACGGTCTGGCAGACTCGTTTGTCATTGACTCAGCTGCAACCTCTACAGAGGAGATTGGCAATCCAGTTGATCCTCGTACGCGACGCAAGCTTCAGCAAGAGGGAATTCATTGCGACAATCATCGCGCGAGGCAGATGACGCGCGCAGATTATGAGAACTTTGATTACCTCATTGGAATGGACCACAATAACCTGCGTAACATGATGCGTATGCTTAAAGATGATCCTCTTGGAAAGGTTTCGTTGCTCCTTGATTGGACGGAAAAGTCTCGCGACATTGCGGATCCATGGTACTCAGGCAATTTTGATCTGACGTATGAGGATGTTACTGAGGGTTGCGAAGCATTGCTCAGGAAACTTTTGGCAAGGTAATTTCGGCAGCCTGATTTTTCAAAGTTATTACCGTGGATTGTTTTTACAAAATTTTCTGAAAAAACTTTTCAAAATTTCTTGGGTTTCTCGCCAATGGATACGCCCGGGTCAGCGGTTTGACCTCGCAAAATA
>CALKRF010000073.1 GCA_937990665.1 uncultured Atopobium sp.
TCTATGGCCGAGAAATTCCTCTTTGGTTCGCCTTTGCAGAAAACGCTTCAATCCATAAATAACATCATGGATGGAGAGCCAGATGCAGACGCTCTAGAAAAGGTGCTTACAGAGCTTGAGTCTCAGGTTTCACCAACCCTTGATATGGGTCTGTATCTGGATGACTCTGATTCTATCTACAGATATTTTGATTCTCTCTCAGAGCGCGTAGCTTATAACCTAGCATTCCCCAATGAGCCAAGAAAACTGGTGCTTATTCCAGACACGTACTATATGTCTTTAGCAAGAATGGCGCGCGCCTACAACCTGCTTGAGCAGCCAGAAAAAGCAGAACGTTATGCACAAGAAGCCCACAGGATTTCTCCTTTGGGAGTTGATGCAACGCTGCTATTGGTAAGAACATTGGAAGACCAGTCAAAAGTCTTTGAAGCTGCAAAGCTGCTCAAAGACCTTATCGAGCACCTTTTCTCCGCATCAGATGTTGCGCTGGTGTACTATCGCCTAGCCTATATGGAGTGGAAGCTAGGTCGCTCTGATCTTTGTGCAGCTTGCTATCAAATGGCTATGATTATCGGTGGTAGTGTTGCTCAACCTGCAAAAGAAGAGCTTGAAGACCTTCTCAAGGCAGACTCTTCTGTTAAGAAACTTGATACTCCTCAAGAGGTTTTCTCGTTCCTTAAGCAAAATGGTGTTCCTGTCTTTGACCAGAAAGCTGTGTTTAACAAGGCAGTTGCTATTGGCAGCGCATGTGTTAACGATGGCATTTATTGTGTTGGCCAAAACATGCTCAAGAACTGCCTTGAAATTACCTTTGACGATGCAGCTGCCAAGGTAGAGAGTTCACTGAGGACACCCTTCTAGAGGCCGCGCACGTAAGCTATAACTTATTGCTCTGAATGCTGGTTAAACCGAGCGTTTAACCAAAGCTCTACCTGTGCTTTAAGATCATCAAGGCCTTCAGAGTTTACAAACACCGTATCTGCCTGATTACGCAAATACGTATCGGAAGGCTGATGCGCTATACGCTGCTCAAACTCTTGGCGAGAAGATCCTCGCTGTTCAGCGCGTTCTGCTCTCAGTTCCAAAGGCGCTACAACAACGACAACTTCATCAACCAGCTCAAGCAAGTCTTCAACGCGGTCAAGCAGCGGAACCTCTACAAAACAGAACTGAGCATCTGCACTAGGAGCTTCTTTTGTCAGGAATTGACGCATATATTCCCTGATAAAAGGCATTTCTAGATCTTCTAAGAGCTCAGCTGATTCACTGGTAGCAAAAGCTCTACGGCCAAGCTCTCGCCTATTAATCTCGTGAGTAACAGGATCTAGCAAATCGTTTCCAAAAGCCTCTGCCACGCGATACGTACATTCGCATCCAGGGCGTAAAAGCTTTCGAGAAACCTCATCAAGGTCAAAGCGCAGACCACCTGCCGCTTCAAACATTTTAGAAACAGTTGATTTGCCAGACGCCATTCCGCCGGCGAGAATTACCTTGTACATGTAGCTCACTCCTATAACTGCAGTGCCGTATAAGAGCCTAGCAGTTTTACTTCTTCAGGAGTGTGAGTTACCCAAATTACAACTTTTGATTCAACGAACGGTTTGACAAAGGCAATAACCTGCTGCTTAAGCGCTTCATCTAATCCCTTGAGCGGTTCATCAAACAGCAAGATATCTGCATTGGCAAAGAGTGTGCGCAAAAGTGCAACGCGTCTCTTTTGTCCGCCAGAAAGCTCAGAGACAGGCTTGTTTTCTGTTCCCTCAAGCCCAACTGCACAAAGTGCTTCTGTAATACGCTCTCGTGCATTTTGCTTTTGCTTCTGTGAGTGCGCTTGTATAGCAAGCATGATATTTGCCCTGACACTCAAGTTTTCCAACAGCCTATCTTCTTGAAACATCATGACTGTTTTAGCCTGAGGAGATTTGCTTACTGTGCCTGAGTCAGCCACTTCAAGGCCGCAAAGGATACGAAGAAGTGTTGTTTTACCTGCTCCAGAAGGCTCTGAGAGTACATATACTCCCCTGTCAAACTTGTAGGAAAAGTCATTAAGCACAACCGTATTGCCAAACGATTTAGTGATGTTTTTTACCTCAAGCAAATGCCCAGATGTGTGCGCGTAATTTGTTGTATTCATGTTCATGAGCAGCTCTTTTCTAACCTTGCAGCTACCCATGAAACTAACCGCATCACGATCTTCTCGCCAAGTGCGCTCATCACAATAACCACAAGTGTCCACGCAAAAAGAGCTGGTGTATCCAGGTACACCTTAGCGTTGTAGAGATGTTCGCCAATAGAAAATGTGGGAAGACCAATGACCTCGGCAGCAATTCCTGATTTCCAGCAAAAACCCATAGCAAGTGAGGTTGCCGTCTTAAGCGAGGGCATAAGTTGCGACAAATAAATTGCCTTAATGCGTTGCCATCCGTGAATCTGGTACACATCAGCCATCTCAATAAGCTGGTGGTCAGTGCTAAGAAGTCCCTCAAGCACCGCAATATAGATGATGGGAAGCGCCATCAAAAATGAAATTGAAATTGAGAGGTAGGGCGTACGAACCCAGATTAGTAACAAGATGACAAAGGATGCCACGGGAATTGATTTGATTGTAGAAATCAGCGGCTCAAAAAGAATCTTGATCAGCTTGTACTTAAAACTCAAAAATGCCAGCACGGAGCCAACGGTAAAAGCAAGCGCTCCACCAGCAAAAATGCGCAAAAGAGAAAGACCAATAGAAACCCAAAATTCGCGTAGTTGAGCTAGCGAGAAAAGCGTCTGGATGGTCTGAATAGGTGAAGTTAAAACAATATCTTGGTTGATAACAACTGCAGCTACCTGCCATACGGCAAGCCAAAACGCCAGAGCTCCTAAACGAACTGCCGAGGCAGCGCCTGTTATGGCATTGCCTCGGTCAGAAATACTATCGTTTATGTGCGGATTATGCGCCAAAGTAGAAATCGTCTCCAGGAACCTGTCCGCCTACTGACTGAGGATTTGCTTCAGCCAGAATAACTAAGTAGCTTGAAAGCGCGCTCTTCATATCTGCGCCATCAATAAACGTAATATTACACTTAGGCAGCGCAACCTTAGCAATAGGCTCTGGAACAATACCGTATTTGCCCACAAGCGTGGCCGCATCGTCTGGATGGTCAACCGCAAATGCAACAGAGTCTTTGTAGTGAGAAAGCAAAGCAGTCACAGCATCTGGAGAATCAGAGATTAGCTTTGAAGAAATAATGGTCACGCCCGCAATCAGCTTGCTCTGAGGATTGACTGCCTCCCACTCAGCGCCAAGGTCAATGGCAACGCGAATCTGGTTGTTCTTAGTTTGCGCCACCGTTACAAAAGGCTGTGGGAGCAGCGCAATTCCCTCTGGATCTTGCGCAAGAGCAGCAACGCACTCGGTATGCTCGCTCTTCCACTCTACCTGGACATCTTCACCAAGTGTCATGCCATTTTTGCTGAGCAGGTAAGACAGCGTGTACTCTGGGACAGCGCCTTTACCGGAAGCGTAGAGCGTCTTTCCCTTGAGGTCAGCAAGCTTAGAGATGGCGCTACCTGTCTCAACAATGTAGAGAACATTCAGCACGTTGAGGCAAGCTACCTTATAGGCGCCCTTAGTCTTATTGAACAGCGTAGCTGCAAGGTTTGCAGGAATAGAAGCAACGTCTACATCGCCCTGAGCAACCTTAGCAACCACCTGATCAGGGGCATCCAAAATCTCAAACGAGTAGTTGTTATCGGTAATGTTTTGCGCCTCAACCTCGCTCATGAACTTGACCAAGCCCATAGCAGTAGGTCCTTTGAGCGTTGCAACTTTTACCGCAACAGGATCAGATTTCTTAGCCTCATCTTTTGTGGCATCCTGAGACTTCTCTTGGTCTGTTCCCTTGCAGCCAAACAGCGCTGTAGCTGGAATAAGACCTGCAAGCTTAAGGAACGAACGTCTATCCATGAATCACTCCTGACTCGAAAAGTTAACTACGGCTACCTTATCACGTCTACAGCAAAATTCATACAATATACAGCGCTTTTTGCAAACTCTTTGATACGTCTTAGGAGCAAGACGCACCGATGGCGAGAAGAACTAGTTCTTCTCGCCGTATCCAAGGACGTAAGCGCGGCACAGATTCTCGGTACCGATAATTGCATCGATGTGGCAGCGCTCGCGACCGTGAGTGTTGAGACATGCTGGACCAAATGCGCCACTCTTAAGATCATGGCCCGAGAAATATGCAGCGTTTGCGTCAGTTGAGAAGTGGAAGGCAACCTGCTGATTCCACTTTTCTGGCTCAACAACCTCCTGCGCGCAGGCAATAAGCTTGTTGGAAACTTCCCAATCGTAAGGCGAGCGAATATCAGAAACAATGATGCCTACGTGGTGTTCATTTGAATTGTAGTCTGGACCAATGAGGGTAATGTCCAGCGATACGTATTCATCTACCTCAACAGGCAAGAATGCGCCGCCGTGACCAATCTCCTCGTACATGGGGAATGCAAACAAGGTGTTATAGAGGGGTTTCTCGCCAGACTGTGCAAGCCAACGGAGTGTGTGAAGCTGCGCTGCAACGCAAGCCTTATCGTCGATAAAGCGAGAAACCATATAGCCGTTGTCATACATCTCAAAATGAGGGTCAATAGCAACAACTGCACCCTCGGAGACGCCTAGTGCACGAGCTTCCTCAGCAGAAGAAACATCAGCAATCAGCGAGATGGACATGTTGTCCTCGTTGCGCTCCATGGTTCTAGCGTCTTCAAAGACGTGAACGGAGTGGTGGTTGCAGATTACCTGGCCATCAACAACGGAACCATCTCTACAGACAACGTGGCAGGTCTCGCCCTCAATGCTGTGGTAGTTGATACCGCCCAGCTGGCGAACGCGCAGCGTACCGTCTGAGTTGAAGCCACGAACAATCAGGCCAATGGTATCAAGGTGGGCATTAACGCCAACAGTCTTGCCAGTATCCTTGCCTTCTACCAGCACATATGCAGTAGCCTTATTGTCAATTTGAAGCTCATAACCTGCTTCAGCAACAAGCTCACGAAGCAGCTCGTGAATGCGCTCGTAGTAGCCAACAGGACTATCACACTCAACAAGTTTCTTTGTAGTGTCAATCAGATACTGTGTATCAGTCTCAAAATGAGTCATGAAAATCTCCTAGTTTTGTGGATGGGTGTAGAGTTCTACCAGGTGCTCCAGCATGTCAACCATGCTCTCAAGTTCTGGGACAGGAACAAACTCTCTGACACCGTGAGCATTGTAGTAGCAGGCAGAAAGATTAGCGCATGGGAATCCTCTAAAGGAAAGTTGGGATCCGTCGGTGCCGCCGCGCATTGGAATGCAGGTCATCTCTACACCGGTCTTCTCGTATGCCGTACGAGCGTTCTCAATTAAGTGCGCATATTCAGGCTTTAAGACAATATCAGCCAAGTTGTGATACTGATCGTGAATCTCAACAGAGAGTACCTCGGAGCCAATCTGCCTGTTTACATACGCTGCAGCGTCAACCATCAACTGCTTGCGGCGCTCAACCTTTGCCTGGTCGTGGTCACGAATAATGTAATCGGCGCGAGCAGACTCGCAATCACCATTGACGCGCTCCAGATAGAAGAAGCCGTCATAGCCCTCGGTGAACTCAGGACGCTCCGCAGGTGGAAGCAGCTCGTGGAAGCGCATGATTGCCTCAGATGCATTGATCATCTGACCTTTTGCGGTACCTGTGTGAACCGAAAGTCCGTGAGCACGCACAAACACCTCAGCGGCATTGAAAGTCTCGTAGCAAAACTCGCCAAAGGGACCACCGTCAATGGTGTAACCATACGCAGCACCAAAAGCGTCAAGATCCAGAAGAGCGGCGCCGTGGCCAATCTCCTCATCAGGAACAAACGCAAGTGCAATACGTGGGTGCTTAAGTTCTGGATGCTCTTTGTAGCGAGCAAGCAAGCTGACCAGCATGGCAATGCCAGCTTTGTCATCGCCGCCAAGCAGCGACGTGCCATCAGTGGTAACCAGCTGCCAACCAACCATGTGCTCAAGCTGAGGATTTGTCTCAGGGCTGATATAGACCTCTCTGCCCTCACGATCAGAACCAACTACTAGCTTGCCGCCCTCATACGTAACAACCTGAGGATGAACAGGGTTACCCCAAGACTGCCAAGCCGTATCAATGTGGCAGCAGAAACCAAGAGTTGGAAGGTCCTCCAAACCCTTGCTTGCCGGCCAGTGAGCAACCACGTAGGCGTGCTCATCAACGGTTACATTTTCTGCGCCAAGCTCACGAAGGTCAGCTGCAACAACCTCAGCCATCTGGTGCTGAGACTCAGTTGAAGGAACGGCATCTGCCGTCAGAGGATTAGACTGAGAAGAAACCTTGCAATACGCAATAAATCTATCTAGAACGTCACTCATAAAACTCCCTTACAAAAAACTGCGCTAACCAAATAGTTAACGCAGTTTAGAGTATCAATGTATTAACGAGAAGACCGTGAGGCTCGTGAAGCTGTAACAAAGGATTTCCAAAGTTCACAATCAGCTTTGCTGTATTGCCAACCATACTCTGGATGCCACTGCACACCTAGAGCAAACGTCTTGCCCTTGACCTCGGCTCCTTCAATAATGCCGTCTGAAGCATACGCAACTACATTAAGCTCAGCGGAAACCTTTTTCAGAGCCTCATCGTGATACGAGTTTGCTTGAATATCTTCAACCTTACCCAGAGCGTTGTACAGCAAAGAATCTTTTTGAACATGAACAGCATGAGCTGGATGGTACAAATTTGCCGAATGAGTCCAGAATGCATGATTATCTGTTGGTTCAAGGGTATGCAAATCTTGTACAAGCGTACCGCCCAGCACAACGTTTAAAAGCTGAAGGCCACGGCAAATAGCAAGTAAAGGTTTATCTGCAGCAAGTACCTGCTTTACCAGCTCAAACTCAAGCGCATCTCGTATAGGACACAAACGATTAAGGTCGCGTGGTTCTTCTCCCCAATTGCGAGGGTCAACATCATGACCACCAGTGAGGCAGAAGCCGTCACACATCTCAACAAACTGACCAATAACTTCTGGATCTTCTGTTAAAGGCATCATGATTGGAATGCCACCAGCTGCAGAAATAGCGTCAAACTGAATTTGTGCTACAGAAGCAGAATCAGAAAAGTTCTCTTCAGGCATCCAGCGAGGAGTTACACAGATAAGAGGGCGCTTAGAAGCAGGAAGCTTTGGAACATCACTAAATGCATCTTTGACAATATCTGGAATAACCACAAAATCCTCTTAACACTCTGCTCTTTGACCTACATTACACAAAGGTTGGCCCTTTTTGAGTCTTTGACTTTATCGCTTTTGCGTTTTTCATGCCACCCTGACAACTCTTCCTCCACAATGTTTTTTCACTCATGAAACATTTTTCTGTATTGCGTACAATTAATTTGGGTATTAAGAAGCCAGTTCTTTACATTTAAGGCTTCATATTTTGAAGATGTAAACGGAAGGCGCCCTATGAAAGAGCACGTATTTAATAACCTTTCCCGTAAATCATTTTTACGTGGATCTTTGGCGGCTGCCGTTGCCGCCGGTTCTGCTTCACTACTTTCTGCTTGTGGCGGTTCAGCTGGCGGAGACGCAGAGAAAAAGGTATTGCGCTTTGGTGTAAACAACCCAAAGGTAACCTTTGATACTCAGAAGACTTCTGGTTCTGTTGGTGTATCTGAGGCAGTTGCAGAGTCTTTGCTGGTACTTAATCCAGACACAAAAGAAATTGAGCCAAACCTGGTAACTGGCCTTCCTACTGTCTCTGATGATGGCCTTACCTACTCATATGAGCTTAAGGATGGCGTCAAATTCCACAATGGAGAAACCCTTAAGGCGTCTGACGTTAAGTACACCTTCACGCGTATGTTCTTGCCTGCTACCAAGGCAACCTCAATTGATTCCTATGCGTACATTGAGGGCGCTAAAGACATTATTGCTGGTAAAACTGAAGAGCTTTCTGGCATTGTTATTAAGGACGACCGTCACTTTGACATCAAACTGACACAGCCTTATTCAACCTTCAACGCAATCATGGCTCAGTTCTATGCAGTTATCTACCCAGAGAAGGCCTGTAAAGAGGCTGGTGAGGCATGGGGCACTGAGACCAACTTTATTGGTACTGGTGCTTTCAAGCTTGTCTCTAATGACAGCACCACAGAAGTTGTTCTTGAGGGATTTGCTGATTACCATGAGGGTAAGCCTGGCCTGGATGAGCTCAGATTTGTCTACATTGACGATGCCAACACCCGTATTCTTAACTACAAGAACAACGATGTTGACCTGGTCTTTATTTCTCAGTCTCTTATCCAGCAGTACCAAAATGATGAGTCTATCTCCAAAGAGATTGTCAACTACACCCCTGCATCTACGCAGTTTGTAAACTTGAACCTTAAGAGCGAGAATCTCAAAGATGTTCGCGTCCGTCAGGCGCTCTCTATGGCAATTGACAGAGATACTATTTGCAGCACCATTCTTTCTGGTGTTGCCAAACCTGCAAAGTCGTTTATCCCATCTTCTGAGACTGGCTACAATGAGTCCGCTCCAGAGTTTGAGTACAACGTAGACAAGGCAAAGCAGCTTCTTGCACAGGCAGGTGTTTCTAACCTCACTCTTAACGCACAGGTCAGAAGCCAGGATCAGAACCTCATGGTTGCCCTTCAGGATGCTTGGTCCAAGATTGGCGTTACCTGTAACGTAAGTGTTATTGACTCTGGCGTTTGGAGCGACGCACGTACCAACGGAGAACTTGAGGTTACCCTCGTCACATGGTCTACCCTCTCCTTCCAGGGTGTTGAGCACATGGGCTCTTACTTCCGCTCTGACCGCGCTGCAAAGAAGTCTTCCTTCTACAACAGCACCGAGTTTGACAGCCTGGTTGATCAGGCTCGTTCAACCGTTAATGACAACGATAAGGTCCTGGAGCTTACCCGTCAGGCAGACAGTCTTATGACTCACACAGACTATGCTTGCCTGCCTATCGACTGGCCTCAGATGCCTTACGTCTTGAAGCCAGAGTTTACCGGCCTCACCGTTTTGGTTAACCCTCACTTCGATAAGGTTAAGAAGAAGTAAGCGTTTCTTTCATACAAAACAAGGGCGAGAAGATCGATTGGTCTTCTCGCCCTTTTGTGTTTGTAAGCCGTTTTAAGACACGACAACAAAATGCACTACTCGGAAATCTTCTCCTCAAGGCGCGCTTCTTCTACGGCCTTCTGAGCCGCCTCAATAGCATGTGCAACCTGAGGTGTGCGGTCAGCATCAGAGAGCGACGCATCGTACAGGTGGCAGGCGCAGAAGTGACCTGGCTCAGCCTCAATGCGCTCAGGAACGCGCTCGGAGCAAACCTTCATTGCCTTAGGGCAGCGCGTGTGGAATACGCAGCCTGAAGGTGGATTTGCAGGGCTTGGAACATCGCCTTGGAGAATGCGCTTTTCCTGGATGCGCTCGTGACGAATACGAGGAATAACGTCAAGAAGTGCCTGAGTATAGGGGTGCAGAGGATGCTCAAAGAGGGCGTCTTTAGTAGCAAACTCCATCTGGTGGCCCAGGTACATGACCATAACAGTATCTGCAATGTGGCGGACAACAGAGAGGTCGTGGCTAATAAAGATGTATGCCAGACCGTGATCTTTCTGCAGCTCTTCAAGCAGGTTAATTACCTTTGCCTGAACAGAAACGTCCAGTGCAGAAACAGGCTCATCGCAGACAACAATCTCTGGCTCAAGCACAATAGCGCGCGCGATACCAATACGCTGACGCTGACCACCCGAGAACTCATGAGGGTAGCGGTACTTGAACTCAAGGTTAAGGCCAACTTCCTCCATAACCTCTTCAATACGAGCGTCGCGCTCGGCCTTTGTCTTATACGTACCCGCAATATCAATTGGCTCGCCAATGATATCCATAACAGTCATACGAGGGTTCAGCGAGCTGTAAGGATCTTGGAAGATAAGCTTCATCTTCTGACGTGCGCGCTTGAGATCTTCTCCCTTAAGTGAGGTGAAGTCTTCCCCATCAAGCTCAACCGTACCAGAGGTTGGCTCGGTGAGACGCAGCACGCACTTGCCAGTTGTAGACTTTCCGCAGCCAGACTCGCCAACAATAGCCAGAGTCTCTTTGCGCCTAAGGTCAAACGAAACATCCTCAACCGCATGAACTGAAGCGTTTGAACGACCAAAAACACCGTTTTTAATGGGGAATCGCTTAACCAAGTTCTTTACGGACAAGATGGTTTTCTCGCCAGAAAGGTCCTTGATGTCTGTGTTCTTCTCTTCTGCCATGACTACTCACCCCACTCATCAGTGTATTTCCAACAGCTGACAGTATGGCAATTGTCTTCACCAACAGCAGTCAAGCTAGGACGACGATTCTTACAAATGTCCTTAGCAAACGGACAACGTGGATGGAATGGGCAACCAGAAGGCATATGCGAAAGCATAGGAACGCTACCAGGAATTGCATAGAGTTCCTTAGTATGCTCGTCAAAGGATGGAATAGACGCAATCAAGCCCTGAGCATAAGGGTGCAGAGGGTTAGTAAAGAGCTCTGCAGACTGCGCATACTCAACACGATGACCAGCGTACATGACAAGAACCCAGTCAGCCATCTCGGAAACAACGCCCATGTCGTGTGTAATCAACATGACAGCGGTGCCCAAATCTTGCTTCATGCGATCGATAATCTGCAAAATCTGTGCCTGAACCGTTACGTCAAGAGCGGTTGTTGGCTCGTCGCAGATAAGCAATGATGGCTGGCAGGCAAGTGCCATAGCAATCATGACACGCTGGCGCATGCCACCAGAAAGCTCATGTGGATATGACGAGAAGACCTTCTCTGGTGCAGGAATGCCCACCAGCTTAATCATATCAAGGGCCTTCTGATCTGCCTCCTGTTTGCTCATGTTGGGATTATGAACAAGGATGCCCTCACGAATCTGAAGACCAGATTTCATAACAGGGTTCAAGGAGGTCATAGGCTCCTGAAAAATCATGCCAATGCGATTACCGCGGAAGTCACGCATGCCACCACGAGGAAGCTGAGTTAAATCAGTTCCCTCAAAAATAATCTCTCCGCCAGTAATTTGTGCAGGAGGTGTGGGAAGTAGTCCCATAACAGACAGAGCTGTCATGGACTTACCGCAGCCAGACTCTCCTACTACCGCAAGAGTCTCTCCTTTTCGCATGATAAACGAGAGGTCACTTACTGCAGGAAGTGCGCCATCTTCGGTAAAAAGCGTGACATCAAGATGATTGACGTCGAGAAGAACGTTTTTCTTGCACTGCTCTTCTCGCTCCTTTTGAGCGGTCTCTTGCGCAAGGAGGCGCTCCTCAAGACTGCAAAATTGCACAGACTGACCGTTAGGACCCTCAATGACGTGCTCAAATGACACATCTTTAGTCTCTTTTGTCTGATCACTCTCTTGTGCAAGAGTATCTGTATTTTCTGCCATAAACGTAACCTCCTTTCTAAGAACGCATCTTTGGATCAAGGGCGTCGCGAAGGGCGTCGCCAAGCAAGTTGAAAGACATAACTGTAATGATGATGACAATACCTGGGGCAATACTGTAGAGAGGCTGTGATGCAAGGTATGGCTGAGATGCTGCAATCATTTGGCCCCAACTTGCCTCAGGTGGCTGAACGCCCAATCCCAAGAACGAAAGTGTTGCCTCCGAAAGAATTGCGCTTGGAATGCCCAAGGTAGAAACAACAATCAGCGTTGACATACAGTTAGGCAAGAGATGTTTCATGATGATGCGGAAGCTATTACCGCCAGACAAAATACAAGACTGAATGTATTCAGAATTCTTCAGGCGCATGACATCGCCACGAATTAGCCTTGCGGTGGTAGTCCACATTAAAAGACCTAATGCAATATAGAGATTGATGAGACCTGGGCCCATAACAAACATAATCAAAATTGCAAAGAGCAAGAATGGGAAGCTGGAGAAAACCTGAATGATAAAAGATACAACTGCATCCACCCAGCGACCGTAATATCCTGCTGCAACTCCTGCTACAAAGCCGATAAACAGGGCAATTGCCTGCGAAATAATACCAACAGAGAGAGAAATCTGGCAGCCGTAAATAATACGAGAAAGAATGTCTCGGCCGTATTCATCAGTGCCAAGCAGATGTGCAAATGTTGGATTCTGATTCTGAATTGAAAGGTTTTGATCTTTGTAGCCATAGGGAGCAAGAACAGGAGCAAGAATTGCAATGACTACTAGAGCCAAAACAATGCCCAAGCAAATCATGCCCAGTTTATTTTTCTTAAAGATGTTCCAGCTAACCTGCCAATAGCTCTGCGCACGGACCTTTCCCGTGGCAGCCTGTTCTGCTTCTTGAGCCTTGGCGGCATCCTCAAGTACAGCTTCAGTCTTTTGGACCTTCTCGCTATTTTTATCGCTTGTAAACAAAGCCATTACTCTGATGCCTCCTCTCCAAGACGAATTCGTGGATCAACTACTGCGTACAAAATATCAACAAGTAAATAAATCACAACGCAGATAATTGCCACGTACATGACACTACCCTGAATCAGCGGCAGGTCACGAGCATTAATTGCATCAATAAGCAACTTACCCATACCGTTCATATTAAAGATCTGCTCAATGATGATGGAACCAGTAAGGATATCTCCCAGCTGAGATCCAGCAATAGTAATAATGGGAATCAGAGCATTTCTGAGCGCATGCTTCAAAACAATAGCAGAGCGCTTTAAGCCCTTAGCTTCAGCAGTTCTGATGTAGTCCTGGTTTAATACATCCAGCATACTGGTCCTGGTAACGCGGGCAATACTTGCTGCATAACGAGAGCCCAGTGCAATAACAGGAAGAACGTACGCGGAAGGAGTTTTAACGCCAGAGAGTGGGAACCACTTGAGCGTCAAAGCAAAAATAATCTGCAGTACTAATGCCACCCAAAATGATGGAGCAGAAATACCAAAGATTGCAGCTGACATAAGTGTTCTATCAAGCCATTTGCCATGGTTAACCGCGGCGAGAATACCCATCAAAAGGCCAAGCACTACAGCAAAGAGATATGCAAACACCGCCAAGCGCAGCGTAACAACTAAGGCCTTGGTCAGAAGTGCAATGACAGGTCGCTTCTGAGTGTAAGAGGTTCCAAAATCTCCACCAAGCATTTTTACAAACCAGTTTGCATACTGCTCTGGGATTGGCTTATCAAGACCCATGGTATGACGGACCTGCTGAACCGTAGCTTCATCAGCCATATCGCCCATCATGACTCGTACTGGGTCACCTGGGACAATGTTCAAGACAAAAAACGTTAAAGCAGAAATGCAAACTACAACGCTCACTGCTTGAAGGATTCGTTTGATTAGAAACGATCTCACTCCTGAGCTCCTCTCCCCTCAAGAAAATGAAGCGGCATCCAAGAATCTTAGATGCCGCTTTAAAGTTTATAGCAAGTTTGCTACTTAGTCCTCTGGAACGGTGTAATCGGAATTTGATGTATCAATATCAATATCAAAAAAGTGATAGATCAAGTTTCCAACCTTAGCGTTCTTGACGTACTTCTTAGCGACAAAGGAGTTCTTTGGCCAGTACAGAGGAAGTGTTGCAAAGTCTGTACGTGTGAGCAGGTTGTCTGCGTCCTTGTAATCCTCTGTTCTCTTGTCCTTGTTAGACTCAGAGCGACCCTCAACAAGAAGCTTGTCAAACTCTGGGTTGTTGTAGAAGGAAGACTTCTTTGCAGCGTTGGTGCTGTAGAAGTAGGTGTAGAGGTGCTGATCGCCATCAGCAAACAGTGGATACCAACCAAGGGTAGTAATCTGAAGGTTACCAGCAGCCCAGTCAGTGTTCCAAACTGCGTTGTCCTCTACCTGGACATCAAGGGTAACGCCAATCTTGCTCCAATACTCCTGGACAGCAACAAGGAGCTTCTCGTAAGACTTTCTAACCTTTGCAGAAAGCTTAAGACCAGAAACACCAGCCTCAGAGAGAAGAGACTTAGCCTTCTCTGGATCATACGCAAAAGCAGGTGCGCTCTTGTCGTAACCAGGGGTTGCTGGTGCAAGCCAACCGCTAGCAACGGTACCGTTACCGGAAGCAATGTTGTCAACAAGCTCCTGGCGGTTAATTGCCAAGGAGAGTGCCTGACGAACCTTAGGATCAGTAAGCTCAAAGCCCTCTTTGAGGTTGAGGTTGATGAAGTTAACACCAAGAGTCTGATATGCAGTGATAAGGTCCTTGACGTCAGCATCGCTTGAATACTGCTGATACAGAGAAGATGGAAGATCGCAGAAGTCAATATCGTTGTTTTTGAATGCAAGCAGCTGAGTGTTGGAATCGTCGTAGTAGTGAATACGAATCTCATCCAGAGCAGGCTTACCATCATGGTAGTCATCAAAGCGCTCGAGAACTACCTCAGTGGTGTCATCGTTGCTCTTAATCTTGTACTTACCAGTACCAATGAGGTTAGTACCGGTACCCCAATCAGCACCAGCAGCCTCGCAAGCCTTCTCTGGGAAGATGCAAGCATAGGAAATACCAAGAACGCTTACAAAGACAATGTAAGGCTCAGAGAGCGTAAAGGTAAAGTGAGTGTCGTCCTGAACAGTCAGGCCCTCAAGCTCAGTAGCCTTACCAGCAAGCATCTCTGGAGCGCCCTTGATCTTATCAAAGAAGCTGGTAGAGAGAGCCTTGGTCTCTGGCTTAAACATACGCTCAAAGGTGTACTTAACGTCCTTTGCGGTCAAAGTAGTACCATCGTGGAACTTAATACCCTCTTTGAGCTCGCACTTAAGGGTGACACCATCAGACTCAAAGGTTGGAATCTCTTTAAGCAGGCAGGTAACAAGCTCGTTATCCTCAGTCCAACGAAGCAAAGACTCGCAAACAGAGTCTGCAACACATGCGGACTGTGAGTTGTTTGCACGCTGCATATCAAGGCCCTGCTTAGAGTTTGCAGAACCATAGCGAAGAATCTTCTTCTTATCAGATGCCTGAGGAGTATCAGTGGAGGAAGGATTGCAGCCAGTCAACATCATAGATGCGCCACCACCAGCCGCTACCATACCTGATGCCTTCAAAAAATTACGACGGCTTAGTGAGTTCTCCAGCATGTTAACCCTTCTTTCTTATTAAAACGATTTATAAGACAACCCTGCTGGGGTTAGATAACTATACATAACAATTATCAGCATTTACCTATATATACCTAGGATGAAATAGACATGAAACATTAAATTGCGACGATAACAGCAAAATCTATTTACCTGCACTTTTTGTCTAACCATATAGGAATTACCTATATTGAAACATAAAAATTGACTAAGCATTTTTGGACAGTTGTCCATTTTGTCTATAAAAATATTGGCAGGTACCAAAGAGATACCTGCCAATACAAATTCATGTAACGAGAAGAACGCTCTGTCTTAGTGCTTACGCTTCATAAGTCCAGCGGCTGTCAAAGCAGATACACCCATAACCATAAGAGGCATTACCATAAGCTCTTCACCCGTATTTGGAAGCTGCGCTTTCTTCTTCTTTGCCTTCTTCTCTTTTACTGGAGAAGCAGGATTGGAAGGCTCTTCTGGAGCTGGCGTTGGTGTTGGAGCTGGAGTATCAGACTTAACAGTTAGGGTAACTGTCTTTGCCGCCTCATAGTCATTACCTGCAGCTGCAGCATTACCGTTAAAGTAATAGTAATACGTAACGGAGTATGCACCAGGAGTCTTAGAAATCTCTTCTGCCTTTTGAGCAACAGTTGCTGCATCCATGGTTGCTGTATCAAGTACAACTGCACCACTCTGATCAACAACCTTAACGCGAGCATCGGCAGAACCAGCAGCAGGGGTAACCTGACCAGCACTGTGATCAACCATAGCATCAAGGTTATCAAGAATGGACCAAGAATCCTGGTTAGCGGTAATAGTGCTGTCGTGTGCCGTAACTACCTGCCTGAGCTCTGTATAAAGAGGAGAAATAACGCCGTTATTAAGATCAAGCTCGTCAGTTGAATTCTCAGAAGCATTGATGACAAGGTTGCCGCTAGAAAGAGAAGTGTACGAATACTCCTGATACACATCATCAGTAAGGTCATTATCAACAGCAAGCTGCCAGCCAGGAAGGTTTAGATACAGTCCCCTATTGGAATTTCCAGTGTGAACTGAATAGCCATAATCCCTCATGGCATTCTTAATATTGGTCAAATCAATATAGTATGCACCGCCGGTATACAGAGCATCGTTCTCCGTTGCGCTGTGGCGATCTTCATACAGGATATTGTCAACGTGAATATCACTTGCAGAAATAGTTGGCATGTAATTCCACTCGTCCTGTGGGATAGCGTAATAGCTACCGTCAGGCCTAATAATTACGCCAAGATATTTCTTATTGCTGCTAAGAATGGAATTGTTTGTTCCCTCTTCCAAGACCTGCCTTGCAAACCTAACTGAAACACGAGGGTTTCCGTAAGAGGTTCTGTGATCAAGCAGGTATTGAGTAAGACCTACATAGTTGGTGCCATACAGATTAAGAGTAGAACCATTGGTAAGCGTCAAAGGAACGGTAAGTGTAATGGTTTCACCAGCAGCCAGGGTACCAGAAATGGAAATGGAACGCATCTCAGCATTGTCCTGACCAGCTGCCTGGTATGCAGCATAAGCATTAGCTGCAGGCTGAGAGCCAGAACCACCGTTCAGTCCACTAATGTTCAGGTTAATTGCAGTTGCTGCATTAGTTGACGAGAAGGTAAATCCAGTTGCACGCAAATCAGGATTAGGGCTTGAGCTGACATAGTAAGTAAGTGGCAGCTGCATAACCTCGTTTACAGAAACTGGAGATGAAGAGATGTTGGTAATCTTTACCACTGCCTGCAGATTCTGATACTTATCAATATCTACAATGGAGCGGTTCATCTGGGTAGTGTCATTATCCTTATAAGCGTAGTTAGATGTCTGGCCAGAAGCATCTGTAAAGTAAATAGAACGCTCGATAAGACCATCCGCACTCACAGAAGGAGACACGTTAGTAGTAGTGCCGTTATAGAACGAATTGTTACTTGCAGCGTATGCAATATTTGGCATAAAGATTAAAGCTGCCAAAAATGCAAACATAACAGCAAGAAAACTGCGGCCCTGCATCTTTGATGTCATAGGCGTATTCCTCCTCAGAATAAAAACTTAGCGTTATATTTTCGCATTAACACCCTGTTGAAGGAATGGAGATATTTGTTACTTACATAAAAAGAGACGTCATCTTTCGATGACGTCTCTTGACAAATCTCTAGATACGCAAAGTACTCTACTCTGCAGCCTCTTCAGTTGCCTGTGCGTTAGCCTCAGACTCAACAAGGTGAGCCTCAAGATCAGCCTCAGCCTCAGCTGCTGCTGCCTCTGCTGCTGCACGCTCCTCCTCTGGAAGTGGAGTGACCTCAATATCAATACCAAGGGTCTCTGCAGCTGCCTTCATAGACAGGGAGATGCGACGGCGGTCAAGATCAATCTCCATGACCTTTACCTGTACAACGTCGCCAACCTTGCAGACCTGAGATGGAGCGGTAACGTGCTGCTTAGCCATCTCGGAGATGTGAACAAGACCCTCAACGCCGTTGCCAAGGTCAACAAATGCACCGAAGGTAACAAGCTTGGTGACAGTACCCTCGATGATAGCGTCAACTGGGTACTTGGAAACAAGTACACGCCATGGATCCTCGGAAGTCTGCTTAAGACCAAGGGAGATACGCTCACGGTTAAGGTCAACGTCGAGAACCTGAACCTCAACCTCCTGGCCAACCTTAACAACCTCAGATGGGTGGTTAACGTGGTTCCAAGAAAGCTCAGAAATGTGAACCAGGCCGTCAATGCCACCAAGGTCAACAAATGCACCAAACTCAACGATGGAGGAAACAGTGCCCTTGAGCTTCATGCCAACCTGGAGCTTGCCCAGGATGTCCTGACGCTCTGCCTTACGAGCCTCCTCAAGAACAATACGGCGAGAAAGAACAACGTTGTTGCGGTTGCGATCCATCTCGATAACACGAGCCTCAATACGAGTGCCCATGAATGCACCAAGATCCTTGACACGACGGAGGTCAACAAGGGATGCAGGCAGGAAGCCACGGAGGCCAATGTCAAGAATCAGGCCGCCCTTAACAACCTCGATAACCTCGCCCTCAACGGTCTCACCAGCGTTGAACTTATCCTCAACTGCCTTCCAAGCACGCTCGTACTCAGCACGCTTCTTGGAGAGAACCAGACGGCCCTCTTTGTCCTCTTTCTGGAGAACAAGAGCCTCGACGTCCTCACCCAGGGAGATGACCTCTGCAGGGTTAACGTCTTTACGAATAGAAAGCTCACGAGCAGGAATAACGCCCTCAGACTTGTAGCCAATGTCTACGAGGACCTCATCGCGCTCAATCTTGACGACGGTGCCGTTGACAAGATCTCCCTCATCAAAATCGGTAACAGTGCCGTCGATCAGGCTGTTCATTTCCTCATCGGAAATTTCATCCAAAGAGAAGATGGACGAGTTCTGAATCTCACTCAAAGGTGGACCCCTTCCAAAACGGGGCCCCGGTCAACATGGTTGCTGCCAGAGTGCCAATAGTGGGCTTCTCTACTCGGAAACTTACATGCTCTCGGGGGCCAACAGATACAGTGCATAGCTTGACGCCATACGGGCAATAGGATAGCGCTCTTCGGCTGATTAAACAAGCCAAAGAGCGCTACTTTGCACAGCTATTACGCAAGTTTTACAAAATTTCTTCAAAGTTTGTTTCTTGCGAGAAGATCTTGTTGTGCTTAAGCACGAAGACGGTAGCCTTCTTTCTCTACGGCAGCTCGGTACGCATCGACATCAATTGGATTTTTGCTGAGGATACGTGCCTGGCCACCTGCTAGAGTAACCTGCGCCCATGTTCCCTCAATACTATCGAGTGCTCGAGTCACATGGTTGACGCAGTTCTGGCAAGTCATACCACCAATCTCAAATGTTTGAACATAAGGGTAGTGAGATTCATCTTTGTCTTCTGGACCATCTGAAGCAGAAACCTGCTCTGTGTTACAGGTAGTAACGCCTGTTCCCTCATCAGAGCAGCAGCCTTTTTTACCTGCAGCAATTCCGTAAACACGATAAACCGCAAAACCGCAAAGCGCTACAACAGCGAGAATAACAATAATATTGATTGGTGACATACAAACTTCCCTTCTGTTGCTGTTTTACTACCCACCATTTTCTAGATTATTCAAAAAATGATGTTTTTCTCGCCAAATTTAACAGCAACAGCAAAAATCGAGATGTAGCTTAAGCGGAAAGCTTTGCGCCAAGGCCACGAAGAGCTTCAAGGGCATCGTCATCTGGCTCAAGGTTGCAGATAAAAGTCTCAACAACGTTGACACCCTCTGCCTCGGCATTTTGCTTCCAAGTCTCCATCCAGTCGCCGGTTCCCCAGTCGTAAGAACCAAAGAGAGCGGTTGGCTTCTGACCAAGCTTGCCAGCGCAATCGTTGAAGAGCTCCTCAAAATCAGGATCAAGCTCTTCATCACCCATAGCAGGGCAACCAAAAGCAAATGCATCGTACTGATCGCACATATCTGCAGAGAACTCAGAAGACTCAATAGCCTCGGTGTCTGCGGCACTTGCAAGCTCTTTTGCCATTGCCTCAGTATTGCCCGTCATGGACCAATACACAACTGCCACTTTACTCATACATTTCCTCCTTCTGTGTCCAGGTTCCCCCTGGAAAACTACACATTACTTTCAATACCTCAACAAGAAATTCAAGTGCACCCCTTATGCAACCTGGTATTTCTCGGCATTGCCATACGATGAGAGAATCTGCGCCAAGGATTCCCCTTGATAAAAACGATGCTTGCAATGGTCTTCTGCATCTTTAAGCTGCTCCAGGCGCAAGCGCGTTTCTTCTGTGTTGTCATAGACTTTCCAAGCGCCAGTAAAGAGCTCAGGCTGGCCGTTCATAAAGCCTTGAACATCTGCAAGCGGATAGCCCAGCACAAGACCAATCTCATGCGGGAACGCAGCTTTTCTTGCATGGAAGGCAAAAATTTTTGAGCGCATACTCTTCATCAGTGCTTGCACCGACTCAGTGGAATGGCCAAAAGCAGCCAAGAACTCACAGTGCTCTGGTTTGGCGAGAACACCCTCAACCAGCTCAGGTCTATACGCAACGAACGATACTTTTCCACCCGAAATAGCAGAGGTAGCAAGGAGCGTTACCCCAAACAACGAGAGCTCGTGCGTAGCGTTGCAGAGAAATGCCCTCAGTGTTGGATCGGTGCAAATAAGGCTTGTACAAGAACTGCAAGACTTGTGGGACGCAAATGAAAAGAGTGCAGCTGGCTTGACGTGAGCAATAACACCAGCGGCACAGCGAACAAACGTTGTCGCAAAATCATGACAAAGCTCAGGCGTATACTCTCTTCCGCTTCCGGTAGAAACAAGCTTTTTATCAGCGGGATATCCACAGGGAGAAGTAACGTCTAGGAGCAATGAATTCTCAAAAGAAGTAAGACAATCCATACCGCACTTGCTCCCTTCTTAAAAATGCGCCGTCGACTAAAAGGGAGCCGACGGCGCCTGGATTCCGGAACCTTGGAGAGGGGAAAGGTTCCGGGCTGATAAAGCAAATTTGTTAGAACTAGCTCCTGTTATATAAAAACCTTAACAAGTTAACCTCTTCTAACTATTTAAAGTGTAAGCCATAGCTAACTAATTGCAAGTGAAAACTCAAAATATTTTTACTTTTTGACAGAAAAAAGCTCCCGTCTCTTACGAATAAGAAACGGGAGCTTTAACGTGATCTAAGAAACGCTTTGCTAACGCACAAGTGTGCTCTAAGCAGCCTGTCCTTCAGTTAAAAGCAATTTAACCTCAGAAGGAACATTTGGATTATGAGCTGCAGTAGTAAGCAGCGACCTTGTGTTTGCAAGCGTTACCATAAGTGTCAGAAGATTGTGCATATATGCAGCAGTACTTACAGTAATAAGACCTGCTACACCCGCAGCGATGAAAGAGCTGTTCAGCGCAACAATTGTGCGATAGTCAGCATGAATCCTCTTCATTACCTGCTGGCCCAAAAGACGCATGATTACCAAAGATTCAAGCGAATCATTCTTGATTGAAATATCCGCAACAGCACGAGCAATATCAGTTGCATCAGAAAGCGCCAGTGAAACATCAGATACGGCTAGTGCAGGTGAATCGTTGATACCATCGCCTACCATTGCAACGGTGTAACCCTCCTGCTGGAATTTCTTAACGTATGCACACTTATCCTCTGGGAGAATCTGCGCCACATAATCGTCAAGACCCAGCTTCTGAGCAACGCTTGCTGCAACGTTTTCTGAGTCACCGGTCAGCATAACCATACGCTTAACGCCAAGAGCACGGAGCTGCGAAATAGTTGCTGCTGCGTCTTCCCTTACAGGATCGGTAATACAAATTGCTGCAATAAGCTTTGAATCCTCGGACATGAAGATAATGGACGAGGTTGGAGCAATCTGTGCAAGGTCGTCCTGAATTCCCTCGGGCATTGGGGTCTTCTCGTCATCAAAAATGAAGTGAGCAGAACCAATGCAGACCTCTTTGTCGTTAACCTTGGTACGAATACCGTGAGCAACAACATATTTGACCTCTGCGTGGAACTCATCCTTGTGCTTAAGGCCACGTACCTTTGCCTCGTTCACAATTGCGCGAGCCATGCTGTGTGGGAAGTGCTCCTCAATACATGCAGCAAGGCGCAGGAGCTGGTCCTCGGTGCGATTGCAGAAACTGACAATACATTCAACGTGTGGAACTGCCTTGGTCAGCGTGCCTGTCTTATCAAAGACGATAAGATCTGCTGCAGCGATCTTCTCGAGGTACTTACCACCCTTAACCGTCATGCCAAACTTAGCTGCCTCATCCATAGCGCTACCCACTGCAACAGGAGTGGAAAGCTTAATGGCGCAGGAATAGTCAACCATAAGAACGGTCATAGCCTTAGTGATGTTTCTAGTGATACCCCAAATACCAAAGAAGGCAAGGAAGCTGTAAGGAACCAGTGCATCAGAAAGGCGCTCTGCCTTAGACTGTGCGCCAGCCTTAAGCTCAGCAGACTGCTCAACCATATCAACAATGTTGTCGATACGAGACATTCCTGGAGGAGCAGTGACGCTTACCATAAGGTCACCGTCTTCAAGAGCGGTGCCTGCGTAAACGGTTGAGCCAGGCTCTTTGGTAACAAGGCGAGACTCACCTGTCATGGCAGCCTCGTTCATCTGGCCAATGCCTTCAACAACTTTGCCGTCAACAGGAAGAACGCCACCAGCGCGCTGATGCAAAATCATGCCCTTCTCAACCTCAGAAAGGGCAATCATTACGTCCTTGCCGTCAATACGAGCCCAGACGTTCTCAGAACGAGTGATTAGGCCATCACGAAGTGCAAGACGTGCTCGGCTTGCCACATGGTTCTCCATAGCTGCAGACAGCTCAAGTAAGAACATAACCGTAGATGCATCTGCCCACTCATTTCTTAGAATTGAAGTGGTGATAGCAGTTGCGTCCAAAACCTCAACAGTCAGCTCTTTCTTAAACAGGCGCTTAACGCCTTCCACAACAAATGGAATGGCACGGAGAATGACATACGCGTAGTTAGCAACTGCAGGTAATGGCAAAGAGCGCATAATCCAGCGGCGTGCGAATGTGGTCACAACCTCCATCTGGAAACGATTGTTCTCAAGAGCCATCTCAATTGAGCTGCAGAAGTCCTCAAGACCTGCCTCTTCTTCTCGTGGCAAGTTCAAGACATCAAAAGCGCCAACAGCTGCAAGTACCTGGTCTCTCTTGAGAGGATCAAACCTTAGCAAGAGAGAGCCGTTTGCCATGTGAACTTCTGCATGACGAACTCCGTCAACACGCATCAGCTCATAGGAAATACCACGGGCTTCAGCCTCATCAATATGACCCAGGTCGCATTTTGCACGAATGCGACCTGAGATTTCATTAGTAATTGTGAAGCGCATGAATTATGCCTGTGCGCCCTCTGCGTCGACCTGCTTGGTAACCTCAGCGCGGATACCCTCCTCGAGCTCAGCAAGGCGAGCGCGAACAGCAGCGTCAATCTTGGACTCACGGCGTGCCTCAGCGACAACGTCGTTAGCCTCGTCAACAACGTTCTGAGTCTCTGCGGAAACGCGATCAGTTACGCGAAGGCCACATGCAGTTGCCTTAACAGCTGCCTTGTGAAGAGTGCCGTTAGAAGCAAGACCAGCAACAACGCCAGCAAGTGCAGCGCCACCGGCTGCGAGACACCAATTGTTCAGTTTCATGTAAATCCCCCATCTGCTTTTTGCAAATTAATCGGTTAATGACCTATTGAAGATAAAATTTTTTTACGAAAAAAACAAGTGAAAATCATTACTAATTAGTTATCCTAATGAAACAATTGTACACAAGTAATTTCTTACCTGCGAAAACGTTTCCTATGGTTAACCATGGTGTACATATAAATTTTGTGAAGATGCCGCTCTAAGGCGTTACTTAAATTATTGATATTTGCTCATATGGGCTATCAATTAAATGAAAAAATAACATTCTCTCTATGTCGTTATTATGAAATTTAAATTGTGTACAATTTATTTGTGTTAGGTTACAGCTACTGGGGTACACTACCCAAAGAAAATAAGTCATCCAATGCTTCGGACAATCCGTGGCTAGTTGAAAGGAACATCATGGCAAACACCAATATCTATGACCTCTCCGTAGAAGAGCGTGACGGCTCCCTAACTTCCCTCTCCTCTTTTGATGGAAAGGTCCTTCTGATTGTCAACACTGCAACTGGCTGCGGCTTTACCCCACAGTATGAGGACCTTGAGCGCATTTATGCCGCATACAAGGACCAGGGCTTTGAGATCTTGGACTTCCCTTGCAATCAGTTTGCAGACCAAGCCCCAGAGTCCGATGAGGAGATTCACCAGTTCTGTACTATGAAGTTTGGTACCAATTTCCCACAGTTCAAGAAGGGCGACGTTAACGGAGAGACCGCAAATCCTCTCTTTGAGTGTCTTGCGACAGCTTTCCCCTTCCAAGGCTTTGGTAAGGGCATCAAGGCCCTTGCGTTAGATAAATTTGCAAAGGCAAATAACAAGAAGTTTGGTGACAAGGCCTATATCATGTGGAACTTCACTAAATTCCTTGTAGACCGCCAGGGAAACGTTGTTGCACGCTTTGAGCCAACCACCGATATGGCAGAAGTTGAATCTGCAATTAAAAACCTACTTGCGTAAGGCGAGAGGACCGGTCCGCTCATGAGTTCTTCTCAAAAAGAAATACAGTCCGTTGCAGCCGCTAGCACTTTTGCTAGCGGCTCTTCTACACTCGACAACTCCCCCGATATCCCCGAGCTTCTCCTCAAAAACCAGCTCTGCTTCCCGCTCTACAGTGCCTCAAAAGAAGTGGTACGAAGGTATACGCCGCTGCTTAAGCCCTTTAATCTAACGTATACACAATACATTGCCATGATGGCGCTTTGGGAACATGAATCCTTGGATGTCAAAACCTTAGGTGAGCTTTTATTTCTTGATTCAGGCACCTTGACTCCACTTCTTAAAAAGCTTGAGGAGAAAGGCCTTGTGCTTCGTCAAAAAACAAACAAAGACGGACGTCAGCTGATTGTTTCTCTTACCCAAAAAGGCAAAGACCTTAGGCGAGAAATGCAAGTGGTCCCACATCAGATCGGCTCATGCGTTAATCTCTCGACCGAAGAGGGTGCTGAGCTTAAACGATTGCTTTTAAAAGTTCTCTCTAACGTTACGGAAAGCTAGATTTACTATGACCCAATCACAGGTAACTATAACCTCTTCTGAGCGCGAAGCCGCCATTGTACGTACCAGCGCTCTTGGTATTGTAGCCAACGTTGCGCTTGCGGCGTTTAAAGCTGTCGTGGGCATTCTATCTAACTCAATTGCCGTAACTCTTGATGCGGTGAACAATCTCTCCGATGCAATCTCATCGATTATCACGATTGCTGGAACAAAACTCTCTAACAAAAAAGCTGATCGCGAGCATCCTTTTGGTCACGGACGCATTGAATACATCACTACAACAGTCATTGCTGCAATCATCATGTATGCAGGTATTTCTTCGCTTATTAAATCTGTTCAAGACGTCATGGACCCTGCAACGCCAGACTATAGCCTTCTATCTTTAATTATCATTGCTGTAGCTGTAGTGGTAAAGATTGTTCTGGGCCACTACGTCCGCTCTGTTGGTAATCGTGTAAACTCCGACACCCTTATTGCTTCGGGCTCTGACGCGCTCTTTGATGCCGCGCTTTCCACTTCTGTTTTAGCTGCTGCTCTTATCTTTATTTTTACGGGGATTAGCATTGAAGCATACGTGGGCATCGTTATCTCTGTATTTATCATTAAAGCTTCAATTGAGCTGTTACAGGGATCTATCAAAGAAATTATTG
>CALKRF010000074.1 GCA_937990665.1 uncultured Atopobium sp.
CTTTGCTGCAGTTTGCTCCTGGCAGTGGCCCGGATTGGCTTACCGGCGGTAGCTTCGGCGCAGAAGGTTCCATCGTTTGCACGATTGTTATGCTGGTAACCATTCTGATTCTTGCCTATCAGCTCAAGAAATCGGGCAAGCTCTTTGTAAAGAAATCTGACGAGAAACCCGCTGAGGCCGAAAGCAACAGTTTATAATTTTATATTTTGCTGAATTTCAATAGCTACTATCTAAAGAAAGAACTAAAGAATGTGTTTGATTTGCGACCGAATTCAGATGATTGAAGAAGGAAATAATCCCTATTTTGTTAAAGAATTAGAAACTGGCTACGTTGTCTTAGGTGATAACCAACACTTTAAGGGATACACAATTTTTTTATGTAAGCAACATGCTTCAGAACTTCATGAGCTGAACACAGACTTTAAACTAAAGTTTCTTGAAGAAATGTCCCTTGTTGGAGAAGCGGTATCACGCGCATTTCCCTGCGAGAAAATGAACTACGAGCTGCTTGGTAACGGAGATTCTCATCTCCATTGGCATTTATTCCCTAGGGTTTCGGGTGACCTAGACGAATACGGCCACAACGGTAAAGGTCCCGTCTGGTGGTACCCCATGGAAAAGATGTATGACAGCTCTACTTGTCCTTCTCCAGAGGAATTAGAAACCCTGAAGTCAAAGCTTTTACTTGAACTTACTAAGGTGCTTTCCTCAACAGAAGATAATCAAGGTAACTAGATACAATAAGATTTTCGCTAAACTATCGCAAAGGATGCTGAGACTGATGGCATTTGATTTCAAAAAGGAATTTAAAGAGCTCTATGCGCCAAAAAATAAGCCAGGCATAATAACTGTTCCGTCTATTAATTATCTTGCAGTAAGAGGGTCTGGAGATCCCAACGTAGAAGATGGTGAATACAAACAGTCAATAGGACTGCTTTACGGCGTTGCTTATGCCATCAAAATGAGCAAAAAGAGTACACATCATATTGAAGGATATTTTGATTTTGTTGTTCCTCCATTAGAGGGCTTCTGGTGGCAAGAGGATACTCACGGTGTTGATTACGCTCATAAAGAAAACTTCAAGTGGATTTCAGTTATTCGCCTACCCGACTTTGTTACCAAAGAAGATTTTGATTGGGCCGTTGCTGAAGCAACTAAGAAAAAGAAGTTGGATTTTTCTAAGGTAGAATTCTTTACCTATGAAGAAGGCCTCTGTGTACAATGCTTGCATATTGGACCCTACAATAACGAGCCTGAAACTGTTTCTCTTATGCATGAGTACATGGAGAGTCAGGGATACGTTTTAGACATCACTGCTGAGCGCATGCATCATGAAGTTTATCTGAGCGATGTACGTAAAGTAGCTCCAGCAAAACTAAAAACCGTCATTAGGCATCCAATCAGAAAAGCCTAATAACCTCACTACTCCGAGTATAAATTTGTGAATCAATCTACCACAGAGTCTCGTGCAGCATAACAACAGATGTATTTGAAACATTGACTGGGCTGACCGAAAAAACTCATCAAAGTTAATAAAGCATCCACTTCTCCTGCACCTTAAGGAGAAGTGGATTGTGTATATACGGTTAACTTGCGTCTTAAGCAGCAAGTTCTTCTCGTCATTTAGTATGATTTACCTATCTTTTTTCTGTTTGAGGAGAACTAATGCGCGCTAAAAAAGTCTTGAGCATTTTATTTGCTCTCGCTCTTGTTTTGAGCAGTCTTCCTGCATCTGCTATTGCAGAATCTATTGAAGATGCAGGTAAATACTCTGTTGTTGTCTCATACGTTAATGTACTAAACGATGAAGAGATTCATGCTCCCTCTAAGCAGGTTGTAAATGAGGGAGAATCTTGGTCTGTTACAGCTCCAACGATTACTGGCTATGATCTGGAAGATCCTGCTCAAACAACCGTTACTGGCGTTGCCTCTGGCTCAGATCACTACATTAAACAGACCGTCTATTACATGCCTGGTTATGTTACCTACACCGTTAAACGCATGAAGGAAATGACTACCGGCAATTATGTTGAGGCTTCCTCCGAAGAAAATTACGGTGTGCCCGATTCGATTGTTACCGCTTCCGATGTCACCTATCCAGGTTTTGTGCGCACAACTACAGACCTTTCGCTCAAGGTTACCGCAGATGGCAAGGCTGTTAAGTACATCTATTACGATCGCAATCCTCGCAGCGCAATCTACTTCTCAACTTCCGGCAGTGAGCTGTCTCCTGTAATTGGAAATCCAGGAGATCCTGTTCCTGCCGTCCCTAATCCAACACGAACTGGTTATACCTTTGCTGGTTGGGACCTTAATGACGATGGCATTGCAGATTCTTTGCCCGCTACCATGCCTCAAGAGCCTGTTACTGCAAAAGCACTTTGGACTCCAGCAACAGCAACGTATCACTACGCCTATTTTATTCAGGATCCAAACAACCCTTCTAACTACAACTACGTTACAACCACCGCAGCTTCCGGAACTGTTGGAACAATGACTGCAACTGCTCCCGTCCAACCAAATACAGGCGTTTTCCGCTTTGAAACATACAGTCACGAGAGCGATCCAACTCCTATTGCAGCAGATGGTTCCACCACTATTAACGTTTACTACAACCTTGCAACTATCACCGTCAATGTGCGTCCAAAGAGAAATGGCTCCATTCTTGCAACGCTTACGCTTCGTTATGGTGAGTCGTTTAATCCTTACGCCATCAACCCCAATACCGGCAACAAGTACAGCGACGACATGCTCGCTGCCATGCGTGCAGACGACCCTTCTGGAACCTACTATTGGTACGGCATAATCCCTGGTGTTGGCGGTACTGCAACCACTTTCCAAGCAAAAACAACTGACCCAGGATCCAAAATTACTGCAGATAATGTGCTTGAAATTTACGGCCGCTATACCAATTCCACTGCTCTTGGTCCACGTTACCGCTTCTACTACTATCAAAACCTTGATGGTACCTACGATATGGACGGAGACCACACGCTTTCTCGACCTGGCATGATTACAGAGATTGCTAGAAACGGTGGTGACGGCTATCTTGAGAGTGAGAATAGACATCCTGGTTTTTCGTATGACGGCTACCGCATGAGCATTGGCCATTTTGATGGAACCAATTACGATACGCTCGGTTGGACCAGTTGGCAGCCATACAACTACGACTATCTCATCACTGATTACAATTCCAACTTGATTGAGCACCGCTATAAGCGCAACACCTATACCGTTACTTACGTAAGCTCTGGTACAACTGTTGCTACGCACTCTCATCTCTTTGGAGAGCCCTTTAATGCCAGCACCGATGTTCCTGGCGCTTCTTTAACTTCTCCACGTCCTGGTTATGTTTTCAAGGGCTGGTACGACAATTCAGAGACTGTGGGCACTCCTGTTACCGACACCACTATGCCCGCAACTAATATGGTGCTGTATGCCAAGTGGGCGCCTCTGACCGCAACCGTTACCTTTGACTCTGAGGGTGGTTCACCAGTCAACTCGCAGGAGCTTACCTACGGAGATGCAGCTACAAAGCCCGCTGATCCTGTACGAGAGGGCTATACCTTTGCTGGTTGGATTCTCTATACCAACGGAAACCCCTCTGTATACAGCTTCTCTGCAGCAGTTACAGGTGACATTACCCTCCACGCACTCTGGAAGAAGAACGATTCTTCCGTCTCCTACACGGTCATTCACCAGACAGACGATGGTCAGATTCTCTCAACCACAACTGAGACTGCTCCAATCGGTTCTCTTGTCAGCAAGTGGGCTCTCGACGCCGCTGATCGCGGAGACTACGCCTATGTAGACGTTTCTTCTCGCTCTATGGTTCTTGATGAGAATGCCGAGAATAACATCTTGACCTTTACGTATAGCAAGGAAGCTCGTTACAGCTATACCGTCCATTACGTTGACGCACAGACTGGTGAGCAAATCCATTCCGACGATAGTATTGGTAGCCAGACACTCAACCTGCAGAATGTTTCTGCTCGTGAGATTGACGGTTACACACTTCAGGGTGACAGCACCGGATATGTTTCTGCTGACCAGCTTGAATACACGTTCTACTACACAAAGAACCCTGAAGCACCTGCGGCACCTCAGGCCCCAACAAAGCGCAAGAGCGCTCTGCCCGAGACTGGCGATGCTTCAAGCGTGATTCTTGTTAGCACAGCTCTAACCTCTGTAGCTGCGCTGGGAACATCCCTTGCCTTGCGCCGTAGGAAAAGAACCGAAGCATAACAGGAAGTTCTAATGCAACTACAAAACCCGGGTGCCAAAGCACTCGGGTTTTTGTTTGCGTATTCTTGAAGTAGCCGCAGGCAGGCGCAGCTCTAGCCATAAATCTGCAAACCAATCTTCATAACTAAAGCAATAACGTTAAATTCTAATTTCACAGGTAGTTTGATTTTCTCGTTACCTCCTCCTTATAATTAAAATAACAAAGGAGGAGGTGTTTTATGTCAAAGAAACAAATCAATCTATTTGTAGGCTCTATCGGAGCTTTTATCGGAGTATTTGTTTTTATCGCTTATATTCCACAAATTATTGCAAATCTACAGGGCGTAAAGGCTCAACCTTTTCAGCCGCTATTTGCAGCAGTTTCTTGTCTCATTTGGGTCATCTATGGTTGGACTAAAGAGCCCAAAAAGGACTGGATTCTCATTATTCCAAATACTGCTGGTGTAATTTTAGGCGGATTAACATTTCTCACCGCTTTATAGTGATTAAGCAGCAAATTTAATTTAGAAATCCGACAGCATCTAATGGTGTTGTCGGATTTTAATTAACATACGTCTTACCTCTGTAGCCATTCTTGACACTTTTTTCGTTCTACATCATAAACAAACTCAACAAACTAATTCTTAGACATCCATTCCCGGAAAGCCAATCTGTCGCAGCGCCTCATACAGCACAATGGCGGCAGCATTTGAAACGTTTAGCGCACTGACCGAGAACTCGTTAGGATCGATAAAGTTTCCGCAGATATCCTGCTGCAAAAGCGCTGGATGAGCGTACTGGTCATCTCCATCAAGCGCATCGTGCTTCTGGCTCCAGTCCTCGCGGTTGACCAGGCTGGCAGAATCTTGCAACATTGGGATTCTCTCGCACTCGTCAGCATGCTGTGCCAGGAGTTCCTCGGATAATCCCAGGCTTTCTTTGCCAAAGATGAGGTAATCCCCATCGCGATACGTTGCCTGCGTGTAGGTTTTCTTGGCCTTCTTGGTCAGAAAGTGTAGCGGGGACCTGCCGACCGTAAAAGTGCAGTTGGAAGAGCTGCCAACTGCGGAAACAGCGTCGTGTGCAGCGTCCCCAGCAGGTGCGCCAGATGCTTGGATAAGACCGTTCTTCTCCAGAAATTGATCCCAGTTGTCGTAGACAGAAACGTTAAGGCTTTGCCAGTAGGCCATTCCTGCTCGCTTGAGGCTTTTGTCATCTAGCGAGAAACCCAACGGACCCACCAAGTGCAGATGAGTTCCACTAACCACACAGGTACGACCAATGTTTCCCGTGTTTGCAGGAATCTCAGGCTCTACCAGTACAACATTGAGCATAGGTTATGCCAGAACAAAGCTGGTCAGGAAGGCAATAAGTCCGCCAAGTGCCATGGTGGCTGGCAGCGTTACAAACCAGGCAGCAATGATCTTGCGCGCAACGCCCCAGCGTACAGAGCTTCGACGACGAGCAGATCCTGCGCCCATGATGGATGTGGTGATGACCTGCGTAGTGGAAACTGGTGCTCCAAGTGCAGTCATAATCTCGATTGCAACGGTGGAACTTGTTTCGGCGACAAAGCCAATAACTGGCGTGAGCTTAGTAACACCATCGCCAACGGTACGCATGATGCGGCCACCACCAATGGAGGTGCCTAGCGCCATAGTTGTAGCGCAAAGCAGTTTGACCCACAGAGGAATGCCCATGGAAGGATCGTGCAGACCTGCGGTTACCAGTGCTAACGTGATGATTCCCATAGTCTTCTGAGCATCGTTGTTGCCGTGACTGTATGCCATAAACGCAGCTGAGAGCACCTGAAGACGGTGGAAGAGACCGTTTGCCTTTTTAGGTGGCCAATCAGCAAAGATCTCAAATACCAGCTTCATAATGAGGTAGCCCAGAGCCATGCCAATAAGTGGCGAGGTAAAGAGAGGGATAACAACCTTCTCGATGACGCCCGCCCACAGAATATGGCCCGTGCTGCCTGTAAATACGATGGTTGCGCCAATAAGGCTGCCGATAAGCGCATGCGAAGACGAACTTGGAATTGAGAACCACCAGGTAAAGAGGTCCCAAATGATAGCGCCCATCAATGCAGCAAAAATAACGTAGAGCTGTAGCTGAATATCAACCAGACCAGACGCAATGGTCATAGCGACCTTCTCGCTCATAAGTGCACCGATAAAGTTCATGATAGCCGACATGATAATTGCTGTGCGTAGAGGCAAAGCCTTGGTATACACCGTGGTTGCAATAGCGTTTGCGGTGTCGTGGAAGCCATTGATGAACTCAAATATCAAAGCGGAAACAAGTACCGCAATAAGCAAGATGCTAGCCATTTTTCACGATGACATTCTGAACAGCGTTTGCAACATGCTTGCAAGCGTCAAGGGTTGACTCAAGTCTATCCAAAAGGCTCTTCCACTTAAGAACCTCAATCGGATCATCAACGTTTCTGAAAATAGAGCTCAGGGCGTTACGATAAACAACATCACCCTGGTCCTCATACTCATTTGCAGAGCGTGTATGGCGAATGACAGAATCATCCTTGTGATAATCAGGGAGACGATCAAAGGCCTTTTGCAGCTCCTCCGATGCAAACAGAATCAGATGTGCTACCTGAACTGCCTCTGGACGCATCTCTTTAATGTCATACATACTGAGGTGTGCAGAGACACTTTCAATACCGTCTGCAATCTCGTCCATAAGCAGAGCAAGACGCGAGATGTCCTCGCGATCAAATGGCGTAATAAAAGACGTGTTAAGGGTGGAAATAATCTTTCCTACCTGGTCATCGCAGAGTGTCTCGTAGTTCTTGATTTGGACTTCATAATCTTCTGAACTTGGGAATGACTCCATATAGGAGACAAAGAGTTTTGCCGTAGAAACAATTAACGCTGAAAACTCAGAGAACATGCTGTAGAACTCATCTTCTCTACGAGAAACTCGGCTCATATGACGCCCTTCACTTGGACTTTTTATTACATATACAAACACATTTAGTATAGCTGTTTAAGGCGTATATACTGAGGATAATAGCAATTTCTGACTCACAATAAAGGACATCTTGTACGTAATAAAATATGGGACAGGGAGGCAAGATTATGCGAGAAAAACTGTTTGATTACATTGCAAATCAGTACGGTATAAACCCCGACTATCCCTTCTCGACAGCTCCAACGTATGCTGTTTTACGCCACCCGCACAATAATAAGTGGTTTGCGCTTGTTGCTGATGTACCTGGTAAAAAGCTAGGCTTGAAAGAATTCAGACGCTACGATCTTGTTAATGTAAAAATAGATGATCCATTTCTTCTGGAAATGCTTCTACATCAAGATGGTTATTTGCCTGCGTACCACATGAATAAAGAGCATTGGATTTCCATACTTTTGGATGGCTCCATTGACTTTGATGAGCTCTGCCAATGGATTGATGCGAGTTATTCGGCAACAAACTAACGAATATCTTCTTAAGTGATTGGGTAAGAACCAGCAACCCGTTAATTAATCATTGGAGGTTACTTTACATGACAGAGAAGCGCGCTATTACGTTTGACGAGAACTTCTTCAACAGGATGGGACAGATCGGCAGCGTACTATCAGTCATGATGTATGTGTCTTATATTCCTCAGATTACCAATAACCTTGCTGGAAATAAGGGTAGTTTTATCCAGCCGCTGGTTGCTATGATCAACTGCATCGTGTGGTTTGTTTACGGCGCCTTCAAGAAAGAACGAGATGTTCCCATTATGATTGCTAACGCCCCTGGTATTCTCTTTGGACTTGTTACTGCGCTAACCGCACTACTATAAGCGGAGAAACACGCAGCAAGCTAACTCAGTAAATAAGGCGGTCATATGGCACTTATGGATGTCTATAAGGTTATCTGTATTCCTATGACTGCCTTTTACTTTTTTACGGTGTATCTGCTTCTTGGAAAGAGGGACTTGAGCAAAGTTTTTAAGCACACAAACTTTGATCTACTCCGTTTTGGAATGCTCATGCTCTTCTATATCTTTGTGGGCATCGCATTTTTTATCGCCATAATGTTTCTTACGACAGAAGCTGCGCTGAAACAGCAATTTCTTGTTCCAGCCCTTATGGGCATTGGCGTCCTTATTATTATCTGTGGCGTCTTCACACAAATAGCCAAACACTCTACTCACGAGACCCTGCAGACTATTAGGGACATAACTGTGCCTCTTATCTGGGGCGTTGTATCGTTTGCGTATATGCAAACTGCATTCTATTTAGTGGGCCTGGCAAAATAGTTTTTCTTCTCGGCGCTTGTCTTTAAGCACCCGACTGCTCTTCGGAAGGTTTCTGTCCTTTGGAAGACTTCTGTTTTTCAAGAACCTTCTGACGATGCTTTTTGAGGTATCTTCCAAGCGGTGCAGTAACAACAAAATGATTCACAAACGCTCCGCAAGTTGCTAGCAAGGCTGCGAACAGTGCATTTGCATAAGGATGCCATGCTGGGAAGTACTGGACCAACGCTTGCTGAATAGGAAAAGCCCAAAGGTAAATGCCATAGGACAGCTCAAATTTAGTACCAAACGTACTAAAATGGTTGCCCATTCCATACGCAAGGCAGAAGCAAGCAATAGGAAAAACTGTCAGCATTGCCAGATTGTCGATGCCACTAAAGACCATAACAAACCACAGAACAATCGACGCAAGGCCTAAAACAGGTGAGATAGTGACGTGATCTCTAAATACCCAGATTAAAACGCCCAGATAAAATAGAAGAACCGCACGCACAACGCTCAGCTGAAGCGGAGAAAACTTCACGTAATACACTGCTGCCAACACAAAAACAGGTACCGAGAGCAGCAAAAACTTCTTTTTGTCAAACTTAGTAAGTTTGTAGCTGATAAAACACAGAATGTAGCAGATAAACTCAACAGGAAGCGTCCACAACGCAGCATTTACCACGTCACCCGAAGGGTTGTTGGTAAACACTCCTGGCAACTGATGCACCATGATTAAGACGCCATTGAGCAGGTACTTATACGTCTGTGGATTTGTGAAATATTCTGCAGGTGAAAGCGTTGAGAGTATTGGACCAAGCACAAAAGCAGTCAAAATCACAACAAACAAAAGCTCAGGAAAAAGCCTCAAAACGCGTGCCGAGAAGAACTTCTTTGGTTCAGGATAATGCTCGCAACTACGAGCAATCAAAAACCCGCCAAATAAGAAGAAGACGCCAACGGAAACACCGCCGGGACTCAAACGATCCCCCGTTAGCTTTAGCAAATAGCTGCCAGCATCGCCGCCCAAGACCACTGAGTAGCAGTGAGAAACAATGACCATCAGCGCAGCAATAAACCTCATAAAGTTCAGGTTATTGACACGCGACGTTGCTACGTCGCTCAGTTTGATCTGGGCACTTCTCGCCATTTACTTGCCTACCTCTATGCGAACCTTTTGGCCCTCAACGTGGACCCTGTCCTGTGCAAAAAGCTGCAACACCTCAGGATACAGCTGATGCTCTACCTGGTGAATTGCCTCTTCAAGCTGGTCAACGGTCCAGTCCTCCTCAACCACAACAGGTCGCTGGGCAATAATGGGGCCGCGGTCGTAATCAGCGTTTGCCAGATGAACGGTAACGCCCGTTACCTTGACACCATACTCATACGCATCCTGAATGGCGTGCGCGCCGCGGAAGCTTGGCAACAGCGCCGGGTGCAGGTTGAGCACGCGATCAGGGAAGGTGTTCAGAATAGGAACGCCCACTTTACGCATGTAACCAGCCATAACAACGTAATCAACGTTATAGCGCTTGAGCTCGGTAGCAATCACCATATCCGCAACAAACGAATCCTCGTATGTCTCTTTTGAGAGCGTCAGCGTTTGCAGGCCAGCCGCCTCTGCCCTTTTCAAGCCGTATGCACTAGGGCGAGAAGAAACAACCAGCTCAATAGTTGCATCTAACGTGCCAGCCTGGATGGCATCAATGATGGCCTGGAGGTTGGTACCCGAACCAGAAAGAAGAACGCCAAGCTTAATTGGCATCGTTGTAGACCACCTTTCCGGTGCCTGGGATAATCTGACCCATGACAAATGGCTCAAAGCCCTGCTCAGAGAGGGCCTCTGCTACGTCGTCAACATCATCCATGTCCACAATCAGGGCCATACCAACACCCATATTGAAGGTGCGATACTGCTCATCAAGAGACAGGTTTGCAGCGTTAGAAACGTAAGAAATAACAGGCGGGATAGACCATGCAGGACCAGCCTCTCCACCACGATCAACCTCTGCATCAAGGTGAGATGGTAGTGCGCGGTTAAGGTTCTCGGTGATGCCACCACCGGTGATGTGTGCCATAGCCTTGATAGGTGCGCCTGCACGAAGAGCGGCAAGCAACCCACCTGCATAAATGGTGGTTGGACGCAAAACGGCATCTGCAAGAGACTCGCCGTCAAGCTCTTCCAGCGGCTGGTTGAGCTCCTCGACCGTCTTGCCCTCAATGGCCACCTTGCGAACCAGCGAATATCCGTTGGAGTGAATGCCAGAGGAAGGAAGTCCCAGGATGATATCACCCTCACTGACCTTCTCGGGACCTAAGATCTTTGGTTTGTCCACAACGCCTACAACAAAGCCAGCCAGATCGTAGTCGTCTGGGTTCATAACGCCTGGATGCTCGGCCATCTCGCCACCAACCAGCGCACAACCACTCTTGCGGCAACCCTCTGCAATACCACCGACAACCTCGGCAACGGCCTCAGCTTTAAGCTTGCCCACGGCTACGTAATCCAGGAAGAACAGAGGCTCAGCGCCCATAGGGACAATGTCATCAACGCACATTGCAACCAGGTCCTCGCCCACCGTGTTATGGCGGTTGAGCAGCTGAGCAATGGCAAGCTTGGTGCCAACGCCGTCAGTGCCGCTGACCAACACGGGCTCCTCCATGTCCTTCAGAGCTGCGGCCGAGAAGCAGGAGCCAAAGCCGCCCAGGCCACCAATGACCTCGGGACGAGTAGTTGTAGCAACAGCAGCTTTGATGGCGTCAACCGCGCGAGCGCCCTCATCAACGTCAACGCCTGCGTCGGCGTAGGTAATCTGCTTAGTTGGATCAGCGGAAGTGGTCATTGTTTCTCCCCTTACTGCTCTGAGGGCATAAGACCCTCATCAATTAACTGCTGTTCTACCTGGTCAAACTTTAGTGCATAAGACGGGTGCAAGTTATCGGGCTTGTTCTCTGGCAAAAACCTCTGGTGGAAGTCCTCGGGAATTGCCACGGGATATTTGCCGCTAAAACAGGACTCGCAATAGCCTCTTGAGGGTACGCACGCCAGCAGGCCCTCGAGGCTTAAGAAGCCCAAAGAATCTGCGCCGATATACTCGCAAATTTCTTCTGTACTCATTTTTGCTGCCACAAGCTGGTGTTGGTCAGCAGTATCAATGCCGTAGAAGCAGGGCCACGCTACCTTAGGAGAAGCACTTCTGACGTGCACTTCTGTAGCTCCCGCGTCTCTGAGCAGCTGAACAATCTGCTTTGAAGTAGTACCGCGAACAACAGAATCGTCCACCATCACAATGCGTTTATCTGCAACAACGTCCGAAAGTGCGTTGAGCTTCAGACGAACGCCCAGCTCACGAAGCTGCTGTGTAGGCTGAATGAATGTCCTGGCAACGTAGCGATTCTTGATGAGGCCGGTACCAAATGGCACGTCCAGCTCTTGTGCAAAGCCCTCAGCTGCAGGAACACCGGAATCTGGTACACCAATTACCAGGTCAACGTCTGCTGGCGTCTCTTTTGCCAGCTGACGGCCCATCTGGTGACGGACAGAATATACCGAGCGACCACTGATAATAGAGTCAGGGCGCGAGAAATACACCTGCTCAAAAATGCAGTCTGCCTGCTGACGAGGAGCAAGTCCCATCTCAGAAGACAGGCCATTGTCTGAGATACGGATAATCTCGCCGGGAGCAACCTCGCGCACATACGTGGCGCCCACAATATCCAGCGCGCACGTCTCGGATGCAACCACCCAGTTATTCTCGCCTTCCTGACCAATATGGCCAAGTACCAGCGGACGGATGCCGTTTGGATCTCTAAACGCATACAGCGCGTTCTCGCGGATGAGCACCATGGCGTAGCCGCCCTCAATGAGCTTCATGGTTGCGGCGATGCCGGTGCGCAGTCGGTGCGTTTGACGCGTGAAGTAGCCAATGAGCTGGGCTGCTACCTCGGAATCCGTGTTGGATCTAAAGGAAATCTGGCGAGAAGACAGTTCTTCTCGCAAGGAGTCAAAGTTAACGAGGGTGCCGTTGTGCGCCAGAGCAATGAGGGTCTCGTCGATGGACGACATGTGAGGCTGAGCCGACTCCCAGCCCTTTGCGCCTGCAGTGCCGTAGCGGCAGTGACCGATAGCCACTTTACCTGGCATTGCGTTGAGATCGTCGTTGTTAAAAACTTCAGTTACGAGGCCCGTGTCTTTTCTGATAAGCACGGTCTGGCCGTCGCCGACGGCTATACCTGCGGAATCTTGCCCGCGATGCTGCAGCGCGTGCAGCGCAAAATAAGTGAGTCGAGCAACGTCACGGTCAGGCGCCCATACTCCAAAGACGCCACATTCCTCGTGAAGTTCCATTAGATCCCCTCCGGGCTCCTCGGCTTGAGTCACCCTTGATCAAACGCCTCTCACATCTGGCAACGATACATACAGTGTACCTGGAAATTTGCAAGAAAAAGCGCTCCGAACAAATATGTTCGGAGCGTGTAACAATTTTTTAAGAAAATGGCATTTACAACCTCTGTGAACCGCCCTTTTTCAGCTACTGGGCCTTTGGCTGAGCTTCAGTCTTTGGTACACAGATGAGCATGGTCCTGCCGTACTGGTCGGTATAATTGCAGGTAAAGAGTGTAAGAACATGATCAGCGCGAGAAATAACATCTGCTGCATCGGAACGAGAACTTACTGCTCTAGAAAGCCTATCTTTTAGGTAAGACCTGAACTCATCGACAGAGCCAAAGTTAAACTGACGGACTTCCTCGTCATCTTCGTCGGTGTGATAGGTAAACACAGGCTCAAGCTCGTACGTCTGAGTAGGCGTGACGTACCAGATTGTCTCGACCTTATCAAAGGTAGACTGGTCATTCATTGCTCCGATGTACTGAAACATGGAGCCGTTTCTCATGTGGTGACCATAGAGAATAGTCTGTTGGTCAGTGAGGCCGTTTGGATTGTTCTGGTAGTCCATGAAAATCTGACCGCCGATTGACCACTCTCCCTTTGCGTTTGTGTGCAGGTAGTGGTCGTTATCTGTGGTTTGATAAACAGGGTAGTTGACCTGTGTGTCTGGAATCTGAATCCAGCCGACTACCTGGTTATTTACTGCCTGCAGACCAGCCCAATCAATAACTGGAGCCTCATCTTTTTTCTCGGAAACTGTTGCGTATGTTGCAAGCTCTTCGTTGATGACATCTTGCTCGTGATACTCAAGCTGCGTCTTGCCAAACATAACGCCAGCAACAACCAAGAGGCCAATGCCAACTACCAGCAAGATTGTGGAAAGAATGTAGGCAAAACCCTTCTTTTTAGCGGGTTTCTCGCCAGACTTTTTTGGAGAGGTTTTCTTGTCATCTTTTTTTGAAGAAGCGGAGCTTTTCATAGAAGCCATCCCGACGGAGGTTTTTGAGGTGTGAGTATTTCCAGCCGGCTGATCAGCAGCGGCGAATGAAGCAAAATGCTTGCCGTTTTTTGATTCCATGCACTTCCCTTCTGAAGGTACTCGTTTGTCATACCTTTGTCATACTCTTGTGATACCCCTTAAAAGTTTAGCTATGCACGAAACAAAAATCTCTGTGCATCTTATGAAGTCATCGCATAATCACATTTTGCAGGTACGCAAAATACGCAAAACCCGCGCCTTAGGTTTTCTAAAGCGCGGGTCTTGTGTGTGGGCACGCGGGTATGCGCGGGTGCTTGCGCGCGGGTATGCGCAGGTGCGGTTCTATTCCGGGCTGTGAGTCAGCTTATGCGTCAGCCATCTCGGCTTTGAGCTGGACGATCTTCTCGCGATACTCTGGAAGGGATGCGCCAAGAATTTGAGTAGCGTAAATAGCTGCGTTTTTAGCGCCGTTGATGGCAACGCAGGCAACTGGCACGCCGGATGGCATCTGAACCATAGAGAGCAGGGAGTCCATGCCGCCGAGGTCAGAAGTCTTCATTGGAACACCAACGACAGGCAGTGGTGTAAATGCAGCAACAACTCCGCCCAGGTGAGCGGCCTTTCCTGCAGCTGCGATGATTACCTTGAGGCCACGGTCAGCGGCGGTCTCGGCCCACTGGTGAACCTTGTCTGGAGTGCGGTGTGCAGACGCGATGACCAGCTCGTATGGAACGCCAAGGCGCTCGAGCTCGGCGGTGCATCCCTCCATAGTTGCAAGGTCGCTCTTAGACCCCATGATGATACCGACAACAGGCTGATCTGCCATCTCTGCTCCTTTGTTACGTCTCTTAAAATAGGTGGATACGTCAAATATCCACCTCACAGTATAGAGTATGATTTTCTTGAACGTTGGTCCATCAGTCCACGTGAAAGGAAACTGTAATGAATGAAACCAACTCTGTTCTGTACCAGCGAGAAGGCTCGTACATCCCTCGCATCGCCGCAGTGCACGATCTCTGCGGATACGGAAAATGCTCGCTTGGCGTAGCTATTCCGGTTTTGTCGGCAGCTGGATGTGACGTTTGCCCTGTGCCTACGTCGCTTTTCTCGGCACACACCAAGTTCCCTACGTTCTACATGCATGACACCACCAATATGCTCGAGGATTACCTTGACGCATGGCAGGAAGAGGGCATTGACCTGGACGCCATTTATTCTGGCTTCCTCGGCGCTGCTGAGCAGGTTGCGAGCATTCAGCGTTTGTACCAGGAGCATCCAAAGGCGCTTCGTGTTGTCGATCCAGTTATGGGCGACGGCGGAAAGATGTATCCAACCTATACGCAAGAGCTTTGCGATGCAATGAAATCCCTGGTAAACGGTGCAGATATTCTGACGCCAAACCTTACTGAAGCTTCGATTTTGACTGGTATTCCATACGCTGGTCAGGATTTGACTGATGAGCAGGTAGATGAGCTGCTTGATGCACTGCTTGCGATGGGCGCCAAGTGTGTTGTTCTTAAGGGCATTGTTCGCGGTGATGGCCTTATTCGCAACTTTGTTGCTACCGAGTCCGAGCGCGGCGAGATTGTTTCCGAGCTTCTCCCCTACATGCTACACGGCACCGGCGATTTGTTTGCTTCTGCGCTTTTAGCTGCAGTTATGTGTGGTCAGGAAATCGCTGACGCGGTTGAGTTCGCTGGTGAGTTTGTCTGCGAGTCCATGGAAATCACTCGCGAGCAGCCAAACTTTGAGCTTCGTGGCGTTTCGTTTGAGACAAAGCTAGGCCTGATTGCTCAGCTTCTTCATGAGTAAAAGCTCGCGCAAGCTGCGCTGCTAGTGTAAAACTTTACACTAGCAGCAAAATCAAACATGATTCTTTGCCATAGATGCCCACTCACATAGAGTGGGCATCTATTTTTGTGCCTGCGGTTGGCGCTATGCATGAAAATGTATTTTACGGGCACTTTATTCGTTTCATTTTTTATCAAGCAAACATTGAACTTCAAAATAGGGCGAAAAAGGTAAAAAACCCGTTTAGTTGGAACTCAAGGGAATTACTTAATGATTTGATATTAATAAAAGGCCAGTTGGCGCTAAACGGACGGCATATTGCTGGCTCTAAATAGCTCAAAATCGTCATGCATAAAGATTAAAACCTCCAACTAAACGGGTTTTTTACCTTTTTGGGACCAAAATCGTCTTGGAAACACCAATCCGCTTACTTTCTGCCAAATTAACGTGCAAAGTCATTCGCCGTGCCACCATTTTGAGGCGCGCCGACCTCCCGATGAGTCACTTCAGGCAGCGCAAGCAAAAGAGCCGCTGACGCCAGCGGCTCTTTTGCACTTTTTCTCAGGTGAGACAGACTACTTGGTGCTTGAAGAACTGTCGGATGTACCTGTGGTGTTAGTGGTTCCTGTGGTAC
>CALKRF010000075.1 GCA_937990665.1 uncultured Atopobium sp.
CTTGAGATGGAATACGCTGAGCTTGATGACCTGGAGCGCATTGCTAACGGCGATGATGAGGAGCTGGCGGTCATCGCGTCTAACCTGATGATTGACCACGAGTCGGCAATTGAGTCCATTTGGGGCCGCATCAACATCAATGATGAGCATGGCTCCAGCACCACCCAAGTCTCCTACCTGCTGCCTTACAATCTGAGCTCGCACAAGATGTCGCCTCACTTTAGGCAGCAGATTGCCGATGCCCGCGAATATGCCGATGACGTGGCAGAAAACGCGCTCCGCATTGAGTTGGACCAGATCACGCGCTTGCAGTTCGAGGGCGTTATCGACCGCGAAGTTGCCTCTCGCCTGCGTGAAAACGTCTACTACCTGCAGATGGCTCTGGGCGAGTAGCATGAGCGCCGCACCAGATACGCACCCCACCGCCGATGCGGCTACACGCCCCATCGCCGACACAGCCACACGTCCCACCAACCCCGTGGCGAGAAAAACGATCATCTCCGGACTTTCCATCCACACGCAGATGTCTTCTGTAGCTGGAGCACCCGTTATCTACCTCTTGGGAGACGTGGCCGACAACTCCCCCGTTCAGATTCCTGCAGGCGTCAGCCTAGTGAACGTTGGTGTTGAGCGGTGGGAAGAGAACTTCTCGCCCTGGTGTGCTCCACGCGTTTTTGCTAAGGGTCCCAACTTTGGCGACGGCGCTCAGAAGACGCTTGATGCCCTTATCAACCAGGTTATCCCCTGGGCAGAATCGGAGCTCAGCGTGCCGCCAGCGTATAGGGTGCTTGTGGGATACTCGCTTGCAGGCCTATTTAGCCTGTGGGTCGGCGTGACCCAAGCTGGCGTTTCGCAGTCCGGCACACCGCAGCAGGTCGCATGCGGCTGCCAGCCCGACGATGCCCCCGCCCCAACCTTCCAGCGCATTGGGGCTGTCTCGGGATCGTTCTGGTTCCCAGGGCTTTTGGACTATGTAGATCAGCAGCTCAGAGGAGGGGTGGTCGGCCTCACACATGCCTATCTTTCTCTTGGCGACCGAGAAGCACGAACTCCCAATCCACAAATAATGCACGTGCAAGAAAACGCAGAACTTCTCGCCAGCAAGTTGGAGAAAGCCGGGATCACCTCGACGTTTGAACTCAACCGCGGAAATCACTTCCAAAACGTTGAAGGAAGAGTGCAGAAAGCCCTGGACTGGCTGGTCAAATAGGGTAAGATTCTTCAGAACGCACGTGTCCAGAGAGGTTTTATGCCTAACCAAAAGCAATTTAACAGCAAAACTGAATCACCCGGTACATCCTCTGGCAAGCAATCTGACTACTTATTTGCGCTCATTCTTTCCCTGGTATTTGGCATTTTTGGTATTCCTCAGTTTTATCTTAAAGGCTGGAAATCGGGATTTACCAGGCTTGCTATAAACGCAGCACTGATTGTCGGCGCATTTGCCCTGGCGCAAACACTTGCCTCGCCGTCGATGCTTTCTTACCTTCTACCAGCAATTTTTTCGCTTCCGGTAATCGAGAGTGCTCTGAACCTCATCTACGAGGATGCCAGTGCTCCCAAAAAGCTCATAAAAGGCAAGATCAAACCACATAAACGATACGCCGGAAAGCAGAAAGCTGGAATCGCGCTCGCCACGTTGACGGTAGTGCTCTACTTTAGCGCTGCGCTCACGCAACCGCTTCCAACCACCCTATCTACCGCGGGGTCCTCGGGCCAACAAACCGCAGTTCAAGCGCCTGGCGGGTCCTCCCAATCAGACTCCGACACGTCGTCTGACACCGCTCAGGCCAGCACAAACGTAACCATCAAGTTCATCGACGTGGGCCAAGGAGAAGCCATTCTCATCGCACTCCCCGAGAAAACCATGCTCATCGACGCAGGCCCCACAGGATCTGCTCCAAAAATTGCCCAGGTGCTCCAAGAACTTGGTCGAGACAAAATTGATTACCTGGTGGCCACCCATCCCGACGAAGATCACATCGGCGGTATGGCGGACATCATTTCCAGTACCCAAATCGGGACCATTTACGCACCAAATAAAACAAATAACACGGCAACATACAGGAAGTTTCTGGCCGCCATCCAGAACAATAACCTGCAGATAACCCTTGCCGAAGCAGGAACCATCATCGATCAAACCGACGCTTACAAGTTAGAAATCCTTTGGCCCACCAAAGACGCAAATTTCCCTGACACCAACGATTACTCGATTATCATCAAGCTGACCGTAGGCACCAAAACGTTCCTCTTCACGGGAGACGCACCCACAAGCGCCATCCTGGACGCCAATCCTGACCATATTGATGTGCTCAAACTCTCGCATCACGGCTCCCGAACAGGCACAAATGAGCAGCTGGTTCGCAGTCTCTCACCTACCTACGCCGTCCTTTCGTACGCCTTAGACAACTCCTACGGCCATCCTATGCAGTCGGTCCTGAATGCCCTCCATAAACATTCCGTTGAGGTTTGGGGAACGGGCGCCAACGGAACCATTACCATTACCTGCGATGGTACAACCATTGATATATCTAGCGAGAAAAACGGTACCGTTGTAGCGCCTACCTCACAAGAAAAATCTGGCACGTCGTCGACATCGAGGTCCAAGTAATGAAAGCAATCATTGATCGATTTGAAGACAACAATCTTGCCGTGCTTGAACTAGATGACCAGCCAGGCAATATGCTGACCGTTTCTATCAACGAGCTACCAAACAACGCTTGCCAGAGCGATGTACTCTACTACCAAGATGGCACTTGGATACTAGCCGAGGAAGAAACGATCCAGCGTCAAAACGATATCGACGAGCTGTTCAACTCTCTGCTTGCGCATGATGATACGGAAACTGAATAGCCCCAGATAAAATCAAAAATATGCGATTTTAGAATATTTATAAAACTGCACGTCACCACATAAATATGCGATTTTCGCATATTTTGTAATATACTCATCTACCTGCATAAATAAAAAGACGCCTTATCGAGAAAGACGTCTGTGTAGAGTACTTTTATCCAAGAAAAAGTGTGGTATATTACATATAACACCGGCGCGCATCCTCGCTCTGCAGAGAGAGAGGGCACGCCATTTTCTTTATAGAGCCACAATAGCTGCGGCCATTCTCTTCTCATCTTCAGCTAGAAGTACTCGCATCGTCCAACCCTATCGACTCCAGCCATTTTTGCACTTCACTAAAAGTATACGTGCCTTTCACTGCCAGCCCTGGTATCACACGAGAAGTACCGCACTCCCTCTTGTACTCCTCAATCATGTTGCCAAATCCTCCACCGCCATGCGTGCAGAACGGAATGACTGTCTTGCCAGTCAAATCCGTTGCCCGTAAGAACGAAAGCACCGGAGGGGCAAATGTTTTTAGCCAGTTAGGCGATCCTATAAAGACAGTATCAAAGTCAGCGATATCTGTATCGTATTGCATCAACGCAGGACAAACGCCCTTTTCTATTTGAGCCCTAACCTCTTTTACCGCCGTGTTATACGAGAAAGAATAGGGGTCTTGAGGCTTCAGCTCCAGCAACTCGGCATCTGTAATCAGCGCAATATCCTCCGCAAGCCTTCTTGTGATGCCGGAATACGAATAGTACACAATCAAAGACTTCATGTAAAAATCTCCACTACCGGCCGAGAAGAACGTGCTGTTGCAGCATTACATCGAATTATTTGCCACAAGTATAGTTGATAGGATTGTGCAGCCGACCGGTTTCTCACAGCAAGCATATGCTATAGTGAAGCAAAAGCGCCCTCGCTATCACAATTTATGGGATGACCGGGGTGCTTTTTGCTAGCGTACAACTACGCAAATCAAAATCTACACCAAACAAAAAGCCGCTCTAAGGCGGCTAATAACAACGGCCAGGAATTGCACCTGAGTCATCTCCAACAAGGGCACTGCTTACTATGCTACGCGTTGTTAATGTAATTCTACATTCCTGCAATAAAATGTCAATAAAATAGCTTATGAACAGCGCTTTCAATCCTGATCTAAATGAGATAGCCAATCTTTATCGAACATCACCAATCAAAATGTTACTACACTAAAACCAAAAAATACCCGCGCAAATCCACATCAAGTAGAATTGGACGGGTATCTTTATTAACTATTATGCCTAATTTTAGACAGAATGTCACTGCGCCAAAACACGCTCTCTTTCAAGCCTGTCTTTCACGATCTTGTCGAGCTGCTCTTGAGTGGTTACAGGTTCCTTCAAATCCATTTCTTTCCTTTCAACAGGTTCCGTCCGCTCGGACGTTTGCGAGTAGCATTACCCTTGCTACGAGGTAGGTACCGCTTTTCCGCAACGGTTGCGTATATGAAAAAAGCCACTTTTCAGTGGCTTAAATCAACGAAAATAGATACACTTGCTAGTTAAAGGACGAGCCAACGGCTGGACTGAGTCGGGTTTGTTGGTGAATAAAATGCATCTGCTCTTGTGGGTGCATTTTTTTATATGCCCCATCTGCCGTTATCACAAATCACATAGATTTTGTAAGTGGCTTAAATCAACGCAATTGGGCATAATGAAATTAAGAAAACCCGCTTATTCTATTTGATATGGATTAAGCGGGTTTTAATTAGTTTGTTTACCAAGAAACAACAGGAACTGTTCTCTCCTGCTTGAACTGCTCTATCTCTTCGAGTGTAACGTCATCAAGAGTTCGCTCACCAATGAAGATGTCGGCTAGACTTGCATTAAATTTCCAATCATTTTCCTTCCAGTCCCAAGAAAAAGGAAGTTCATTTTCAATTTTAACTAGAAGAAGACGGTCGTCACTCGCCATATAATGCGTTCCCATTAGCCGACACCTCCAATCTTTTAACGGCAATTGCCTTAAATGCCTTCGGGCGTCATGTGGATGACAATTTTGACTTCACTATGTAATCGTTAGCGCTTAGTCAAACCAGATCTTCACAACGTCGCCGTCTGCGGAAGTAATATCCACAAGTGTGCCACTCTCACCAGTCTTTGCAGCATCCATAAGCGCATCAAGATTGATATTAGAGAGCTGCTCCTGGGTCTCCTGATTAAGATAGCTTCCGCTTACCTGGATTCCCGAATTCAGAACAAACTTTGCCAGGCCCAGAGGTACGCACATATCAACAACGTCGCCATCGTCGGAGACTACATACACGTGCAAACCGTGTTTTGCAGAGCCGTTACCCAGGCGAACACCCTTCTTCTTGCTACCGTCAGCCTCGTCGTTCTTCTCGACTTTGACCATGCTCTTACCAAAAAGCTTGCCAAAGCTGAAACCTGAAGACTGAGTAGCAATACCCTGATTGTCCTGCTCGGTAGGCTCTTCAACAATCTCTGCGGGCTCGTCAGCTGCAACGGAAACAACCTCAGCAGCGCTCCGGACAGCAGCGCTCTCCTGAGCAACTGCAGTTTCCTGCGTAGAAGCGCTTGCGCCACTCAAAAGCTCGTCAACGGACACACCAAGGAAGCGCGCAAGATCTGGCAACAGCGAGATGTCTGGATAGTTAATGTCGTTCTCCCACTTGCTCACCGCCTGCGGGCTCACGTTCAGCTCCTTTGCCAGACGCTCCTGCGTTGCAGTTTTAGCCAAACGAAGTCGCGCAATACGACGACCAAGGGTCTCAGATGAAGTAGTCATGGTTGCTCCTTTTTCTCAACTCATTATTACTGAAATAGCTTGCGGGCCGCTGATTTCACTATGAGTCGTAACAATACGTTCAACAAGAACGCATCAGTTGAGTTGGGTATCGCAACGGTTTCCGACCACTCAACAGCAGGTTGAGTTCGCAGGTAAACAATGCTTTTTGACCGAAAATTACTTGCCCTAAAATCGCTCTCCTACTACCATTTAAACAAGAAACTTTTTGATGTTTTAGAAAGGTCTGTCTATGGCTGGCGAGAAGAACTGGGTGTTCTGGACCAGTGGTGCGCATATTGTTTCTGGGTTTGAGCAATGCGCTACAGACGGTTTTGTTGGCGTTGACGCAGATGGCGTCGTGTACCTCTTTGATAACAATCAAAACGTCTTTGCTTCAGCCCACGCTTCAGATATTGAAGGAACAGTCGGTAGCTGGAGAGGAACCTGGCTTACCATCGACGATAAAAAATATGTTCTAGAATTTGTGCCTCTTGCAGATAAGATTGCTCCTCGCCTGATTTTTGGAGCTATAAGCAATGTCTTTATGCAGGAGCTCCATCATGGAGATCAGGAGAAGGTCCCTCGTGAGCTGCTCGAAGACTTCAAGATTGCATTCGAGAACGCCAAATACAGACGCTAAACAAACTAATTTTTTGAATTATTCATATCCTTACGGAGGTACGATCACCGATATCGGCGTCGGTGGATAAACTGCCTCCCATTTCTTGGACACGAGAAATGGGAGGCAGTTCAAAACACACCTAAGTC
>CALKRF010000076.1 GCA_937990665.1 uncultured Atopobium sp.
GGCGAGGCACAAGTAGCCGTTCTTCTCGAGCGTCTTGAGCAGCGAGCCGGCGTTTCCGCACATAAGGTTGCACTCCGCATCCCATATCGCGAGACGATCCGTCGAGTTGCAAGTGCTCAGGGTAGGCACAAAAAGCAGACTGGTGGCTCCGGTCAGTACGGCGACTGCTGGCTGCGCATTGAGCCAAACCCAGACGAAGGCTACGAGTTTGTAGACGAAATCGTAGGCGGCCACATTCCACGTGGCTTTATCCCTGCAATTGATAAGGGCGTCCAGGAGACCATGCGCGAAGGCGTTTTAGCCGGTTATCCTATGATTGACATTAAGGTTGCTGTCTACGAGGGCTCTTACCACCCAGTTGACTCCAACGAGATGGCTTTTAAGACTGCTGCTCGTATTGGTTTCCAGAAAGCTGTTGACCAGGCAGAACCTGTTCTCCTGGAGCCTATGGCCCACCTGGAGATTACCGTTCCAGACAGCTATGCAGGCTCCGTCATGGGCGACGTCTCCGCTTCCCGTGGTCGCGTAGAGGGAATGTCTTCCGGTACCGGCGTTTCCGCTGGTGAGACTACCATTAAGGCAACGATCCCATACGCTGAGGTTACCGATTACGCTACAAGGCTGAGGTCCCTCTCGCGCGGAACGGGTGAGTACACCGTTGAGCTGGCAGGATACGAGCAGGTGCCACACGACATCCAGGCTCGTCTTGCTGCCGAGTACGCCGAGCGCCGCGCCGCCGGCGAGCGCTAAGCTGCAGGTAGATGTAACGTTTCAAGCAAGAACCCTCGCATCTTTCAGGTGCGAGGGTTCTTTTTGCGTTTCTGCAGCGTGTTGGTGGCGGCTTTTAGGCTTGGCGCACAAAATAGTGCCGTTTTAGTAGGTCTTACTGGGGAATCGTATGGCTTTTAGTCAAGATAACCAGGAAACTAGAGCATCTTGCCTGACGGCTAAGCGGTCTCATTAACCGATATACATTTATATGCATAAACTTCATGTAATATGCTGAAAAATGAATAGAGAAATATAAAGAATTTAACTATGGGTAAATTTCGTACCTAAGGAACACACCTATGACAGATATTCTGCACAATTGCGGGCATATTGCACATCAAATGAAGATAATCTGCACGTTTGAGGTATTTTCAGTGTAATGTATACGTCTTTTTGACAGATTATCTGTCATAGGTGTGTTCAGCCATCAACAAAACAGAGCAAACAACTAAGTAATGCTGCTAAAACCAAATTACGAGAAATTTGTGGACGTGTTCTGGGTAAACCAAAAACATAACTTCGCACATCAAAGCTATGTTTAGATTGCCACACGTTTGACCTGCACATCTAATGCGTCGCTCGCACGGCGTGGTTGACCGCGGCCGCGCGCCCCGTGCATGCTCCGCACCCCACGCACCCCGCACGTCCCGCACGCCGCACAGCAAGCAGGCAATCTACCCATTTCAGCACCGTTTAAAGAAAGGCCGCACATGTACCTAGAGCAAATTAATGGACCTGAAGACGTAAAGAAGCTGGACGCGGAGGCTCGTGCGGCGCTTGCGCAGGAGATTCGCGACAATCTGCTGGTCATGGAGTCAAGGCATGGCGGCCACTTTGGTCCAAACTTTGGCATCATCGAAGCAACAATTGCGCTCCACACTGTATTCAACTCGCCCGTTGACCATATCGTTTACGATGTCTCGCACCAGACGTATCCGCATAAGATGCTCACCGGCCGCAAGCAGGCATACATGGATCCCGCGCTCTACGACTCGGTGTCTCCTTACACCGATCCCGCCGAGACCCCGCATGACCTCTTCAAGATCGGCCACACCTCCACGTCCATCAGCTTGGCGCTTGGCCTGGCAAAAGCTCGCGACATCATGGGCGGCAAGGAGAACATCATCGCAGTTATCGGCGACGGCTCCATGTCCGGCGGCGAGGCGCTTGAGGGCCTGAACGTTGCTGGCGAGCTGAACAGCAACTTTATCATTGTCTTCAACGACAATCAGATGTCCATCGCCGAGAACCACGGCGGCATGTACGATCAGTTTGCTGAGCTGCGCCGCACTAACGGAGCTGCCGAGAATAATCTCTTCAAATCGATGGGCCTGGACTACCTGTATGTCAATGGCGGCAACGACATCGAGGCACTTATCGCCGCATTTGAGCAGGTAAAAGACTCGACTCATCCGGTTGTGGTCCACATCAATACGCTCAAGGGCAAGGGCTACGCTCCAGCGGAGGCAAACAAGGAGAAGTGGCACTGGCACATGCCGTTTGACATCCAGACTGGTCAGAGCCCTGCGTCCGGTTCCTCCGAGTCGTACGCCAGCATCTTCGCAGAGTATGCGCTCAAGCGCGCAAAGACTGATCCTAAGTTTCTGGTGCTCATGTCGGCTGTTCCTGGTCTTCTCGGCCTTTCGCAGGAGCGTCGAGAAGAGCTTGGAAAACACTACCTTGACGTGGGCATTGCCGAAGAAACTGCAGTTGCAATGGCTTCCGGCGCAGCTCACGCCGGCGCGCACGTGGTTTGGGGCTCAAGCGCAACCTTCATCCAGCGCACCTACGACCAGCTGACCCAGGACCTGGCGCTCAACCAGAATCCTGCGGTTATCGTGGGTTCCGGCTCTATTAGGGGCTTGATGGCCGCCACCCACCAGGGCCTTAGCAGCATTTCCATGATCGCAAACATTCCTAACATGGTGTACCTCGCGCCGTCCAACGCCGAGGAGTACGTTGCCATGCTCGACTGGGCACTTGACCAGGACAAACACCCTGTCTACATCGCAATTCCTTCCGGTCCCGTGGTCCACGTCGAGGGTCCCGTCCGCACAAACTTCGACGCCCTCAACACCTACGAGGTCACGCGCAAGGGCTCCAAGGTGGCCGTTCTTGCCCTGGGCGATTTCTACGACCTTGGCGAGAAAACCGTTGACGTTCTTAGCTCTACTCTGGGAATTGAAGCCACGCTGGTCAAGCCATACTTTGCCTCTGGCATCGACCAAAATCTGCTCGACAACCTGGTAAAAGACCACAACGTCATCGTGACCATTGAAGACGGCATTATCGAAGGCGGTTGGGGACAGAATATCGCTAGCTACCTGGGAACTTCTTCTGCGCGCGTGCTGAACTACGGCGTCAAGAAGGCCTTCTACGACCGCGTCAACATCGCAGAGCTTATGCGAGAAAGTCATCTGGAGCCTGAGCTTATTGCCGCAGATGTTAAGCAGGTACTGGGCCTGTAGATACTTGGCCTGTGAGTGCGTCGACGCTGGTAGGTAGTCGCCGCCACGCTGTTGCGCTGCTGCCTCGGTGCGAGCCTCGTCTGTGCTGTGTACCGTTGCAGCATTGTCCGCGTTTCTCGCTATTACATCAAAACTGCAACAAAAAAGAGGGGCCGCATCTACGGTCCCTCTTCTGTTCAAGCAAATGTGCTGTTGTGGTGCGTCGGCGTGTGCCGTTGCAGCGCCGTTGCGACCTGCCGCCAGGCGCATCGGTGTGCATCACAACCTGCAGCTAGAAGCTTAAGCCTTAAGAGCGCGGCCCATAGCGTCAGCCTGAACGATAGCTGCATAGAGCTCGTCAGGAGTGACGTCGCCAGCAAGATTGTGGATGGTCTCGCCAGGAACGCAAGCAGCCTCAGCGATCTTCTTGATCTGCTCGTCAGTGGTGATGCCAACCTCCTTGAGGGTAGTTGGAAGACCAACCTCAAGGCAGAAGTCCTGGACCTCGTCGAACTCCTCCTGAGGAACACCCTCAAGAACAAGCTGGACCAGGGTACCAAAAGCAACGCAGTTGCCGTGAGGTGCGCTGTGGCCACCAAGAGAGGTGAGGCCGTTGTAGAAGGAGTGAGCTGCTGCGCAGTTAACGTTGTCAGCGCCGACACCACTCATGTAGACGGTTGCCTCGCAGATAGCCTCAAGAGCTGGGGTTACAACGTTGTTCTCGCAAGCCTTAATTGCCTGTGAACCGTAATCGCGAAGAGTGAGGTAGCACTCCTTAGCAATTGCCATACCAACGCGGGTAATGCCGGTTCCCTCGAGGGAAGGAGACTCGGTGCGGATGGATGCGCGGCCCTCAAAGTAGGTGCCCAGTGCGTCGCCCATGCCTGCTACCAGGAAGGAAACAGGTGCGTTAGCGATGATCTGGGTGTCGACCATAACTGCATCTGGATTCTGTGGGTAGAAGAGGTACTTGTCAAAGGAACCGTCATCGTTGTAAATAACGGAGAGGCCGGTGCATGGAGCGTCGGTAGCTGCAACGGTAGGGAGAATAACGATGCGCTTGCCAGCGTAATATGCGGTTGCCTTTGCAGTGTCAACAGCGCTGCCGCCGCCGATAGCGACGACTACGTCGATGTTGTCCTCCTCGACGATAGCCTTCATGCGGTTAATCTCGCCGTTGGAAGAAATGCCACCGAAGACCTCATAGCGACGGTAGTAGTCGCCCTTGCCCTCGAAGCTCTGCTCGATCATGTCGTGGGTTGCTTTGTAGCCGCTGTTAGAGCAAACAAACAGGAAGCGCTTTCCCATGTAGCCCATCTCTTTTTCAAACTCGAGACAAGCATTTTTGCCCTGAACATACTTCAGTGGCTCACGCATTGCGCGTAGCATTTTCATAGGTTCCCCTCTCCGGATACGTTTTAGACCTATGTAATTTATGTTAGCACTGTCAAAAGAACATAACAGTAAGGAAAATATTTCTGTGGAAGCAATATTTTCTGGTATTGCACACTAAAGCAGCGTGGCAGTTGGAAAAAATTCTATTTAGAAATCTTATAATAGGGAGAAATAGAAATAGGGGATAGAGATGGTCTAAAGAGGAAATGAATGTTTGAAAGAAAGCTAGAAACAGCAGAAAAAAACATTCTGTTCTACAAATGGTCAAATTATATTAATTCAAGCGTTCTGATTTGGACCATCTTAACTCTTTATTATCTTTGGCGTGGTTTAAGTTATTTTGATATTGCACTAGTCCAGAGTGTTGGCGCAATAGCTACAGCAGTACTTGAGATTCCAACGGGCTGGATATCCGATCGTCACGGACATCATATTGTTCTGAAAATTGCTTCTTTTTCTAGACTTGTGGCAATAGTGACTTTAACCTTTGCAAATAGTTTTTTATTGATGGTAGTTTCTGAATTGTTCTTTTCTTTAGCAAGTGCGTCGCAGTCAGGAGCTGGAAGTGCTTTTCTTTTCGAAGCGACAAATACAAATTCTGGGATGGATAGGAAGAATGGCGCATATGCTCTAATTCTTTCAAAAATGACAGGAACTCAGTCAATCATTAGAATTACTGTTCTTTTTAGCATCAATCCTTTGATTCCTTTTGTCATTTCAATCTTTATATATTTTCTTAGTCTATTAGTCACTTTGGAATTTAAAGAAAATGATGTAAGCCCTAATAGAAGAGACAATTGCTTACCAGAAGAAGATGAATTTATAAGTACTAGAGCTAGTAAATTGAATCTGAAAGAGACTGTACAGACGTTTTTTCAGGAACTTATAAAGATTGTGAAAACTAATACTTTTATTTCCCTTTGTATAGTCTCAGCAATTTCATTGATTTTAGTTAGTAATTACAGCCAGTTTATTGCCCCAAATTTAACCAGTATGGGATTTGATATAAAGTTCTTAGGGATTGTTACCGCCGCTGCAAGTTTAGGTGAGTTTTTTGGTTCAAGGCTTACGGCAAAGATAGTAAGAACATTTAAAGATTCTCATAAGAAATCTGCTGAAGATAGTATCGCGTTTTCAGGAAACGTAGAATTTCTCGTTATCTTATGCGTGCTTTCCGTAATTGCGATCTTGATGCTGTGTGCTGGGCTATTCCCAAGTATATATGTATGTATTTTTACTTATGTGGCGATTAATTTATTTTCAACTACTTTAAGTATTCTGATAAACAATCAAATGAATTTAATCGCAGAAGAGAATAATCGTGCAACATTACTTTCTGTATCAAATCAGATTGAAGAAATCGCATCAGTGGTTTCGGATCCGTTAATTGGAGTCGCTTTAGATCTTTCAGGATTTGGAACAACTTATGTTGGTTTGGGCTGTATTACTCTTGTGGTAATAGCCCTTATTTTTAGCATCCATTACAGGAAGTGTAGATAGTCATAACCTTAGCTTCTCATAATTTATTGGGTTAAAGTTATCTGGAAAGTTTACGTGAACATACACTCACCAGCCGGCAAATGATATTCTTGTAGTGTCAAATTTTCGCACTGTGGTCTTTGGAGGACACATGCTTAGTTCTGTCGAAATCAAACCCGATGTCTACTTTGTAGGCGCCCTTGACTGGAATGCTCGCGAGTTCCACGGCTACACCACTGAGCAGGGCATTACCTACAACGCATACCTTATCCTGGACGAGAAGGTCACGCTTATTGACACCGTCAAGCGCCCATTCTCCGAGGAGCTGGTCGAGCGCATCAAGAGCATCATCGATCCAGCAAAGATTGACGTTCTGATCTGCAACCACATTGAGATGGACCACTCCGGCAGCGTTCCTCGCATTCTGGAGCTCGCGCCAAACGCCGAGGTCTACGCAAGCGCACCTCAGGGCGTCAAGGAGCTCAAGGCTTTCTATGGCGAGAACATCAACGTCAACGGCGTAAAGACGGGCGATACGCTCAACATTGGTAAGCGCACCCTGACCTTCGTGCAGACTCCAATGGTCCACTGGCCAGACAACATGGTCACGTATTCCGACTACGATAAGATTCTCTTCTCCAACGATGCTTTTGGTCAGCACTACGCTTCAAGCACCCGTTTTGAGGACGAGTCCGACTACTGCGAGGTTATGAAGCAGGCTCGCAAGTACTACGCAAACATCGTTCTCCCTTACGGTCGTCAGGCTGACTCTGCTGTCACCGCAGTTAAGGGTATTGGTTTGGAGAACATCGATATTATCGCCCCAGCTCACGGCGTTGCATGGCGCTCCCACATTGCCGACATCATTTCCAAGTACGAGGAGTGGACTACCGGCAAGCTTGAGGAGAAGGCCCTGGTCGTGTACGACTCCATGTGGGGTTCGACCGACAAGATGGCTCACGCTCTCCTGGACGGTTTCTTGGCTGAAGGCATTCCTGCCCAGCTCATCGACCTCAAGGAGACTCACATCTCCAACGTCATGTACCACTTCCTGGATTCCAAGTATGTCTGCGTTGGTTCGCCTACGCTGAACTCTAAGTTCTTGCCTACCGTTTCTTCGTTCCTGACCTATATGAGCGGTCTGTCTCCAAAGAACGACCACCGTATTGGCTTTGCGTTTGGTTCTTACGGCTGGGCTCCACTTGGACCAAAGATGGTCCAGGCCGAGCTTGAGGCAGCAGAGTTCACCATGCCACTGCCTGTTCACGCTATCGGCTGGCTCCCTTCCGATGAGGATCTGGATGCCGTTCGTGCGCAGGTCAAGGACCTTGTCGAGGCTGGCAAGCAGCTCTAATCTAGCGCTATATTGAGCAAGACCCCCACATTCAGCTGAATGTGAGGGTCTTTTGCTGTTAAGGGAGTCAACTGGGCAAGAATGATGCAAATGACCCCGAAGCGATGCCAAAGTGGTAAAAAATGCGTTTAGTTGGGGAATACAGGTTTCTGCATATAGCGTTTGCCCAGATAAAAATTTTCAGTGCGGTAAAAAATCGTCTTAGTTGGGGTTATTTTGGCAAATTTTTAATTTTCAACCCCAACTAAACGCGTTTTTTACCGTTTTGGGCACATAATTTTAGACATAAAAGTTACGTATTCATGTGGATGAATTATTCAGGCAAGTTATTCAAATTTTTGTATCAAATACTGAGAACTGCTTGTTAAGCAGATTCGACGGCTGTTTGTTAACCGAATCCACGGAGAAACCAGCGATTGATGCCATCAAAACGGCATCGCCGCACCTGCCGTACCTGTCGCATGGCCACCGTACAACCGCTCATTCAGCTGGTGTCATCGTGCGACCGCCCATTCAGCTGGTGTCATCACGCCGTCGCTCCTGACACCGTCAGCCTCTCAGCATTTCGTGGCGAGGCTGTGTCAAATTCCTGAAGACTACAAGGTAGAGCGCGTTAGAGTACAATAGTCTGTACAAAAAGTAACTTCGAAGAGGTAGGTGCCCATACACTCGATGGACATTGCGTTAAGTATTGGAATAACTCTGCTGCTTACCCTGGTAAACGGCTTTTTTTCTGCGGCCGAGATGGCCATTGTTAGCTCTCGTCGCGCGGCACTTGAGGCGGACGTGGACGAGGGCGATCCAAGAGCCCTTGCTGTCATTGACATTGCCACTGATCGCGGATATTTCCTCGCAACAATCCAGGTCGCAATTACCCTGGTAGGTTTTGCGTCCTCAGCATTTGCTGCAACAAGCCTTTCCGCGCCATTTGGCACTTGGCTTATTAGCATTGGTGTCCACGCTGACCTGGCGCTTCCTTTAGCTGTCGTGGCTATTACGCTGATTGTTTCCTTCTTTTCCGTGGTCATCGGCGAACTGGTTCCAAAGAGCATCGGCCTAGCAAACTCCGAGGCAGTGGCCAAAGCAGTCGTTGGCCCCATGAAGGCGTTCATGCAGATTGTGCGCCCACTCGTGTTTATCACGTCTGCCTCGGCAGATGCGGTTACCACGCTCATGGGCATTGACACAACAAATGACCACCAAGAGGTTACCGAGGAGGAGCTTCGCTACATCGTCAAGGATTCCGAAGACCTCTCCGAAGAAGAAAAATCCATGATCCACGAGGTCATCGAGATGGGCGACACCGTTGTCCGTGAGGTAATGGTCCCGCGCGTTGACATGACCGCCATGGAGGACACCGCAACTATCAGCGAGGTTCTTCGCGTCATGCGTCAGACAGGTTTCTCGCGCATCCCCATCTACCACGAGAATATCGATCGCATCGTGGGCATCGCTCACATCAAAGATTTGCTGGAGTCAGTGCTTGATCAGCACGCCAGTGACGAGAAGATCGCGCGCTTCGTGCGTTCTGCGGACTACGTGCCTGATACCAAAGACATCATTCCGCTGCTCACCGAGATGCAAACCAGTCGCGATCAGATGGTTATCGCAGTTGACGAGTACGGTGGAACTGCCGGCGTCATTACCATCGAGGACATCGTCGAGGAGATTGTCGGCGAAATTGAGGATGAGTTTGATCCGGACAACAAGTACCTGACGCAGCTCTCTGATAGAGAGTGGCTGGTAGATGGCCGTTTCTCGCTCAATGATGCGGATGAACTTGGATGGCCGGTAGGGGAGTCCGAGGAGTATGAGACTATCGCGGGCTTTGTGCTGGATTTGGCTGGTCATCTGCCTCGTCCGGGCGAGGCGTTTGAGAAGGATGGCTACGTGTTCCGCGTGCAGTCGATGCGTCGCCGTCGCCTTTCTTTGCTGCGCGTAATTGCACCAGAACCACAGGTAGACGGTGAATCTGAGCCAGCCGGCGAAAACTCTGACACATCAGAAAATGAATAACTAAAAGAATGATTACAATAGAGTGAACCAATAGAAAGAGGTTGAAATGGCGCAGTTGATTTCTATCAAAAAAGTTGTGGTAGGACCTAAAAACTTGACCGCTACCGTTGAGTTTTCGGCAAAAGCGCCACGTTTGACCTCGGAAAATGCTGAGGCAACTGAGCGTGTGCTTGAGCTTTTGCCAGGTCTTTCCGAGCACCTGTGCCTGGGTGACGCCGACGCTCGCTTTGGCCTTGTTGCCAAGGACACCGAGGTTGCGCACCTGCTTGAGCACGTAACCGTCGAGCTCCTGGCCCTGACCAACCTTGCGGGAGACGTTGCTTCGGGCAAGACTTCCCTGGTAGATTCCCGTCGCGGCCTCTACGAGATCATCCTTGCATGTCCAGATGACGTGCTGGTTGCAGCCTCGCTTTCCAGCGCTGTGTGGCTCCTCAACTGGGCATATGGCAACCAGGAGGACGCTGACCCAGACATCAACGCAATCGTTTCTGGCCTTGTTGCGCTCATCCAGAGCCTTGACGGCGAGAAGACCGATGAGCCTGCAGACTCTGCAGAACCTGAGGCGGACGCTGCGCCCCAGGCAGAGAGCGTAGACGCAGAGGATTACGCTGCCGACAACTCCTCCGAGGACGTCGCTGATGCAGCTGCTGCTGATGCAGTCGAGGCTGAGGTTGCGGACGCTGAGGAGAACAACGCTGAGGTCGCAGGCATCGACGCAGCCGACGCAGCAGACGTCGAGCCCGCCACTGAGCCCGCTGCAGACGTCGCCGACGAGGTCATCGCAACTGAGCTTGCCGAGGCAACAGCCGCTGAGGACGCTACGGACGACTCCGAGGTCACTGACGTCCCAGACGACTGGAACATGATTAACGTTCCTCGTTCAAAGCCCGTTCGATAAACGCCCTTATTGCGGTATGATTACGTACAGCGTTTTGCTGTTTAACAGGAGGTACTTATGAGCAAGAAGTCTGCTGGTTTCTTTCTAGGCGCTATTTTTGGTGCTGCCGCTGGCGCTGTAGCTGGTCTTTTCCTGGCTCCACGTTCCGGCGAGGAGACTCGCGCTTTGGCTGCAGATGCTGTCAATGACGCATGGGATTCCGCACTTGATTCTTATGAGCGCACATCTAAGGTTGTGAGCACTAAGATTGACGAGGTTAAGCCTACTGTTGACGCAAAGACCGATGAGCTCCGCGCAAAGGTTGACCTTGCTCGCGAGCGCATGGATCAGCTCCGTGAGTCACTTTCTGACGCTGTGACCTCTGCTTCTAATACTGTCGCAGATGCTGCTGATGTTGTTGCAGACTCCTTTGTTGTTCCAGAGCCAACTGCCACAACCGCTGAGGCTCAGGCTGTTCGCATCGAGAACGTTGAGTCCCACGAGCAGGAGAACGCTGGCGAGGGCTACCAGGAGGCATAAGCCTCACTTACAAGCAATGTGACGGGACGCCTTATGACGTCCCGTTTTTTATAGAGAGGTTTCACGTGAAAACAACCGAGCTCCTAGGCGCAAAGGTCCTTCTCCCCAAAAAGCCTGCTACAAAGGGCAAGCATGCGGGAGAAGAGCGGTTTTCCAAGTTAGGAAAAATTCACAACGTGGTTTTTGCACCCTTCAAACAGGGTCAGTCTTCGCAGGTAGTGGGCGTGATGGTTCAGAAGCCCGATATTGCCGGCATGATTAAGCAGGATGACGCGTTTGTCACGCTGGAGTCTCTAGAGACCATTGAGCAGGGACTTTGCGTAAAAGATCCCGAGAATAACGTCGATAAAGCAGCAATCAAACGCCTGAACTTGGACTTTGATACCTGCATTTTGTGGCACGGCATGGAAGCTCGCACCAAAAGCGGAAAGAGCTTGGGCTACGTGAGTGGCGCTGAGTTTGACCAGTTCACGGGCGTGGTTTCGGCATTTCTTGTGGGTGACGGCGCTGGTTCAGAGGCGCTGGTGGGTTCCTTTGCCATCAAGCCAGAGTGGCTGCTGGGCTATTCTAACGGTGCAATGGTCCTCTCCGATGAAGCAGCAGATGCCCAGCTCACTGGTGGCCTGGCCGCAAAGGCGGGCGAGGGTTACGCGGCTGCTGCCGCAAAGGCTTCTGAGGCCACAGCTAAGGCCGGAAAGGCTGTTGCAGAGGCCACCGAGAAGGGCGCGTTTGCCCTGGGTAAGACGCTGGCCAAGGCAAAGCGCGCCATTGAGGACGCAACTGAGCCTGACGCAGAAGACGATTCCGAGCGTCCAGAGCCGGTTGCTGCAGAGGAAGTTCGCCTTGAGAAGCCATCTGCGGAGGAGCAGACTGCCGAGGATAAGAGCGCCGCAAGCAAGCCTGCTGCCAAATCTGCTGCTAAACCTGCAAGCAAGCCATCTACACAGGCCACCGCTAACAAGGCGGCTAAGGGTTTTGGTATGCAGCTTGGCCGCATGGGCAAGATGTTCTCAGACTTCAAAGACGAGTTCGACAAAGCAAGCAAGTAATAAACTGCAGCTAAATGCATAAAACACAGGGCGAGAAGACCGATCTTCTCGCCCTATTTTTGTCGCAGTGTAGTGAGGCGCTTACTACAAGCCCATGGCCTGCAGAATAAACATTACGATGGTCAGGATAATAACGGTGACGATGGTAAACCAGGTCAGCGCGTTCCAGATGCGGCCGTTGGCGTACTTGCCCATGATGTGTTTGTCGGCCGCGATGATAACCATAAAGATGAGCAAAATCGGCAACAGAATACCGTTGATGACCTGGGCGGCCATCATGATACCAAAGAGGCTCATGCCTGGAATCAGAACAACCAGTGCAGAAATGACCAGGACGGTTGTAATAATGCCGTGGTAGACAGGGGCTTCCTGCCAGCTACGGTCGGCTCCGCGCTCCCAACCAAATGCCTCACAGATAGCGCTTGCGGTAATGCCTGGTAGAACGCATGCTGCAAGGAAGGACGCGCCAACCATGCCCAGCGCAAAGAGCGTACTTGCATACTGACCTGCAAGTGGTTCAAGCGCGCGAGCAGCGTCGGCAGCAGAGTCAACAGAGATTCCGCGAGGGAAGAGCACGGCGCCGGTGGTCAGCATGATGAACCAGGTAATGACCTCGGCCAGGATTGCGCCGGCAACATTGTCTGCACGCTGTGCAGGAATGTCGCTGGTATCAAGGTTCTTCTCGACAACATTTGATGCAACCAGGAAGATCATGTACGGACTGATGGTAGTACCAATATTTGCAACCAACAGAGAAATGTATGACGGTTCGGCGGAGGGCTGTGGAATGATGGTGACGCGCAGGGCTTCTCCCCAGTCAGGCTGAGCAAGCACGCCAGCTACCACGTACGTGACAAAAATGCAGCTAATTGCCAGCAGAATCTTCTCGATGCGACGGTACGATCCACCTACGGTCAGAAGCCACACCATTAGCGCGCTGATAGGCACCGAGACGTACGTCGGGATGCCAAAGAGCTCCATACTGGACGCAATACCTGCGAATTCAGAGAAGGTAACAGCAATGTTGGAGAGCAGCAACGCACCCATTGCCAGCGTGGACAGACGGATACCAAAGCGCTCGCGTACCAGCGACGCAATGCCTTTACCGGTGACACAACCCATTCGAGCTGCGGTTTCTTGAACCACAATCAGCAGGAAGCACATAAGTGGCACGGTCCACAGCTGCGAATAGCCAAAGGTAGCGCCCGCGCTGGAGTAGGTTGCAATGCCACCGGCGTCGTTACCAGCAAATGCAGCGAGAAGACCGGGACCCATTGCCATCAAGATGTACTTGATGCTGTTTTTGTTGACCGGAGCCTTCTCTTTAGATGCGCGTTTGCCCTGCTCGACAACGATTCCGTCGCCCGCAGAAAGCTGGCCGACGGCGTCCTGGCCATCAGCGTCCCGCTCTACAACCACGCCCTGCTCTGCAACCACGTCCTTTACGTGTGCGTTTTCCTGCGCCATTTACATCACACCTACAAGCGAGAGAGCGTAAGAGAGGACGAAGAATGTCACCACCGAAAGGCTCATGGAAATCAGGGTAAGCGTGAGACCTGAGGTTTCCTGGTTTTTCTCGTCACGGTGGCGAAGTACAGCCAAGAAAATTGGGGTCAACAGGAAGGAAATAAGCGTGGAGCCTGCTGCTGCGCCAAAAATCTGGATGAGTGTCTGGTCAAAGAGCGCGGCGTAGAGCTCGCTTACGCTTGGATCGTAAGGATGGAATAGCGCTTCTAGCAGGGCATGGGCAGCGGCACCAAGGATGCAAATGAGTCCGCTGACCAGAAGTCCCAGCAGGAGTGAGCGGAACGCAAAGCCCAAGATAGAAGGAGACTTCTCGCTGCCAGGATCATCTGTCAGGAAGAAGTTTGTCACGTAGTTGACGGTATTCTCGCTCAAGTTAAGCGAGATTGGCATCGTAATGGTGCAAAGAGCTGCGAAAATGCCCATAGTTGGGTCGGACGTTGCAGCCGTTACTGCAAAGGCAGCGCCTACAACGGAGGCTACCCAGAATAGGAGCCAGAGGTTGCGGTGGAGGAACCAAATAATGTTGCGGCCGCGGTCACCAGAATCGGAATCGCCTCTACCACCACCAGCAATCTGCAGGTCCTCGGCGTGCTCCTCTTCCAGAACGTCAAGAGCGTCGTCGACGGTAACAATACCCAGCAGGCGATTATCGTCAGAAACAACAGGCATAGCCAGCAGGTTGTACTTTGCAATGTTGCGAGCAACGTCCTCCTGGTCGTCCTCTGGCGAGGCTGTGACCAGGTTCTTATTGGCAATCTCCTCGAGCTTAGTCTCTGGTTCGGAGACAATCAAGCGGTTCAAGGTAACAATTCCGGACAGACGGCCATCCTCGTCAGTAAGGTAGAGGTAGCGGACGGTCTCAAAGTCCTCGTCCAGGTTACGCAGGCGGTCAAAAGCGTAGGCAACGGTCTGGTCCTCAGGAACAGAAAGCGCCTCGGACGTCATAATACGGCCGGCGGTGTACTCACGGTATCCCAGCAGCTGCCTAATAGCGCGCTGCTCCTTAACGCCCATCAAGCGCAGGAGTTTCTCGGCACGGTCATAGCTCAGCTCGGAGACAAGTTCGGCTGCGTCGTCTGGGTCCATCTCGGACAGGATGCGAGATGCTTCTTTTTCGTTCAGGCCGCCGATGAGTTCAACTGCCATAGCGTCGTCGTTGAACTCTGCCATTGCGCCGGCTCGCTGCTCGTCATCAAGCTGGGCAAACACCTGGCTACGCAGGCGAGAGTCCAGGCGTTCAATAATGTCAGCAACGTCAGCAGGATGCAGCTCGTCCAGCGTCTTGTGGGAGACGGAGAGCTTAACGTTGGAGAGGTCACGCTCAACCAGGTCCATGTAACTCCACGCGATGATGCGCTCCTGCATGGGATGACCCATAGCGCGCGCAATGCGGGTGACCAGGTGCTCAAGCTGGGGAGAAAGGCTGCGCAGCAGACCGCGAGCGCCAACCTCTGCGCCCAGAAGGCGCAGCTGCGTTGAGCTGGTATCGGAGAGCTTGAGGTCATTTACGCGGACAACACGAATGCCACGCGTATCAACAATCTGCTTGTTCAGAATATCTCGGGCGAGAAGAACCTCGTTAGGCTGCAGGTACGAGAAACGAATCTCAGTTGAAGGTACCTTGAGTCTGATGACGTCCTCATCGTAGGTATCAACATACTTGCGCCAAGAAATCATCATTGGCGTGCGGCCAGGGCCCATAAAAGCAAGGGAAGTGATGCGAGGAAAAACTTCTCCGGTAGCAATTCCAAGGTCAGAGACAGAACCGATCTTCTCGCCTTCTGAATCTAGAACCGGATTACCCATTAACTGGGAAAGATAAATCATGTGTGCTCCTTACATGCGTCCGAAGACTAAAGCGTGGCTTTGGGCGAGAAACTCCGCATAATTGCCACGGGGACTGCATTGCGATTTCACCCCTCACGGTGCAAATCGGCACACCGCAAGAGGTCAGCGACTGTGAGGTCGAGGTTTCATGCTGACCTTTCTCTTCATCCAATAGAACGTGAATTGTGCTTGCGAGGACAATTCACAGATGTAACTATTTTAACGATTTTCCTGCAAGGCTGTAAAGACTCTTCACATAATCTAGCTGCTCGGATTTGGTTGTAGCCGGCGTACGAGAAGTACGTGGGCAACGGTCAAACGACGTACGAGCAGAGCACGACCAGTGCGCAGCCAGCGCACGACCAGCTCAATCTGCGAGGCAACGCTGTGCACAAAAAAGCCCGGTACCTGCGGGAATGCAGATACCGGGTTGTACTGGTGCAAAGTGTAAACGAAACAGCTCTTAGAACTGTACGTTTGGTGCCTGACGAGCGGACTCGTCGGTAACCTGGAAGCTTGTACGTGGGGAACGTCCACCAGCAAGAAGGTTGTTTGGGAAAACAGCGATGATGTTGTTGTAGTTCATGACAACATCGTTGTAGCTCAAGCGAGCATAGCTGAGGCGGTTCTCGGTGTCAGTAAGCTCTGCCTGGAGCTCCAGGAAGTTCTGGTTAGCCTTGAGCTCTGGGTAGTTCTCAACAACAGCAAACAGGTTGGTCAGAGCATTGGAAAGAGTGCCGGAAGCCTGCATCTTCTCTTCAGGAGTGCGAGCGTTTGCGACTGCAGCGCGAGCAGAAGTAACTGCCTCAAAAGTCTTAGACTCGTGAGTTGCGTAACCCTTAACAGTGTTGACCAGGTTAGGGATCAAATCGTTACGACGCTGAAGCTGCGTATCGATAGCTGCCCAAGCGTTATCGCACCTGTTGCTTGCGCGAATGATGTTGTTGTGAATGCTAATGGCCCAGAAAACCAGAAGGACAATAACTACAACTGCGGCAATAATCATGCTAAATCCTTTCAATCACTGACAATCCTGTGTCAGCCATCCATTTGGACAGGTTAATTATACCCAAAAGTAAAAATCTAAGGCGTTTTTGATTAAAGCTTTTAACTTACTAACGAATCTTTTGGTAAATGGAATGCTCGTCCACACACTGGCGAGAAGAACGTTGAGCTAGAAATAACGTGGAATGGAATGTAAGTTCTGAAGGTAAAACGTTAAGTTGAAGTCCGCCAAAAAAATGGCGGAGAGGGAGGGATTCGAACCCTCGGAACGGGGACACCGCTCAACGGTTTTCAAGACCGCCGCATTCAACCACTCTGCCACCTCTCCAAAGCGGTAATATCCTACCTCATAATTCAGTTTTTTGCGAGTAGGGGATTTAGTAAGTTAGGTTTTGCTTCATAATTGAGCGAAGACAAACAAGCGTCAGGTTCGTGACAGATTCGCGCCAGAATGTGAAAGATAGGCGTCAGATTCGTGACGGGTTTGCGTCAGAATCGTGTCAGAATTCCGTAAGATTTACGGCAGCAATCGGACAAGTGAGGAGCAGCTATGAGTGACGAAGCACAAGAGCCTTTGACCCCACAAGCTGCTCTTGATCAGAAGAATATGAAACTCGCTCTTGAGCAGGCAGAGCTTGCAGCACAGATAGGAGAAGTGCCTATCGGAGCAGTTGTAGTGTGCGAGGGAGAGGTTATTGCCGTTGCACATAATCGTCGTGAGATTGATAACGATCCTTCTGCGCACGCTGAGTTTCTCGCCATGCAAGAGGCCTCAAAAAAGCTTGGCCGCTGGAGGCTTTCGGGTTGTACGGTCTACGTAACGCTGGAACCATGCTTGATGTGTGCAGGATTGATGGTCAATGCTCGTATTGATCGCTGCGTGTTTGGCGCGTTTGACCCAAAGGGGGGTGCAACGGGTACGTTGTTTGACGTGAGTAGTGACCCAAGACTTAATCACGAGTTTGCTGTCTCAGGCGGAGTATTAGCAGACGAGGCATCTGCACAGCTCAAAGCGTTCTTTAAAGAGCGTCGCAAAAGCAAAAGTTTGGAAAATTGAGAAGTTTAGAGGAATTATTTAAAAGAAATCTTGATTCCGCTAGCAGCTATCAGCAAAGCCCCAAGACCAATAAAAGCCACTACAAGAATGAGCTTTATAGCCATTGAGATGCTGAATACAAGAGATAAAGACGCGCTTACTAACAGGAATAATGCAAATACAGAGATTGCGATTAAGATTAATTTGTCATTATCGTCAGCTGCCTGGGACTGAGATGCGTGTCCTTGGATATTTTGAATAGCTACATTTTTATCAAAGACGATAGAGAGCGTAATAAAAGAATTTATAAGCACGAGGACAGCATAGAGATACCAATAGTTGTAAGAGACAAGAAAATAGAGGAAACACCCAGATAATACAGTCCTGAAGGACGAGATTTTACCTGTTCTATAAAATGTATGAAGTCCGGTAAAGCCACCAATAAAAGCTAATAGCCCGTAGGTTAATCGGGGTTGGTATTTGCTTGAGGTTACTTGTTCAGATGAATCACTGACATCCGTCTCAGCCATAAGAGCCTCCAAAGTATGCCGTAAATACTCTTATAAATTCATAAAAAATTTTATAAAAGTATTGTATCACAATATGGAATAAATTTCATAAAGTGTTCTTTGGAGAATGGAATTGTAGTTTTAGATCACCTGGAAAATAAAGAAATCAAGGTAATGGCTCTCGGGAACACCCCAAAGAATTGGGTGGTCAGGAGCTTGCTGTCGCTCTTCAATTTGCTTGAGCTGTACGTTTGTGTGGTGAGCTGCCTCGGCAATTGCCCGGGCGAGAAGGTCTCTGGTCATGAAGTGAGAGCAGGAACAGGTTGCCAGGTAGCCACCTCGGGGTAACAGTTTCATGGCTGCAGCGTTGATTTCCTTATAGCCACGCATGGCGCTGCGAACCTTGTCGCGCGTCTTGGTGAATGCAGGCGGATCCAGAATGATGAGGTCAAATGGACCTCCCTCTGCCTTGAGCTGACCTCGGTCACTAGCCAGTTCTGGCAGGTATTCAAGAACGTTTGCACAGGTAAAGTCCATGCGATCTGCTAAGCCGTTGAGCTCCGCATTTTGGCGCGCAAGGTCAATGGCGGTCTGGCTGACGTCTACGCAGCGGACAAATTCTGCTTCTCCCGCTGCAGCGTTAAGGCCAAACGGACCAACGTGACAGAAGCAATCCAGTACACGACGGCCTTGTGCAAGCTGGCGAACTGCTCGACGGTTGTATTTTTGATCCAAGAAAAAGCCGGTTTTCTGGCTGTTCTCTAGGTCAAGATTGAATTTGAGTCCGTTTTCTGTTGCAAGAACGTGAGTTGAAGGCAGGGTAAGGGTGCTTTCTGTAATCAAGCTATTTTCGTCAGAAGAACCACTTGTCCACCAGCCCTTATATTGCGGAAGTCCTTCTTTAAGGCGCGAAGGAGAATCGTTTCTCTCGTAGATGCCATCAATTACCTTGCCGTCTGCAGATAAAACCTCAAGCAGCAGCGGATAGATAACGTCACGCAGACGCTCCATACCAACGGTTCCTACCTGCGCAACAAGTACGTTCTCGTAGCGGTCAACGATTAAGCCAGGAAAACCATCGGCCTCCGAGAAAATAACGCGGCAGCAATTGGTATCGGGCTCAGTGCCTGGTAGAGCGCGGTTTCCCATAGTGGTTTTGCGGTGCTCCCACGCCCAGCTAATCTTGCGACTCCAAAACGCTTCATTGAGCCTATCGTTGGCGTTTCTTGTCACAATTCTGACGCGAATCTTGCTCATTTCTGACAGAAGACCAGTTCCCTGGTAGGTGCCGTTCTCTTCAAAGACATCAACAATGCAACCATTTTGAGCGTGCTCGCCACTTTCTGGAGACGGCTCTACGCGGATGACCTCGCCCTCAAAGACCCAAGGATGTCCGCCCGCAAGTGCGCGAGCAGCTTTCTTGGTGACAATAACCTGTGGATAAGGGCGGAGTTGCTTCATGATGTTCCTTCTCGCGAGAAGTGCTTACAAAAGGCT
>CALKRF010000077.1 GCA_937990665.1 uncultured Atopobium sp.
GTGGATTTGCCTGATTTCATCAAAGAATCTGTATCCAAAATACAGAATCTTTGCACTTTTCAGGCTCACTTTTCAGGCGAGATTTAAAGCGTGTCTGAGTTCGCCCTTTCATGAAGCCTGATTTTCTCGCCATGTCTGAGCTATTTGCCGGAAAAGTTCACCAAGTCTGAGCTATTTGCCGGTTTTTCTCGTCATGTCTGAGTAAATTTACTCAGACTTCATGCGCTTTTCAGGCTTATCGCGGTACTTGAGTCTGGATTCGCAACTCAGAAGCGCCTGGCGAGAAGCCCGTGCACTTGCGGCACCCGCGACACCCGCGGCACCCGTGCGCTCGCAGCTCAGTGCCGGGCCAGTGTGCCGGATCCTACGCTTACCCCTTAAACCAGCGATTGGGCTGCTCGTAGGAGGGGCAGATGTCGCTCATAGGACAGCCGACACACTTGGGGTTGCGAGCGGTGCAGGTTTCTCGTCCAAAGTGAATCCACTCCTCGTTGACGTCTTTCCAGAGTTCGTGGGGGAGAAGCGCGAGCAGGTCTTTCTCGGCAGCCAGCGGCGTGGAAGCCGAGCTCAGGCGCATGCGCTTGGAGATTCTGTACACGTGCGTGTCCACCGCGATGCCGTCGACCACGTCAAACATCTTGTTGAGGACGATGTTTGCGGTCTTTCGACCAACGCCCGGGAGCGTGACCAGGTCTTCCATGGTGCCCGGAACTTCTCCGCCGTACTCCGTCAGCAGAATTTGCGCCGTCTCTACGCAGTGCTTAGCCTTTGCGCGCCAGAAGCCGATGGTCTGGATGACCTCTCCGACCTCGACAGCATTGGCGGCCGCCATGGATGGCGCGTCGGGCCAGCGGCGGAACAGCTCGGGTGTAACCTTATTTACCGCGGCGTCAGTAGTCTGCGCCGAAAGCATAACGCTGATGAGCAGGGTAAACGCGTCGTGATAATCCAGAGCGCTCTGGACGCTTGGATAGAGCTCGTGCATGCGTCGGCACAGCTCAATGCCGCGTTCTACCTTGGCTTTCTTTGATTCTCTGGGCATAACCTCTCCTCAATTCCTTCTATGTGTACCCAGTATGTAGTTACGTTATCACGTGAGGCGAGAATAGCAAAATAGCTGCATAACAGCTACAATAACAGCCCAATTGAAAAGTTATCAAACCTGCGCTTGCGCGCGGCGGACGTCGCTGGTAGATGTCTGTGCGGTCAACCGTTACGGCATACGCGCCTGCGCGCCGGACGCTGACTGCGCGCCGGACGCGCCTCGTCCAGCAAGGTTTGGTGTAACCCGCATGCGTTTGCATGTGGGTTTAGCGGCATGGCGGGAGACTGTGTGTTTATCAATAGAGTTGCAGCTCAACTACTGAGCGCGCCCGAGCTAGAGAAGCTGAAGAGAGAGCTTTCGCGTGGATCAGACGCCACGCTGTCCCTCTCGCAAAGCGCTCGTCCGCTGATGCTTGCTGCACTTTGGGCGCAAAATCCCCGCCCATGCCTGTTAGTCGTTGCAGGAGAGGATGCCGCGGACCGCACGGCGCGCTCGCTTGCAGCGTGGCTGGGAAACGACGCTGTGCTGCGCTATCCCAACCGCAAGGATCGTCCCTGGTCGGATACTACGCCAGACGATGCCCTTATTGGGGCTAGGTGCCGTGCCATCGCCAAGCTTTCCGCTGGCGAGAAGGTCATTGTAGTTGCCAGCGCTCACGCGCTGATGCGCAGAGTTCCCCCTGTTGGTTCGGGCTATTTTCTTCCTGCAACGTTTACCGTTGGCGACGACGTTCCCTTTGAGGACGTGGCCTCGTTGCTCGTCGGCATGGGATACGCCGATACAGGCGAGGTAGATGTTCCTGGCACCTTCCACATTCACGGTGATACAGTTGATATCTTCCCAGCTCAAGCTACAAGTCCTGTACGCATTGAGTTCTTCGGAGACGAGATTGACCGCATCAGGCGCATGGTGGCAGCAACTGGACAGACTATCGGTGCCATTGATGAGGTAACCGTTGCCCCAGCTAGAGAGCTTGCATTTACCAAAGAAACCATTCGCCGCGCAGAAGAAGCGCTCTATACGCGCGCGCAAGAAAACTCTGCACTCGCTGCTGACCTGGAGCTTATTCAGCGCGGAGCTCAGGCTCCTGCACTTGAGCGCTATCTTCCTGTGTTGTACGGAGGTACTGCCAGTCCGCTTGAGCACATCTCTTCAAAGACGCTGGTAGTCCTTGCGGAGCCACGCTCGCTATTTGACGACTGCCAGCGCGCCTTTGACGAAATTTCTGCATCCGCAGCGGCATCAAAAGTGAAACTAGATGGTCTGTATACAGATCCCAAGGCCATGGACTTTGGCTCGCAGCAGCGCTTGTCCTTCTCGTCGCTTCTACGTACGGGAGCTGCGGTAACGTCGGAGCTCTCTGTGGTGCAGCCGTCTATTGCGGGTTCAGACACAAAGCTTTTGGGTCGCGTAAGGCAGTTGGTGCAAGACCGCGATGCCGTGGTATTTGCTGTGCCCAATCGTGCCGCTCGGGAGCACCTCAAGCTGCTTTTCTCGGATGAGTCCATTCCGTTTGAGGAGTCGCTGGGCACGGCGCTTGAAAACGAGCCTGATAAAAACGGTGCTTACGCGCCACTCAAGCGTGGTCGCGTCACGTTTACCGACGCACCTGTTCCCGCCGGAATCATTATCCCTACAGCTAATCTAGCAGTGCTTTCTGTCTCGGACTTGACGGCCAGGAGCGCACGCAACAAGAAACGTTCCAAACGTATTGACCCCACAACGGTGACGTTCCCGTTTAAGCCGGGCGACTATGTTGTCCACGCAACGCACGGTATTGCGCACTTTACCGCTATTGTGCGTCAAGAAGTTGCAGGTAGAGAACGTGATTACTTCCTGCTTGAGTACGCCAATGACGATAAACTCTATGTGCCCCTGGAGCAGGTTGACCGCATTACGCGCTATGTAGGACCTGACGGCAATAATCCACGCCTGACCAGGCTTAACACGGCAGATTGGTCGCGCGCCACTAACAAGGCAAGAAAGTCTGCCAAGAAACTGGCATTTGACCTGGTAGATCTCTATACACGTCGCGCTTCAGTGCCGGGTTATGCGTTCTCACTGGATACTCCTGCTCAGGAAGAGATGGAGTCCAGCTTCCCGTATCAGCTGACACCAGACCAAGAAAGCGCTGTTGCAGACATTAAACTGGACATGGAAGCGCGTAAGCCAATGGACCGCTTGCTTTGCGGCGATGTGGGCTTTGGCAAGACAGAGGTGGCGCTGAGAGCTGCATTTAAGGCGTGCCAAGATGCTCGTCAGGTTATGATTTTGTGCCCAACTACCATCTTGGCTCAGCAGCACTACGAGACGTTTTTCTCGCGATTTGCTCCGTTTGATTTGAAGGTGAGCGTGCTTTCGCGTTTTGTTACGCCTGCTCAGCAGAGAAAAGCGCTTGAGGGATTTGCAGACGGAACCGTAGATGTGCTGGTAGGAACTCATAGGTTGCTCTCAGCTGACGTCAATCCACACGACTTAGGCTTGGTTATCATCGACGAAGAGCAGCGCTTTGGCGTGCAGCACAAAGAGCAGCTCAAAAACATGCGTGAGCAGGTAGACGTGCTGACACTCTCGGCAACGCCAATTCCGCGCACCATGCAGATGGCCATGAGCGGCGTTCGTGACATGAGCCTGATTCTAACGCCACCGCCTGGCAGAAAGCCTGTTCAGGTGATGGTGGGCGAGTACAACCCGGATCTTGTTTCCGCAGCTATTAGAAGTGAGCTGGAGCGAGAAGGACAGGTGTACTACGTGTCCAACCGCGTGACCACTATTGATGAAGCGGTGGCTCGCGTAGAGGAGGCGGCTCCAGAGGCTCGCGTGGGTGTGGCTCACGGCCAGATGAGTGCTCGCGAGGTAGAGAACGTCATGCTTGCCTTCCAGGAGCACGAGATTGACGTTTTGGTGGCCACCACCATCATTGAGTCCGGCATTGATAACTCGCATACTAATACGCTGATTATCGAGGACTCTCAGCGCCTGGGACTGGCTCAGTTGTACCAGCTCAAGGGCCGTGTTGGTCGTGGTAGGCAGCAGGCGTACGCGTACTTTATGTTCCCGGCGGAGTTGCCGCTGACGGAAGAGGCAACCGAGCGCCTGACGGCAATCAACGAGTTCCAGGACCTGGGCAGTGGCATGCGTATTGCCATGCGTGACCTAGAGATTAGAGGCGCCGGCTCTCTTATGGGCGCTGAGCAGCACGGAAACCTTTCCAGCGTTGGCTTTGACCTCTTTACACAGATGCTGGGCGAGGCAGTTGCTGAGGCTCGCGGTGAGTCCGCTGAGCTGGAGCAGGCTGAAGTTACCATCAATCTACCTGCAGATTTCTATCTTGATGAGGACTATCTGCCAGAGGTTGACCGCCGTGTTCTGGTGTACCGTCGTCTTGCCGCCGCTACAGAGCTTTCCGATGTTGACGCCCTGCAGCAAGATACCGAGAATAGCTTTGGTGCCCTGCCGCTTGCAGGTAAGAACTTGTTTGATCGTGCCCGCGTGCGCATCCGCGCGCAGCGTTTGGGCGCAACGTCAGTGAGCCTGACAAATGGCCGCCTGGTATATCTAGGTGTAGAAATTCCTCGCGAACAAGCCCTCAAGTTGAAGGGTCGCGGTGCTATTGTGTATCCAAAGACGCATAAACTGGCGTATCCGTTCCATCGCAATGAAGAGCAGCTGATGCCCGCCGCTCTGGGAGTTCTTGAAGAGCTTGGTGGCGACGACGAGGTTGAGGAGTAAATATGAGTCAAACAGCAGGTCAGACGTTACAGAACGCCGCGAGCGCCGCACAGAACGTCGCGTGCGCCGCGCAGGATGCCGCAAGCGCCGTGGACACGATCTGTACCGCACCACACCTCAGGTGGGGTGTTATTGGCTGCGGAGTCATTGCAAATCAGATGGCAGAGGCGTTGGCTTCGGTTGGCAGAACCATTGACGGCGTAGCCAACAGAACGCAAGAAAAGGCCGTCGCGTTTGCACAAAAACACCACGTCAAGCGTGTGTATGACAGCATCGACGATCTTCTCGCCAGCGACGAGATTGACGCGGTGTATCTGACCACGCCTCACAACACACACATCATCTACCTGCGCAAAGCGCTTCAGGCGGGCAAGCATGTGCTGTGCGAGAAGTCCATTACGCTCAATTCCGCTGAGCTGCTTGAGGCCGAAGAACTTGCTCGTCAAAATGGCGTTCAGCTCATGGATGCCTGCACCATTTTGCACATGCCACTCTACAAAGAGCTGGTTAGCCGTGTGGAGGCTGGCGAGTTTGGTCCAGTCAACCTGATTCAGGAGAATTTTGGCAGCTACAAAGCGTTTGACATGGAGAATCGCTTCTTCAATCCCAAGCTTGCGGGTGGCGCGCTTCTGGACATTGGCGTCTATTCGCTGACACTGGCGCGTCTTTTCTTGAAGAGCCAGCCTCATGACGTGCTCTCCATGATGAATCCGGCCCCTACCGGCGTTGATCAGACGGACGGCATTTTGCTCAGAAACGCCGAGGGTCAGATGGTTGTCTTGGCGTTGACGCTTCATTCCAAGCAGCCAAAACGAGCTATGATTTCAGCTGATAAAGCCTTCATTGAGATTATGGAGTACCCACGCGCCGACGTTGCCACAATTACGTGGACTGACGACGGCAAACAGGAGCAAGTCCAGGTGGGTCGCACGGCTGATGCGCTAGCATACGTGCTGGCAGATCTAGAGGCCGCTGTTGCAGGAGACGCTTCTGCCCAGGCGCAGCTTGAGGTCTCAAAGGACGTTATGGAGCTCATGACCGGCCTGCGCAACGACTGGAATTTCCTGTACCCTGAGGAGCAATAAATTACATGACATCTGACGAGAAGATCGCCCAGCTAGCAGCCGCAGTTGACGAAGAAACAAAGGCTCGTCCTGGAGCGCCGCAGACGCATCCGGAGTTCGACCGTCTGATCAGAACTATCTGGCGACTTCGTCAGGAGGACGGCTGCCCTTGGGACAAGGAGCAGACGCACCAGTCCATCTCAAAGAACATGATTGAGGAGGCCTACGAGGCGGTTGAGGCTATTGCTGAGGGCTCTCCCGAGCACCTTGAAGAGGAACTTGGCGACGTGCTTGAGCAGGTAGTTCTTCACTCGCAGATTGAGGCGGACAGCGGTGCCAGTGCGGGCAGTGGGGCGCGCGACCGCGCAGCGGGTACGGCTGACACGCGCAACCGCGCAGCGGGCTTCGACATCGACGACGTATGTCGAGCGCTCAACCAGAAGCTGGTACGCAGACATCCGCACGTATTTGGGCCAGAAGCTGGCTCAACGTCGTCGGCCGCGGCCGTCTTGGACGTGTGGGAAAGCGTCAAGGCTGAGGAGCGCGCCAGTGCAGAAGATACCGTGCACACCGAGGGACTTCTCGACTCGGTTCCACAGTCTCTACCTGCGCTCATGCAAGCGCAGAAGATCTCAAAGCGCGCTGCAAAGATGGGCTTTGAGTGGGCGTCTGTTGATGGCGTGTGGGACAAGGTTGTCGAGGAACGCGCGGAGTTTGAAGCTGAAGCCCCAGGTACGCAGCAGAAAACGGACGAGTTCGGCGACATTTTGTTTGCGCTGATAAACGTTGCTCGCTGGGAAGGCGTTGATGCGGAAGAAGCGCTGATGAGCGCCTGTAGGAAGTTCCGCGCTCGCTGGTCGTACATGGAGAAAGCTGCTGCTGAGAGGGGTTTCTCACTTGACGAGAAACCCGAGCTACAAGAAGATTTGTGGCAAGAAGCAAAACGTCATCTGGATGCGTAAGCAAGCTGCACAGATTGCAGCGAAGACGTGCGACTTACCGCAAAGCTTACGACTTGCCGTTGGAGCAACGACTTCTATTCGGTAAAACGATGAAATTCCAAACTGAGGCAGGGCTATCGGCGCTGCCTCTGCCATAATAAAGATGTTGCAATTTGTTGCGACGCATCACCAAACAAACCAGAAATGAGATCCGTGATGAGTCAAGACACCACTAAAAAGAGTGGTACAAAAAGAAAAACAACGCCCACCAAGCGTTCCGTTGAGCCTCTTAAAGAGACTACCGCGGAGCATGCCTCTGGTGCTCTCAAAATATTTTCAACTAAAAAGGCCGAGAAGCCCCAGGTAACTGAGAAATCTCAATCTGATCAGAAGTCTGCTGTGACAAAGAAAGCTGTGGCGGCTCCAAAAGATACAGCGTCGTCAGAGGGCGCGACACCATCAAAACAAGCATCTTCCCAGGAGAGCTCCAAGGACATTAAGTCTAAAAGAACCGTTCAAGTTAAGAGGATTGATAGGACTCAGAGGTCCGAAAGAGGTCAAAAGTCCGAGCGCAGTCAGAAGACTGAAAGAACCAATAAACCGCAGTTCAGCGTAGCTTCTTTTGCAGAACTTAAAGACAACGCACTTGATTTTGCGCGCAATCATACCAAGCTTGTCGTTTTTCTCGGCGTTGTAATCTTTTTGCTTGTGGGTCTGTATCCGCCAATTCGTGGCTACTACCACGCTGTTCGCGAGCATGACGAGTTGCTGCTAAATCAGCAGAAGCTCGAGGAAGATCAAAAACGTCTTGAGTCCGAGGTTCAGGGTCTGCAGACAAAAGAGGGCATCATAGATGAGGCTCATAAGCAGGGCTTGGTTGCTGGCGGCGAGGAATCTGCGCGGGTAGAAGGTCTTGATAAAAAGAAGGACGAGAATACCGTTCAGCATCCTGACTATCCGTGGTACATCAAAGTTGGGGATTTTGTTTTTGGATTTGCACCAGGCGATTCCGGCAACACTGAAGCTCCTAAGAGCGCAAACTCTGACGATTCTACTTCTGCACCAGCTCCTGGAGAGTCTCACGAGCAGAAGAACTCCGGAGAAGACGGATCTTCTGAGGGGTCCGGCGCCAACGATTCAAAGTCTGATAGTGGGAACTCACACTAATGCTTCTAGCTGCAATTGATATTGGAACCGTAACTGCTCGACTTGCGCTTGCGCAGGTAGAGGACGGTCGCGTCATTCGTATGGCCAAATACACCGAGATTGTTAATTTAGGCGAGGGTGTTGATACGGCAAAGCGCCTGCTACCTGAGGCAATTCATCGTTGCGTTGGTTGCGTTTCTTCTTATGTTGATCACGCGAGAAAAGAGGGTGCTGAGGCGGTTGTGTGCACGCTCACAAGCGCTGCTCGCGATGCAGAAAATGCTCCTGATCTGGGAATGGGTCTAGCCTCGCTGGGGCTTGAGCCCATGATTATTCCAGGTGAGATTGAAGGCGCACTCACTTTTTTGGGTGTCTCTCACGATTTTGAGAATCATCGCATTCTTGTTGCCGACAGCGGTGGCGGCTCAACTGAGCTGGTCGTTGGCACGCTGGCGGGCCAGCCTGCAGCCCAAGACGCAGGTCATCAGCTTGGAGGGCAGCAACTTGGAGGTCAGCAGCTTGACATCAACTTTGTCGAGTCCGTTGAGCTTGGTTGCAGGCGCCTGACTGAGCGCTTTAATCTGTCTTCTGATCATCCTTCGGCCGAGGACATTGATGGAGCACATACAATGGCAGCTCAGATGATGTCTGAGGCTATTGGCCGAGCTCAACAGCAATGTGCAGCGCCTGAGCTTTTAGTGGGCGTCGGCGGAACCGCTACAAGCCTCATCGCCATCAGAGACCACCTTGATCCGTACGACCCGTCAAAGGTGCATCTCAATCACATTTCGCTTGACGAGGTATTGCAGATAGAGGGGCTTCTCGCCAGTAAAACGCTAAAGGAGCGAGAAGACATAACGGGACTTCAGGCAAAACGCGCGCCCGTCATGCTCGCGGGCACTATTTTGCTTGCAGAATTGATGAAGAATTCGGACTTTAAACACCTGGTAGTAAGTGAGAGTGACCTGCTCTTTGGCCTGGTGATAACTGCTTCTGCCGTTTACCAGGGAAAGCAGTCGCCTGTGATTTGGAAGCCAATTTTGCGCCCGCTGAATTAAAAGTAGTGGCATAATAGCTAGACATATCCGGGGGCGTGGCGGAATTGGCAGACGCAGGGGACTTAAAATCCCTCGACTTCGGTCTTGCGGGTTCGAGTCCCGCCGCCCCTACCATTTTTGTTGCAGAATAAATAGCGTTTTAGCTGTGTATTGTCAGAAAATAATTAAGTATTAGGCTTTATTGAGCGTGAAGAGCACGTAGCTCTTGACCTGGTAAAACTTAGCTCATCAGTTGGCTCATGGGACAAAAATGGGACAAAATTCAGTTCAACAATTTATTCTTTATCGAAGCCAAAAGAATTGTCTGTGACTGTTAACAGTTAAAAGAAAACCCCGCTTGTGGCAGGGTTAGGAGTTATTTCATATGTAGCTTGGCATATTCAAGCGCAAAGTCAGGTATCTGCTCTACGCCAGCTCGATAGTTCAAAATGTCTTGGTCAGACACACCCATATTGCCAATATGATGGTCACAATACCCATGCTGTACAACAAAGCCAGAAACTGGGTCTACAAGGTCAGCCGAAGTGACCGCATCATTTGGTAAAGACGCAAGGAAATCACAAATCTTTTCTATTTCCCGGGCATCCATTTAACCCTCCGTTCTCGGTGAAAATATAGTCTATCTATTTATTTCTTATCGATGTCAAAATTCTTCTGTGATGAAAACGGCTAAAAAATCCCGCTTGTGGTGGGGTAAGAGGTTAGATTCTATATCCAAGCTGACGAAGTTTTTGAACAACTGCTCTTCCTCTATCGTATAAGTCTCTCTGCTGCTTCATGAGTTCTTCAGTCTCGATGATTAGTCCAGCCCTCTCAGAAGACTCATATTGCGTGATTTGCTCGAGTATTGCTTCGTATTCTCTTTTTAGTTTCTTTATCTCTTTGTCCATTTATAACCAAATCTTTCTGAGCACTCAATAGAGACATATTCACGTGTCTGAACCTCGTTTTATCTATCAGTTTAGCCTTTAGTCGGTTCAGAAAAGGAATGCAGGTCATTTACCTTATGTAATTAAAGGCAACCATTTTCTGGATAACGTCTGAATTCGACATCTTTGAATTCAGCCTTCAGCTCTTCTGGAGCTGAATCTTTTACGCCGTTTTCATCAAAAAAGTGCTCAATAACATACTCTGGGTCATATTTATCAAATAATGACTTAAGAAATGGTCTATCAGGTAATAGAGTCATTATCCAATCTCCAGTTAAAATAGTGTTTTAGGGTTCTTTTTATTATAAATTCAATCGTAGCGCGGTCAAAAGGTAAGCTTTTATTATTCTGAAAAAGGAGTAAGTTCTTTTTCGGCTTTTTCAGTAGGACCGTCAAAGGTGAAATAGTCTGGATATCTTTTATAAAGTCCTTTAACTCTAATGAGAGCAAGGAGTTCATCTGGTGGGAGAGAAAGGTACGCTTTAATAATGGACACTTTTGTATCTGGGATATTCCAAACTAAATTGTTAAAACGGGCGCCAGCTCGGTGCAGTGTCTCACGATCTACCTCAAGTCTTTTATATATAGCATCAAAATCAAGCATCAACCCGACACCTCTTCAGCAGTAAAATTAGATTTATTATCTCACTATAGTGGCTTTAAAACAGGCATTCTTCTGTCATATAGATTTTTAATTTAGCCAGACATCTCCCATTTTGTTCTCTTCCAGAAACTTGTATACTACTTGTCTTGTACCTAACGTATGCATGACTAATTTCTTACTCACTTCGGAGGACCTATGTCATTTGAGACAGGTGTTTTTCCGGTTTTAGTTTCTGAAGATGCGGCTACTGAGTCACTATCTCCACAGGTCAGAGGTGGGCTCAATGCGTCGTCCGCTACACCTCTTCATGTTCAGCTGTCGGATTTGATGCGCGTCAAAATTCTGTCAGAAGACTGGAAGGCAGGAACGTACATTCCGTCTGAGGCCGAATTTATGGCGCAGTATGGTGTGAGCAGGGGAACCATCAGAAAAGCCATTCAATCCCTGGTCAAAGAGGGTTTGCTGCTTACTCAAAAGGGTCGAGCAACACAGGTTATCTCTAACACTGTTCGTCATGCGGCAGGAAATACCGTACTTTCATTTGCAGCCGCACTCAGAGATGGTGGCTTTGAGTATCGAACTGAAGTCCTGTTTAAGCAGGTAGTTCCTGCAGATCAAGCCGTTGCCGAGCATTTAGAGATTCCCGTTGGCTCTGACGTACTCTTTTTGCGTCGTGTCAGGAGCGTTTCTGATCGGCCGGTAGTGTGCCAGGAATCATGGTCTAACCTGCTTGTTTGCCCACAGCTTGAGGAGGCAGACTTTGAGAATGAGTCGCTCTTTGACGCGGTTGAAAGAACTTCTCAAAAAGAGATTGCGCGCTCTCGCATGCGCTATCAGTCACAAATTGCAGGTAAAGACCATGCCGACTACCTGCAGTGTTCTCCAAATGAGGCTTTGCTTGTACTTGAGCAGGTAATCGAGCTGTCCGACGGTAATTGCATTGAGTGGAGCCAGACTTGGCTTGCCCCGCATCAGAGTGTTGTTGGCGTATCTGAGCAGGTAGATGGCTCTATTGGACCTCTGGATATCTCTTCCGTTCGTCAGTCAGAGCATGTGGGTGCATCGCTGACTTCTGCAGAAATAGAATCTGATCAGCGCAAACAGCTTGAACTTGATTTACGTCACGAGGCGCTTGCAGTGCGTCGAGGCATTATTGAGTTGGCACATCGCTACAGCTCAACGCCATTCCACATCGGCGGCGCGTGTTCTGTGGCAGATATAGTTTCTGTGCTTTTGAGCAAGGTTATGCAGGTGGGCCACAGGGATTGTGAATGGGAACTCAGAGACCGATTGATTCTCTCTAAGGCTCACACGTCGCTGGCACTATTCCCAGCTCTTTTACGTGCGGGAATGATCTCTCAAGAGGATATTGACCGCGGAGTCTTTGGACCCGATGCCGTCCTCTTTAAGCATCCACTACGAGACCCTCAGCGTGGCTTTGAAATCTCTGGTGGCAGCCTTGGCATGGGCTTGGGCTACGCCGCCGGCCTGGGTTTAAGCCTTCGCAGAAAAGATCTTCCTTCTCGCGTTTTTTGTATTTTGGGTGACGGCGAGTGTGACGAGGGTTCCATTTGGGAGAGCGCGGCGTTTATCGGCCACAACCAGCTCTCCAACGTCACGGTCATTGTCGACCAGAACCGCATGCAACTGGACGGCCCTTGCGCATCCATTTTGGACACCGGTTCAATTGCAAGAAAGTTTGATGCGTTTGGTTTTGAATCTGTCGAGGTAGACGGACATGATGTGCTTGCGCTGTACGACGCATTAAAGCAGCAAACTTCAAGGCCTCGCGCGATTATTGCGCACACCATCAAGGGCAAAGGACTCTCATTTGCCGAGAATAACGTTTCGTTCCACGACGCGTGCGTGACGGACGACCTCTATGAACAGGCATTGCTTGATCTGAAAGTCGCAGAGGAGGCATGCTCATGTTAGATACATCTTTGCAGCCATCGTGCATTTCGGCTGAAGAGTCGCAGATGCTTGCGGGTATGAATACAAAGGAAGTGTTCGGCTGGGTTATGGGTAAGCTTGCCGAGGATGACGAGCTGCTGACTGTTGCCGTTGCCGACTATGGTCGTCGTTTGAACCTAGATCGCTTTCGAGAGCTTCGACCAGACGGCTATATTCAGTGCGGAATTGCAGAGCAAAACCTTATTGAAGTGGCATCTGCCTGCTCAAATGAAGGCTTTCACGTTTTTGCGCCGTGCTACGCCACGTTTGTGACCTCTCGAACGCTGGATCAGATTCGTGTCAATCTTGGCATGATGAAGTCACCTGTGGTGCTTGTGGGTGTTGCTGCTGGCTGTGAATCTGCAGCTACAGGACCTTCTCACATGGCGGTGGAGGACATCGCGGTCACCAGGACCATTCCGGGGCTTTCCGTATTCAGTCCAGTCGATAACGCCCAGCTTGCAGTCACGCTCATGGAGCTTGCAAAGCATCCACAACCAGCTTACGTGCGTATGACCTCGTG
>CALKRF010000078.1 GCA_937990665.1 uncultured Atopobium sp.
AATTTGGCCTCACGATGATTTTTGACTCCGAGGACGCCGACGGTACGCCCATTAGGCTGCTCAACGTTAACGGCACCTTCCAGTCCGTAAGTTACATTGCGCCTGAGCTGCGCTTCGAGCTCTGCGTCCACTATCACCGTATGATGGCGAAGGTTATTCAGCAGGTGTCTGCTCGGGGTCACGTTGTAGTCATGGGCGGCGGAGGTTTCTCGCTGCCAAAACACCTGGCTACGCACATGAACGGCGGCGTTATTGATGCTATTGAGATTGATCCGAAGATAGTCTCGCTTGCGCGTGAGCATTTCTTTCTGGACGAGGCTCTAGCTGCGGCTTTAAGTGAGCTGCGAGTCATCGAAGATGATGCGTGGAAGGTGTTGCAAGACGCAGAAGCCGGCAGTATTGACGTGCTGGTAAACGAAGTATTTGCTGGTCGAAAATCACTTGGGCCTCTGGGAACTCCAGCCGGCGCACAAGTGGTTAAAGAAAAACTTGCAGATGGCGGGGTGTATCTGGCCGATGTTCGCTGTCCGCTCGAAGGCCACGGATCTACACTACTTCCCCAGGTGGCAAACGTCTTTGCGCAGGAGTTTGCGCATATCGCTTACGTTCCCGAGTGGCCCGATACTCCTAAAACACCAGGTAACAACCTCTTAATTGCAACTGATGCGGATATTGTGCTTCCTGAAGGTGCTGTTGTAGTGAAGTAACGTCGACTGAGGGCCGACCACTATCCAATTGTCCGAGCAACATCCAATCATCCGAGGAAATTGCATATTCCACCTTGTTTATGCGGAGTTTTGTATCAAAAATTTGACTCACCAAAATTCGACCCCTCTTTTGGGTAAAAAATCCGTTTAGTTGGAAGTCAAATCGCAATCACGGAAATTCCTGACTTGCGTTTGCGCAGGTGGCAAAAAGTGTCCAGATTTTGCTATTTTTATCCGTAACAAAACCGCAGGTAGATGGCTTGCATAAAAAGCAACCTCCGCTGCATATTCCAACTAAACGCATTTTTTACCACTTGCATCCTAAGCCCTCGGCAAAACCGCAGTTGGCATTAATTCTGTCTTACGTTTCTCCGTTAAAACGATTCTTTCAAAAGAATTTGAAAACACAACCTTGGGATTTGAAAACATCGCCTTGGGATTTGAAAACACGACCTTGGGATTTGAAAACATCACCTTGTCAGTTTAACCAAATTCATAAATGCACAGGTGAACATATATGTTTAGCAAGAATTTTTTTTTCAAATAAGAAGGGGATTTCTTCTAATTCTCGTACATTCATAACAGAATATGGGTATTGTTATCTCAGATAGAAACCATATTCTATCTGCGCCAAATACGGCAATTATTAAAGCTGATGCACTAAGGAGGCATCATGAAGACAGGTTTTGAACTACTGAATGATCCGTTTTTGAACAAGGGAACCGCTTTTACGCAGGAGGAGCGCCAAAAATATGGCCTGGTAGGCCTTCTTCCTCCAAACATTCAGACCATCGAGGAGCAAGCTGAGCAGGCATATGTACTTTTCCAGCAGTATTCCGATTTAGAGACAAAGCGTCACTATCTCATGAGGCTTTTCTCCGAGAATCGCACTTTGTTCTATAACCTGTTCTCCAAGCATGTTGAAGAGTTCATGCCTATTGTCTACGACCCAACTATTGCTCCAGATATTGAGCAGTATTCTCAGCGCTATGTCGATCCACAGTATGCATGCTTCCTGTCAGTTGATCGTCCTGAGGACCTCGAGACCTCGCTGAAGAACGCAGCCGCAGGTAGAGACATCGACCTGATTGTCGTCACCGACGCAGAGGCTATTCTGGGCATCGGCGACTGGGGCACCAACGGCGTCGAAATTTCCGTTGGTAAACTCATGGTTTACACTGCCGCAGCTGGTGTTGACCCTAATCGCATCATGCCTGTTGTTATTGACGCTGGTACCAACCGCCAGGAGCTGCTCGATGACCCGCTATACCTGGGTGAGCGCCATAAGCGTGTTGACGAAGATCGCTATAACGCATTCATCGACAACTTTGTAACTACCGTTGAGAAGCTCTTCCCTAACCTCTACCTGCACTTCGAGGACTTCGGCCGCTCGCACGCTGCAGCAATCCTTGATCGCTACAAGAACACCTACCCTGTCTTCAACGACGATGTCGAGGGCACTGGTATTGTTACCCTTGCAGGCATCCTCGGTGGCCTCAACATTTCTGGCGAGAAACTCGTCGACCAGGTATATCTCTGCTTTGGCGCAGGAACTGCTGGTTGCGGCATCGCTGAGCGTGTGCTTCAGGAATTTGTGGACCAGGGAATGGACCGTGAAGAAGCTCGCAATCGCTTCTACCTGGTAGATCGTCAGGGACTACTCTTTGATGACATGGACAACCTCACTCCACAGCAGAAGCCATTTGCTCGCAAGCGTTCTGAGTTCGCAAACGCTGACGAGCTCACCAGCCTAGCGGCCGTTGTAAAGACGGTTCACCCAACAATCATGGTTGGAACCTCTACCGTTCATGGAGCGTTCACCGAAGAGATTATTCGCGAAATGGCAGCACATTGCGAGCGCCCTATGGTCTTCCCTCTTTCCAACCCAACTAAACTTGCGGAGGCAACCGCCCAAGACCTGCTGACCTGGACAGACGGTCGTGCGCTTGTAGCCTGCGGAGTCCCCTCAGACGACGTCGAGCTCAACGGCGTAACCTACCAGATTGGTCAGGCTAACAACGCTCTCATCTACCCTGGCCTTGGTTTGGGCGTTCTTGCATCAAAGGCTCGCCTGCTCACAGACCAGATGATTTCCCTGGCAGCTC
>CALKRF010000079.1 GCA_937990665.1 uncultured Atopobium sp.
TTGTTCTACAGTTCCATGGTTATCCAGGGGCTTCTCGCAGTTGGTTTGAGCAGAGTTCATTTCTAGGCTTGGGCTGTTCACTGATTGCGCTTGATAACCCTGGGCAGGGTGGCCGTAGTTTGGACGGAAGCTCGTATAAGAGCACTACTGTCTCTGGTCACTTGGTGCTTGGACTGGATGGACCAGTAGAGGACCTTTACTTTGTTCATCTGTATCAGAACATTCGCTTGCTCTGCAGAATTGTTAGACAGCTTGAAGGAATTGATACAGATCGCGTTTTTGTAAACGGCGCCTCGCAGGGAGGCGGCATTGGTCTTGCTACCTGCGCACTCAATCAAGACCTGATTAATAGGGCAGCAATTCTTTATCCCTTCCTCACTGATTTTAGGTGTGTGTGGGAGCTTAATGCTGACGAGGTTGCCTACGAGGGCATTCGTTATTATTCCCGCTGGTTTGACGCAGATGGTTCTCGCGTTGATGAGGTTTTTGCAAAGCTTGCCTATATTGATTCAGCTAATTTTGCACGCCTGGTTACCTGTCCTGTGCTTTTTGGCACCGGACTTGATGATTCGGTAGTTCCTCCAGAGGCTCAGTTTGCTGCCTACAATGCCTTGACCTGCCCAAAGAGACATCTTCTGTATCCCGGATATGCGCATGAAGAGATTGGCGATTTTGACGATAAGGTCATTGATTTCTTCTGCTCAGACAAGGGAGAGCAAGCTCTTGAAAAGTTGGACTCGTCATCTCCTGCTCAAGCAGAAGGCGAGGTGAAAGCATGAGGGGCTTAACACAAAGGCTTGAAGATGCCCGTTCTTATCGCGGTGCGTGGCTTAGACCATCAATCTTTGAATCATTTTGGGAGACGTCTGTAGCGTTTGCACAAAATGCGCACGTAGAGAGTGCGGTTGAGCTTCCGTCTGCTACCCAGGCAGCAACGTTTAAGCGCATCACATTCACCTCAACTGATCAGACGCAGCTGTGTGCTCGCGTCATTCTTCCAGCAGGTGTGTCGGTGGCAGAACCGCTAGCTTCGGCAGGGCTGTCCGCTTCGGCAGAGCTGTCCGCCTCGGCAAAGCTGCCCGCGGTGGTGCTCTTCTCCGATCTTGGTCGGGGAGTGCGCAGTTGGCTGCACCTTCTGCGCTTCGCGGCGCTTGGCCTGCCTGTTGTAGCCCTAGAGGCACGCCCGTGCGAAGCGTCACTCAAAGACGCTTGGAGGGGAGCGTTGACCGCAGAAGAGCTTGCTCGCGCGCTTATCAACCCAGATGACGCCGCATCCTCCACGCTCAAGCAGCTCATCGATGACGCACTGGTAACTACCGCGGTTGCATCGCGCTTCCTCGGGCGCACAACCGTCACCTGGGGAGAAGGTCTAGGCGGCTCGCAAGCATTGTTTACGGCAGCGCTTCTGCCCAAGGAAGTGAGCGTTACCATGGCACTGAACCCGCTCTTTGCCGACAACGCAACAACCCTGCGAGCACATGTCGGGTGCGGAGATACTCCGCAGTCAGATGCAGCTATCGACGCGGTCGGTCTTCTCGACAGCGCGTGCGCGGCAGAGCTGGTGCGTGTGCCTGCGCTTATCGGCACGGCTCTGCTGGACCAGAGCGCTCCAACTGAAGGAACGTTTGCGCTGTACA
>CALKRF010000080.1 GCA_937990665.1 uncultured Atopobium sp.
GAAGATATGTTGTAAGACCTTCAATAAGCTGCTTATGTCCAAGAGGATGAACCATCTCAAAAGAGAGCAGGCTCCTAAAAAGAATTACCGTATGTACCGGTGGAACCATAACCAGATACGCAGGAACTTTCTTGGTTGAAACATTGGCTACAAGTGCAGGAATTGTTTGGTCAAGCATAAGGTTACATAGTTTTGAGTCTTCTGGGAGTTGTTGTTCACCCAGATAATCCATGAGCACCTTTTTTGCCTTTTTACCAGCAAGAAGAAGTGGCGTGAGTAGTGGTGTTGCATCTTCTAACGACATCTCAGCATAAGGAGCTACGCCATTTTGCTCGACAGAAGCAATGATAGAAAGCCATTCTTCGAGGACAAGTGAGCGCTCAGAAGCATCAAGTACCACGTACTCGTTTTGTCCAGATCTGGCGAGAAGACCAATGGAAGACAAAGATCCGTCTCCTGTGAGAGCGCACTCAAATGAGGTCTCTCCCACCTCAAGCTGTTCACCAGCAAAGACGGCTTCAACAAAATTTTGAGCAACCGTTCCACTTACCAGCGTGTAGCTAATACCGCTCAGGTCAACAAGGGCGCAGTCTTTCAGAGCCTCCTCAAGGGGTTTCTCGCCATAGAAAGATTGGGTTAAGTTAAAACCTTCAGTTGAGGTTGAGAATTGTGCTCCAAGATACTCAAGCTCGGTATGAAGGATAGAGCGTTTCTGCTCAGACATTAGTTTCTCCCAAAGAGATACGGAGCAACCGAATACAGGTCAAAGAGGTTGTAGGCAGGAATAGTCCAAAGCGTAAGATGTGCCTGCGTCATGGTGGTTCCTACCTGTGCGGAATCCTGAGACCAGTCAGTTGAAGAAATCAGCTGGTTATTGGCTACAGGATAGTTAGGAGAAAGCATAGACGTCTGGTAGGTAAAGTCTTTAGATCCAGGCCAAGCCATATACGTGGTGGAAGTTGATGGTTTAACTACTGCAGAAAGCAAAAAGTTGTCCTCGCTCGTGCGAATCTGAACAATTTGATCAGCACGTTGAATACTCACGCGATTGTAATTTCGATAAGCCCAGTTCATCAGAATGGCTGTATCGTCAAAACGACCTTGTGTAGTCTCGCAGCCAAGTACGCAGGTATACAGCGTAATGTTTCCGCGCATGGAAGCTCCTAAGAAGGCGGTACCAGAGTCCTCTGCACCTGTTTTAATGCCGAGAAGACCGCGGTAGGTGTCCATAAGGTCATCGGTTGAGTGGAACGTACGCTGCTCCCCTCCTACCGTTGTAGTGTATGACCTGGTGTGC
>CALKRF010000081.1 GCA_937990665.1 uncultured Atopobium sp.
ACACGTTGCGTTTTTATCTTTGTGGACGTTTGTTGTTAGAAATAACGTCGACGCTCATCATGACAGAAAGTCGTTGTTGAGGTTCATTGTATTTTTGCTTTAAGAGGTCATTTAGATACACTATCGTATAGGCGCTCAAGTTAGAAAAGAGATTCCTAAACAGATAGAAGAATCCTTATGAATTACGTTCAAAAAATTCCTGTTGCTATTTGTGGTGTTGCTTTAGGTTTTGCAGCACTTGGAAATCTTTTTAAGACTTCTTTTGAGGGCCTTTATTTTGTCTGCGGCATACTCTCTATTGCTCTTTTAGCTCTATATACCCTCAAATTTATGGTGTCTACAAAAGTTGTGTTACGAGAGCTCTCTAATCCAATCGGGCTTTCAGTTGCTGCAACATATCCTATGGCGGTTATGCTGATTTCTGTGTATTTGAAGGCCGATATTGGTGATGCGGCACAGTTATTTTGGTTTGCAGGAATTGCATTACACATACTGTGCATAGCTCAATTTACTTCTCGCTATATTGCAAAATTTGATTGGGAGAATGTACACGCCAGCTGGTTCATTGTGTATGTGGGCATTGTTGTTGCCAGCGTTACAGCACCGGCGTTCAACTTTGAAGCAAGCGTTGGTACGGTTGCATTTTGGTTTGGATTTATCTGCCTTGTGGTGCTTTTTATAGTAGTAAGCATAAAGTACATAAAATATGGACCTGTGCCTGATTCCGCTGAGTCGCTTGCTTGTATTTATGCAGCTCCAACAAGTCTTTGTATTGCAGGCTATATTCAATCTATTACGCCAAAGTTCGTGCCGTTTCTTTTGGTTATGCTGGCAATCGCTTCAATTATTTATGTAGTTTCTTTTGTGTGGTGCATCAGGTGTCTTACAAAACCATTCTTTCCCAGTCATGCTGCGTTTACCTTTCCTTTTGTAATCAGCGCTATTGCGTGCAAACAAACAGCTGCATGTCTTGTTAATCTTGGCCAGCCTCTTCAATGGCTTGACGGAATAGCTACTGTTGAAACGGCGCTTGCAGCAGGGCTTTGCATTGTTGTACTTATACGCTTACTTGCATTTGTGCGTAATCAGACTTTGCCTAAAGCGAGATCTATGAGTAGCTTGAGGTAACGTTTTTCATTTTGTTTGTTTAGAGTTTCGTGACGGAGCGCGCAACGCGGATGCGGGCGCGGATGTCCGCCACCCAGGAGTAGCCGCCCTTCTCGGCGATCTCTTGCTTCTCGCTATCCGGTCAATTTCTGCGCCGAGGAGTTGAGCGCTCGTGTCGAAGACGAGCTCTTAATGGGAGGGCATGGCCGGACCCCGATTCTGCCAAGGCAGATCTGCTGTAGGTACAAATCATACAATGGGAAATGATGCGATGACGGAAGCGGCTTGGATTGTGCTTTCCTCTGCGCTTGCAGCTTTGTCTGTATCGTATGTATTATTGTGAGTAATACATACGATACAGACATCGTTGGAGGCTCACACCATGCTCCTGCAGCTGGACTTCTCAACCGCGACACCCATCTACCAGCAGATCCGCGATCAGATCGTGCGTGGCATCGCCGAAGGCGAGCTTGCGCCTGGCGAGCGACTGCCGACCGTGCGGGCGCTCGCATCGGAGTGCGGCGTCAATGCCATGACGGTGAGCAAGGCCTACCAGCTTCTCAAGCAGGAGGGACACGTGCGCGGCGACCGGAGGGGTGGCACCTTCGTGTGCGAGCCCGATGGCAGCTCAGATCCCGATTCCGGCATCGCGGACGCGCTGCGGATGCGCCTGGCTGAGCTGGTGGCCGGTGGGATGTCAGGCAAAGAGGTTCTCGCGCTTTGTGAACACCTGCTGGATGATATTGCGTATCGCTAGAAGTAAGGAAGTTTATGATGAGCACTGCGACTATCCTATGGCTCTCCTGCAGCTGGATTCCACTTCTCATATGGTGGACGCTCAGGAACAGCGCGCGCTTCAAGAAGAACATTGTCGTCGGCGTCACCTTCCCGCGCGAGGCGCGGGAAAACGTGCAGGTAAAGGCGTTACTTACCAGCTACCGTCACCTACAGCTCGCGTGCGCTATCGTGCTCGTGGCTGCGGCACTTGGCGGTGCGGCGACAGGAACGGTACGAGCGTGGGCCGGGTCGAGTATGTTCTGCTGGAGCGTCTGGATACTTGTGGTCTGTATCGTGCCCGAGGTGATCTACGCGCTTACCAACCGCAGGCTCGCGGCCCTGAAGGACGAGCGCGGCTGGCGGCCCAGAGGCGCCGCGGCCCAGCGCGTGACGGTGGCCGATATTGGGGCGGCCGCGCAGTCGTATCCGCGCGTCTCGAGCATATGGTTTGTCCTCATCTGCGCGGCGAGCCTGGTCCCCGTCCTACTCGACCGTGACAACGTAGTAATCTATCTGCTGTTTGTCGCATGTGTGCTCATGATGTGGGCAATCTTCCGTTGGTGCTACCGCAATCGCAGCGAGGTGGTGGACGACAACACCGCCCTCACGCAGACGCTCACGCGCATACGCCGGCGCGCCTGGGCGAGGGTGTTCCTCGTCGCGGCTGCGTCTTTTGCATTCATGAGCTGGGCGCAGCTCCTCTTCCAGGGTTCAACCAATCTGTACTTTATCGGTATGATGCTTCCCTGCACGGTCCTTGGAATCGTGGCGTTTGCAACCGAGATGCGCGTGCGTAGCCTACAGGAGCGTCTTACAAAGGCCAGCGGCGAGGGCTTCTACGTGGACGAGGACGATCACTGGATCTTTGGCATCTTTTACTATAACCCCGACGATGCTGAGCTCATAGTGAACGAGCGCGTGGGCATCAACACGTCGATCAACCTGGCACGGCCGGCGGGAAAGGCGATTGTAGTGGCCCTCGCTTGCTCGCTGCTCTGCCTGCCCGTGACGGGAGCGTTCATGGCGGAGGAATTTGGAGCTCCTGTGACGCTTGAGTTGAGCGAGCAGACGATTCGGGCACACCACTTGCTCACAACCTATGAGATTGACATGGCCGACGTGGTGTCTGTGGAGCTTGTTGACCAACTTCCCAAGATGACGCGCACGTTTGGCGGCGCGAGTGAAACCTTCCTTGAAGGTAACTTCTCAAGTGACGCGTACGGATCGCTCAAGGTGTGCCTGGACCCCGAGGTCGGCCCCTGGCTCCTCGTGCGGACGAGGAGCGGCACAACCTACCTTCTGGGCGCGAGCGACACGGCGCAGACCGAGACCGTTTATGAGGAAGTCCCCTCGGCCTTAGTCGATGCATAGTGCGACCTCTCGCGCCTGAACTCGTCGGTGTACTTGTTGTTGCCCATGCCTTGCCTCGCTTTCTCGGTTGTCTGGGCATATACGATTCCTGGGTTTTGAATCTGGGATGCCCGTGTCCGAAAAAAACGATACAGGTCACTCTGACCCTGATTACGCCCCGTGGTGAGACAACATCGCGGACCACCGGGAGGACGTGGACTAGGGGTACAGGGTGTAAAAAACGCGACCGAGAGACTGTCCTAGCGTGCGAAAAACGCAATAAAACCTCTATAAAATGATGTAAAAAACGCAACTGAAAGCGTATCATAGAGTGTGAAAAACGCATTTCACTTGTTAATTACTATGGGGAGATGAAATCATGCTCAAACGCAAGGCATACCAAAGGCTGGAGGATTGGAAACGATACAAGACGAAGCAGGCACTTCTCGTCAAAGGAGCCCGACAGGTAGGAAAGACGACCCTTGTCAGGCAGTTTGCCGCAGACAACTATGAGATCCTCGCCGAGGTGAACTTCTTCGACAACAAGACTGCCAAAGAGACGGTCATGAGGGCGATTGATGCCGATGACCTGCTTCTACGTCTTTCCGTGCTCAGCGGGAAAGAACTGGAGGCCGGAAAGACCCTCGTCTTCCTCGACGAGATCCAGGAGTGTGGTGCGGACCTGCTCACCTGGATCAAGATGCTCCTTGAACGGACCGACTACGATTACATTCTTTCGGGCTCTCTGCTGGGGCTTGAGGTATCCAATATTTCCTCCCTTCCCGTTGGTTTTTTGCAGGAAGTAACCTTGTATCCCCTTGATTTTGAGGAGTTTTGCTGGGCAAGTGGGATAGGCAAGACGGCATTGGAAGCTGTTTCTGCCTGTATGGAATCCCTTACCCCTGTGCCTGATTATCTGCATGATAAGCTTACGGATACCTTTTACCGGTATCTTTTGGTAGGCGGTATGCCTGACGTTGTGCAGGCCTTTGTGGACAACAACGACCTCTTGCGAGCCCGTAATCTGCAGAGGGGAATTGTGAACATGTACGAGATGGACATGGCCAAGTATGTATCGGATACGCTTGAGGCGCGCCAGGTACAAATGGTATACGAGTCCATACCTTCTCAGTTGAATTCCGAAAACAAGCGCTTCAAATATGCAAGGCTGGGGAAGAGTCTGAGGTTTGCCAACCTTGAGTTCGCGTTCGACTGGCTTGAGCACGTAGGGGTCGCTCTTCCGGCATTCCGAGTCAATGAGCCGACGTTTCCCCTTGCCGCCCATGAGGACCGAAACATGCTGAAGCTTTACGCAAATGACGTCGGCCTGCTTACCGCCCAAATGATGGGGGATGTCGATATCGATATCCTCAATAGAAGGTCAAGCATAAACTTTGGGTCGATATTTGAGAATGCGGCAGCCCAGGAATTCAAGGCGTGTGGAAGGGAACTGCGCTACTATAATTCCTCCAAGATAGGCGAGGTTGATTTTGTGCTTCAGGGGCAACAAGGAGGCATCGACCTCTGTGAGATAAAGAGTGGTAAGAACTATCGACGCCACAGTGCGCTTGACAATCTCCTAACAACAAAAAACTACAGCTTCGAACATGTCTACGTATTTCATGACGGCAATGTGGATACTCCAGAAGCTTTCGAAGGTGTTACGTATCTCCCTATTTATATGATGGGTATGGCACTGGGCTGACGCAGGAACTGGCTGACCAAGAATCAATT
>CALKRF010000082.1 GCA_937990665.1 uncultured Atopobium sp.
AGCGTAAGAGCGTTATCACCAGTATTTGGAAGAACGGACTTCTTAACTTTCTTAGCCTTTGGAGCCTCTGGCTGAGGCTCTGGAGCAGGTGTTGGATCTGGGACTGGAACTGTAGGATCAATAAAGGTTACTGTTGCAGTGGTCTGCGGACCGGTAATCTGGCCAACACGAACTGTGGTATCAATCTGATAGCCATCAATGGTGGTGAGCTGCGTGATGGTAGTGGAAGTATTACCAATAAGGTTAGGGATAACAACAGTACCATCTGCGCCAGTTGTAAGAGAGTAGCTACCGTCAGCCTCCATGGTAAGAATACCGGTCTGGGTAAATGGAGGGGTTGGAACTCTAGGACCTGCAATATTTGCAGCAGTTGCCTTAAGAGTTGCGCCTGCAATTGGATTGCCATCTGTATCTACAACCTTAACAATGATGTGACCAAGGAAAGGTTGATTTTCCATAATGTCTTCAACAATATCACCAAAGCCGATTGCAGCGCCGTCGAAGATGTGAGAAACAGAATCTACCTGAGGAACATAGCCATCCTTAAAGGTGGTCTGCTCAACCCTATAGGCACCGTCCGGAATAATTGGGGATATAAAGTAGCCATCAGTTCCCGTATCTCCCTCATCAACTACGGTAGAACCGCCATTAATAATCTTGATATGCACGCCCTCAAGTGGTTGATGAGAATATTTATCAACAACATGCACTTTAATCTGGTTAGTGTTTTCTGCAAGTGCAATCTTTGGAGTGATAACTGATACAACAAGCGTTAGCGCAACAAAAATGGCAAAGATAATGTTTTTATATCGTTTCAATTCAATTCCTTAAAACCGAATCATACAAGTAAATACTTCTATCTATAGTAAGGGAATTAGACATTGAATTAAAGATAATATCCAAAACGAAACACAATTATTTCAAATTTTTAACTGGCAAAACTGAGGAAATCTCTACTCACCTTATAAAAATCAAGTGAACTCCCCGTACATTTTCAAATTACTAAATGCACAGGTCGTTCACTTGATAAACAAAAACAAAATTTGAAGCAGATTCAATAAATCCTGTAGTCTTAGAAACGTTTCTTGGTCAGATACATTGAGACACCAGCAAGAGAGCTTAATGTACCTGCAACTCCAACAATTAAAGAAGAGATACCAGAAATGTCAGAAGTGTCTGGAAGTACAGCCTTCTTTTTCTTTGGAGTCTTAGGCTTTTCCGGAGTCTGTGGTTGAGGCTCTGGAGTTGGCTCAGGCTGGGGCTCAGGAGTAGGCTCTGGAGTTGGCTCAGGCTGAGGTTCTGGCTGTGGCTCTGGAGCTGGTGGCTCTGGCCTACGATTTACAAACGTAACCGTAGTTGTCTCATTGGAACCAGTAATCTCACCAACCTGAGGATTAGGATCATCAATAGTGTAACCATCAAGAGTGGTCAGCTGAGTAATTATTGACTCAGCCTCGACAAGATAGTCTGGAATAACTACCGTTCCATCAGGGCCAGTTGTAAGAAGGTAATTCCCTTCATCATCCGTGCCCAACTCACCCGTCTGAGTGTATGGTACGCCAGGACTTGGCGGAGTCTGAGTCATAGCACGAGGGCTATCTGTTCCAGGTAAATATGCTGGATCAAAAGTACTAGAACCTCCATCAGAAGGAGGACATGCTGGAGAAGGACGTCCACCAGCCAATTCATAAGCAGGAGTAGCAATAAGAGTTGCTCCAGCAATAGGATTTCCAAACTGATCCACTACTCTAACTACAATGTTTCCACGTCTTGTTCGAAGATGAATAGACGCGTGTGTCTCTTTTTCAAATTCTCGAGTACCCGCATTATAAGGGAATGTTACTGCGTGAAGAGAAACCAAACCGTTGCTACTGTCATCTGAACATACAAAGACTGAATCAACCATTTTGGCGTCGTTGTTATATGCATAACGAGTTGGATAATTTTTTGGAATAACTGTATAACTTCCTGTTACAGGAACCGGCACACTTTGACCACCCTGAACTCCTGAAGCAATTCTATTTCCAAACTCATCCTCAATATCAAAAGTAATATCAGAAATAAATCTTGATGGCGAGTAAACAGGAGCTCCGTAAATCTCACCATTTACGTAAAGCCTTCCCATAATGTGTTTATTTTTAAGATTGATAGTTTGCTGGTCATTGTTTCCACCAGCAACACCGGAGAAAGTTACATTTTTAGATGAACGATCAATGTCATATCCAGCTTTGAACTTTGTCTGCTGAACCTTATAAGTTCCGTCAGGAAGATTTACCTGGACTTTACCATTTGCATCAGTAACTTGCTCTGCAACAACAGAACCAGTTGCTGTATCTGTGACTGTAATTGTTACACCATCAACTGGCTTTGCGTAATAGTCATCAGTGACATTTACCGTAAGCTGATTGTCCCCTGCCGCTAGAGCAACTTTTGGAGCTCCAATTACAATTACGCAGCATAGTGCAACTAAAATTGACGCTGCTACACACTTGAACTTTTTCACTTCAAACCTTCCAAATCCATAAAGGATTACAAATACCTAAATCAAATGATAAAAGAAAAAATCATTAAAATGAATATAAACTACATTCTAAATTGCAATTTATTAAATTTTCATATCATCAACAATAAGAATTAGCTATAAACAGCTATTCCCTATCCATTCACACACAAAAAGCGAGAAGGCCTTTGTAGTTAAAAGACCTTCTCGCCAAAAACTAGAAATCAATGATTGGTTTAGTTATCTCGAGAGGTAATGAATTTCCTAGAAGCAACAAACGTTGCACCAAGACCTCCAACAAAGCACTGAACTAGAAGTGAAGCATCACCTGTATCTGGGAGCACTGACTTCTTGGAGATTTTCTTCTTTGGTGCAGAAGGAATTTGAGGATCAGAGCTTGGTTCTGGAGTTGGAACTTCGTCCTTCTTGTTTACAAATACAACCTCAGCTGTAGTATCTGTGCCAGTAATTTTAGCAGTTTGAGGATTTGGGTCTTCAATGGTGTATCCATCAAGAGTAGTCAACTGAGTAATAGTAGATTCTCTCTCAACAAGATAATCAGGAATGATAACAGTGCCGTCAGGACCAGTTGTGAGCAGATAGTTATTATCCGCATCCCTATCAACGTGACCAGTCTGTGTATAAGGAACACCAGGAGCACCAGGTGTCTGTGTCATAGCACGAGGAGTATCGTCACCGGGTAAAGTTGCTGGATCTGGTGCGGGAATTACTGGTGTGACTGGAGGACATGCAGGAGATGGAGTTCCTGGCGTTCTTTCAATAGCTGGAGTGGCCTTAAGGGTAGCACCAGCAATAGGATTACCGTCCTGGTCAACTACTTTTACCACTATATTGCCAGTTCTTGTTGGCAAAATTACGGCACCCTTTGCTTCTTCTGCAAAGCGCCTAGAAGCATGATTGTAAGCGAACGTCACTGCATGAAGTGGGACGGAACCAGCTCCACCAGAATCGCATTCGTAAAATGCTGCAATCATCGTAGCTGAGGAGTTATAAGACAGCCTGTTTGGATACTGTGTTGGAATAAGTGTATAGCTGCCAGTAACCGGAACAGTAAGACGAGTGCCACTCTGAACGCCCGTTGCAATTCTATTGCCAAACTCATCCTCAACGTTTAAATAAACATCTGTAAGGAAATCAGGAGAATCTTTAATCTTTGTATCGGCGTATACAATCAATGTTCCCATAATATGAACATCTTCAAGAGCAACGGTCTGGTGGTCATCAGTACCACGAGCCACACCAGAGAAAGTCACAGCTTTGGTGGAATGATCAACAACATATCCAGCCTTAAACTTTGTCTGTTCAACCTCATAGGCGCCATCTGGAAGAGAGAAAGTTGCTGAACCACTAGCATTAGTAACCTGCTCAGCCACAACCGTGCCAGTAGCTGTATCAGTAACTGAGACAGTTACTCCGTCAACAGGATTACCGTAGTAATTATCAGTGACATTTACGGTCAATACGTTCTCATCTGCTGCGTATGCAGGCTGCGTAAATCCAAGACTTACAGCACACATCACCATGACAAGTAATGCAACAAATGCAAACTTTGTCCTCTTCATTCTTAACTCCTGATATAAGTGTTTGCAATGAATATGTCTAGAGAATAATTCAAAAACACAGTTGCTCAGTAGGAGATTTTTGTTTTGACAAATACTTTACAATTTTCTCAAATAACCTTGCATACTACAAAATCACAAGACCATTTAAAAATTGCGAGAAGATCCTCGTGATTGAAAGACCTTCTCGCCAAACAACTTTGATGAAATTGGTGCTACTTATCCATAGTGAGATGAATAGCAAAGCCAGCAATCTCGTCTTTGAAATAGACCAAAAACGTACTGCCATCTGGATTAAGCCTTCTAGAAGACTCGTCGATTTCAAAGCCGCGACCTGCAAAGTAATTCTCGGCAGCAGGAATGTTGTTAACATGGAAGCCAATATGACCCTTTGTGCCTC
>CALKRF010000083.1 GCA_937990665.1 uncultured Atopobium sp.
AAGCTTTACATGCTTCAGACAAGAGCCGGAAAGCGTACAGCTCAGTCAGCGGTTAAGATTGCTGTAGATATGGAGAGAGAAGGTCTCATTGACAGAGAAACAGCTGTTATGAGAATAGAGCCAGGTCAGATTGACCAGCTTCTCCACCCAAGATTTGACGAGGACGAGCTAAAGGGAGTTTCAGCTATTGCAAAGGGACTTCCAGCATCACCAGGTGCAGTTAGCGGTAAGATATATTTCAACGCTTTAGAAGCTGAAGCTGCAGTAAAGAAGGGCGAGAAGGTTGTCCTCGTAAGAGAAACAACTTCACCAGAGGACCTTGCAGGAATGATCGCGGCAGGCGGAATTCTTACAGCAAAGGGAGGAGTTACATCCCACGCTGCTGTAGTTGCAAGACAGATGGGTAAGTGCTGCGTAGCAGGATGTTCAGAAATCGTAGTTTCTGAGGATAAGAAGGAACTCAAGACTAAGGACAAGGTTTACGGAGAGGGAGATGTTATCTCACTTGACGGTTATAATGGAAAGGTTTACGAGGGCGAAATCCACACTGTAGAGCCAAACCTATCAGGTGACTTTGGCGTTATCATGTCATGGGCTGACGGAATCAGAAGCCTCAAGATTAGAACAAATGCAGATAAGCCTGAGGATGCGCTTAAGGCTTTAGAGTTTGGTGCAGAGGGAATTGGACTTTGCAGAACTGAGCACATGTTCTTTGAGGAGAATAGAATCCCAGCTATCAGAAGAATGATAGTTGCAGATACAGAAAGCGAAAGACGTGAGGCTCTTGATGCACTTCTTCCATACCAGAAGAATGACTTCAAGGGAATTTACGAAGTTATGCAGGAGAATCCAGTAACTATTAGACTTCTAGATCCTCCACTACATGAGTTCTTACCTCACACAGATGCTGAGATTAGAAGCCTTGCAGACAAGATTGGCGTTCCATACGAAAAGCTTGTAAGAAGAACTGACGAGCTTCATGAGAACAATCCAATGCTCGGTCACAGAGGATGTAGACTTGCTATAAGCTACCCTGAAATCGCAGAGATGCAGACAAGAGCTATCATGGAAGCTGCTATAGAGGTAAGCGAAGAGAAGGGCTATAACATCGTTCCTGAAATCATGATTCCTCTAACATCAAGCGATAAGGAAATGGCATATATCAAGGATATTGTTGCTAAGGAAGCTGAGAGATGTAAGGAAGAGAAGTCATCAGATATCAAGTACGTGATAGGAACGATGATTGAGACTCCAAGAGCTGCGCTTACAGCTGACGAAATTGCAGAGAGCGCTGAGTTCTTCTCGTTTGGTACAAATGACATGACTCAGATGACATACGGCTTCTCAAGAGATGATACTGCTAAGATCATCGAAACATACATCGAGAAGAACATCTTTGAGGAGGACATCTTCCGCTCAATTGACGAAAAGGGTGTAGGTAAGCTACTAGATATTGCAGTTAAGCTTGGAAGACAGACAAGAAATGACCTCAAGGTAGGTATCTGCGGAGAGCACGGTGGTGACCCAAGAAGCATTGAATTCTGCCATAAGCTAGGACTAAACTATGTTTCATGTTCACCATATAGAGTTCCAATTGCAAGAATAGCAGCAGCACAGGCAGCAATTAAGAGCAATCAGGAATAA
>CALKRF010000084.1 GCA_937990665.1 uncultured Atopobium sp.
TAAGCCAGCTCACAGGCCTTGAAGCTGATTGGATTGCATGAGGTGGTCTCTCGGGCCTGCAGGCGCATCTCGAGGCGGCTGCGCAGTTCTGGATTGCTCACGATGATGTTGCTGAACTGCGTGCCAGCCAGGTTGAAACTCTTTGAAGCAGAAGTACAGGTAATGGTACGCGCTGCGACTTCATCAGAAATTGTTTCAAAGACGGTATGCGTAGAGCCTGGCATGATGAGGTCGTGATGGATCTCGTCAGCGACCACGATGAGGTTGTGCTTAACCGCAATCTCTGCGATGCGCGTGAGCTCTTCTTTGGTCCACACGCGACCGCTTGGATTGTGAGGTGAACACAGGATGACCATGGTGTTCTTTGGCTCGGCGGCAAGTTTCTCAAGCAGGTCAAAGTCAATGTCGTAGTGAGGACCCTCTGACAGGACAAGCGGACACTCTACCAGCGCACGGTTATTCTCCTCAACTGCCATGTAGAACGGATGGTAGACAGGAGTAAACAAAATGACACCCTCATCTGGCTGGGTGAACTCGGCAACAGATGCAAAGAGCGCAGGCACCACGCCTGAAGAGTTGAGCAACCACTCAGGCTTTACGTCCCAATTGTGGCGAGTCTTCATCCACTTGCACACAGCCTGCTTCATCTGATTGGTTGGCACGGAATAGCCAAGGATTGCGTCATTGATGTATTCCTTGAGGCCTTCTACAATCTCTGGAGCTGTGTGATACTCCATATCAGCAACAGAAAAAGGTGGAATACCAGGAGCTACATCAGGATTAACGTCATACATGACGTTCCATTTTCTAGAACCAGTGCCAGCGCGATCAACGCGTGATTCAAAATCGTAAGACATAGTGTCTCCATTCACGTAAGCCTGTAATCAGTGTAGCTGCTTTTAGTGTAGCTACTTTTCTTTTCCTTTGTCGTTCTTCTGATAAGAAAATCTTTGATGGCACGACGTATTTGCAATCCTTATTGCTATAATGAACGACGCTATATGTCTCCTTAGCTCAGCTGGATAGAGCGTCGGTCTTCTAAACCGCAGGTCGCGCGTTCGAATCGCGCAGGAGGCACCAAAAACTCCAGGTAGATGGCTTGCCGTCTACCTTTTTTGTTAAAATTTTTATCGGCTGCCTCCATTTTGCCTCCAACCTGTATGGCTACTGTAAAAGTAGAATACCTGTTCGAATAAAAGTTTTAACTATTTAGATAGGTGATTTTTGCATAAACAATGGCTGATATGCAGGAAAACTAATCAAGAAATTGATGTATCAAATTAGAGGTGCTGTTTTGGGTAAAAAATCCGTTTAGTTGGAGTTTATTTTTGGACTTCGAAATTTTGTCACTTACGTTTACCCAGCTCAGAAATTTTGTACTAATTTCCACAATTTTGTCCACGTAAAATTGCTGGTAGATGGCTTGCATAGAAACTAAGCATTTTTGGATACTCCAACTAAACGCATTTTTTACCACTTTGCCGCCGAATGGCACTCTATCGCTGAAAAATTTGACTCAGACGCACAAAAATACCCGTTCAATTCTACGAAATAGAATCGAACGGGTACTTGGTCAACGAAAATGATGCGAGCGTGGCTGCGCGCCAGATATTACAGCAGGTACTCTGCAATCTGGACAGCGTTTGTTGCGGCACCCTTCCTAATCTGGTCTCCGCAACAGAAGAATGTCAGCGCATGAGTATCTTTATCAGCGGAAAGATCCTCGCGAATACGACCAACATAGATAAGGTCCTGGTCAGAAGTATCAAGAGGCATTGGGTACTGAAGCTCTGCTGGGTTGTCTACAACCTTGATTCCTGGAGCATCCTCAAGAATAGCGCGAGCCTCATCTGGACTCAAAGGACGCTCAAGCTCAACAGTGATGGACTCAGAGTGTGAGCGCATCGTTGGAACTCGGACACAGGTACAGTTAACGCGCAGCTCAGGAAGGTGCATGATCTTGCGACCCTCGTTTTGCATCTTCATTTCCTCGGAAGTGTAGCCAACCTCGTCAAAGCCGCCAATCTGTGGAATCAGGTTAACTGCCAGCTGGTATGCAAAAGGAGCGGTCTCGGTTACTTCCCTACCTGCAACAACGTC
>CALKRF010000085.1 GCA_937990665.1 uncultured Atopobium sp.
GCATGCGTTTTTGTATATTCCAACTAAACGCATTTTTTACCACTTTGGGTTCCAAAACGCCTATTTCACGACACAAAATGACAAAAGCACATTGATTATCAGGAAAAATGGTCGGGTTGACTGGATTTGAACCAGCGACCTCTCGGTCCCGAACCGAGCGCTCTACCAAGCTGAGCCACAACCCGTTATGTTTTGCCTCGTCCGATGGGATAAATCCATCAAACATTTGCCGCTCTATGTTACCACTACAACTTGCAGGTGGTGGAGAAGCCTCGCCAACCTTTTGCTTGAGCTGCGGCTGCGATAGCGTTGGCAGCATCCTGTGATTCGCAAAGCGCAAAAGAGCTGCTACCTGAGCCGGAAACCTGAGCGCCAAGAACTCCAGGCTGCGTCTTTAGCCACTTCTCTACCTCGGCCACCTGTGGTTTTAGCGATTTTGCTGCTGGCGCAAGATTGTTGAAGAGGAGGCTTGCTACCTGCTGGATGAGCTGCTTACTTGCAGCGGCGTTGTCAGAGGCGGGTTCCATACCTGCAGCGTCCTGACCAGCAGCGCGCAAAAGCGCAGACAGATTCTCGTAAGATTCCGGAGCAATTGGCGATGCATCAAACTGGTCGTAAGCTTCCTTGGTAACAACGCCAGTTTCTGCAGGTAAAACAATAGCAAGCGGAGCGTCAACAGTAGACGTATAGGTTTCTACCAGCGTATCTCCGGCGCCAAGCATAAGCGACGGCTGTGGGTCTAGAAAAAACGCAACGTCAGCGCCAACAGCCTTGGCTACCTCAACTACCAGCGGGTCTAGCGGATCAACGCCCCAACGCTGGGCAAGCAAATACAGCGTTGCAGCAGCATCGGCAGACGATCCGCCCAGGCCGGCCTTCTCGGGAATATGCACTTGCACGTCAATGGAAACATCTGGGGAAATACCCAGCTTAGTGGCGAGAAGAACCGCGGCCTTCCAGGTTGTAGTGCGTTCGGGCAACACGCAGAGCTGCGGCTCATGCGTAACCGTAAGCTCCAGCGCGTCATCGACAACAACTGTGTCGTACAGCGCAACGGGAACCATGAGTGAATCTACTTTATGGTATCCTCGCTGGTCTTTTTGAGCGTGAATGCCCAGGTGAAGGTTGACCTTGCAAGGAATCTGAATGATTTGGCGTCCAAAATTGGACAACGAGGCAGCCATGAGTGTGAGCCTAGTCGAAGTAATGCGCGCGCTTCTAAACTACTCTTCAAACTCAAAATCAAACAGACGCTCACCGGTCTCAAAATCAAAAAGCTCAACGGTACCGGTTAGAACGTCAACGTACTGGTAGGACTGACGGGCAGTGCGACCGCGGCGCTCGCCAACCTCAACGATGAAAAGAGATGGATGGGCCATAACCAGGGTACCTGTGCGCTCAACAATACGAGAACGTCCCATGTTAGCCTTGACCTTAAGCTTTTGACCCTGAAGTGAGCTGAGCTTCTCGTGAATCTCGTCTACACGATTAACTGGTGGAATCTCGTTTTCCATCAATCCTCCAAGTCAATCAGTACGTTTGCGGTGCGACACGTTGATGTGTCGGAGATATGTACCGGTCGACAAACAATAGTCAGAATTTCCGAAACTCCACTATACGTTGTAGAAAATGAAATCTCAAGGTTTTACGACAAATGTCACGGGAACAACATCAGTCGATCGGTCAGATTTGCGTCAAGATCGCGAGAAGATCGCGTCAGGTTCGCGTCAGATTTGCGTCAGGTTGGCATCGGACTTGCAACGACAGCGCGTCAGAACCCCAACAAATTTATGACAAATAGGGGTCCTCTGATAAAATTAGTAACTAACTTCAAAACACAAGGAGGCCCAATGACTGAGACTCTGGGATATGCCATTAGTAAGACCTGGTATATCGTGCTTATTTTTGTTGCTCTTGCTATCGGAATTGCATTCCTTTCCAAAAAGAAATCATCTAAAGCTCTTGTTGCTTTATCGGCGCTTTGCCTGGTATTTAGCGTAGGGTCGTTCGCATTTGGTGGATTGACCGTTTCTGAAGCACAGTCCAAAGGCGCTTCATCTGACCAGCTCAATTCCATGAACCTTATCGAGCTTGTCCAGGCTAACCAAGCCGCACCAGCTCAGACCTCTGTTAATGACGTCAACGAGCTCTACAACAAGATGGTTTATGTCTATCAGTACGGCTCACCTATTGCGCAGTCGCTCGCGAGCGACAATCCCTTCGTTCACCATGATCTACCTTGGGTAGCAGCGACTCTTCCTGAACTGAAGAAGCTGCTCGACAAAAACGAAGTAGTCTATGTGTCAACAAACAGTCAGATTTTCAAACAGTTGCACATTAACCTTGGTGAAAACGCCGTCGAGCCTTCTGTATTCTTTGTTACTTCGGTCAATCCAGCCGGTAGATTTTTCCCACTTTCAACTGGAGATATGTCTCGTGCTGGCAAAAAAGATGGCGATAAAATCACGTTTGGTGACAATCTTGAGTTTACGCTTCACACGGTTCATACCAATAACGGCGACTATGTGCTTGGCCTTAACTACCAGATTCTTTTTGCTCTCAATGGTTACTTCAAGGATTATAAGTAATTTTCGTAGCGTCGTTAAGCTCGCAAACGACAAAGCGTTACTAAACGTGCACGTACAACGTTTGCGCATCATAAACTGCAACAAAAAAACTCCCATTCTCGTGAATGGGAGTTTTTTATTTTCTCGACAGATGATGTTCTGAAACTTTTTGAACCGGTTTGACTTACTCAGCTGGGCAGAGCGAGAGGGCGGCCTCGTCAGCAATAACGGTGCAGTTAGTGTGAAGCTGCAGGATAGAGGCTGGGCACTGAGGCGAAACATTGCCGTAGCACATGTCGTAAACAGCCTTAGCCTTGTCCTCGCCACTAGCCACAATCAGAATGCTGCGCGCAAACATGATGGTCTGAGTGCCCATGGTGTAAGCCTGACGAGGGACGTCCTCCATGCGCTCAAACAAGCGACTGTTTGCCTGAATGGTGCTCTCGGTGAGGTCAACGCAGTGCGTACCCTTGGAGAAATGATCGTCGGGCTCGTTGAAGCCAATGTGACCGTTGTGACCAATACCAAGAAGCTGCAGGTCAGGATAACCAGCCTTAGCAACAAGCCTATCGTACTCGGCGCAAGCTGCCTCGACGTCAGGATTAGAGCCGTCGGGCACATGAGTGTTCTCAAGATCAATGTTTACCAGGTCAAAGAGGTTTTTGCGCATGAAATAGTGATAGCTCTGAGGATCGTCGTGAGAAAGCCCGCGGTACTCATCAAGGTTATACGTAGAAACCTGCGAGAAGTCCAGGTCTCCCCTCTTGCACCAATCAGCGAGCTGAGCATAGGTGCCAATTGGCGTTGAACCAGTTGCCAGGCCAAGAACACAATTTGGCTTCAAAATAATTTGTGCAGAAATAACATTTGCAGCTTTTCTGCTCATGTCCTCGTAATCGCGGGTGCGAACAATCCTCATGTCTACCTCCAAGACAGAAGTCACAGTTACATTTAGTTTAACATTTGAAGCAAGCAAAAAAGTAACCGGTCGGCGAGAAGAACAAATATCTCGCTGACCGGTTTTGACCTGTTATATGGCGTGTTTCTGTCAGGAATCTGTCGCTAATCTGTCGCGATTCTGACGTAGAGCTGACGTAAACCTGACGCAAATCTGACGCGGCGGTAGCTTTCTGTCTGGAATCTGTCAGAAATCTGTCGCGATTCTGACGTAAAGCTGACGCGATGGCAGTTATCTGTCTAGAATCTGACGCGAACCTGACATAACCCTGACGCGAATCTGACGCGAAACCTACGCCGTGCCTATCCCAAAATCTGCTTGGAAAGATCCTGCAGAGCGTGGAAACGGTGAGAGATGGCGTTCTTCTCGTCTGGCTCAAGCTCTGCCATGGTCTTACCTGGAGCATCCTCTGGCCAGAAGAGTGGGTCATAGCCAAAGCCGTTGTGACCCTTTGGCTCGTGGCCAATAACGCCCTCGCAGTCACCCTCTCCTACCAGCACAGATCCGTCTCTATAGACCAGAGCAACGGTGGAGTGGAAGCGAGCAGTGCGGTCCTCATCAGCAACATCAGTAAGCTCTGCCAAAAGCTTCTGATTGTTTGCAGCATCATTGCCATGCTCGCCAGCATAACGAGCAGAATAGATTCCAGGAGCTCCGTCCAGAACGTCAACGCAAATGCCGGAGTCGTCTGCAATAGCTGCTACGCAATCTACCTCGTCAAGCGCAGCCATTGCCTTGATCAAAGCATTGTCACGGAACGTCTGGCCGTTCTCTTCTGGATCAGGGAAATCGCCCAGCTGACCAAGCGCTACAAAGCTTATACCAGGCATTACCTTAGAGAGGATAGCCTCAATCTCAACAAGTTTGTGAGCGTTGCCCGTTGCAACTACCACGGTTGTATTTGGATCAAAGGTCACAGCGTTAGAACCCTGATTTTCATTATTTTGACTCATGGTTACTCCCTAAATCCTGTCACTTGATTTTGCAGGTCAACAAGGTGAGCGATGCCAGCTTGGCCAAGGTCGAGCAGCTGGTTGAGTTGCTCGCGATCAAACGGGCCGCCCTCGCCTGTTCCTTGTACTTCAATTATCTGTCCAGTTTCTGTTCCGACAAGGTTCATGTCAATGTCCGCATGAGAATCCTCGGGATAGTCAAGGTCCAGCAGCGGCTTGCCATTCACATAGCCCATAGAAATCGCAGCTACCTGACCTGTAAGAGGGAGTCTGGGGAGAATGTCCTTCTCGACAAGTGAGTAGAGGGCGTCGTGAAGTGCCACCCAAGCACCAGTGATACTTGCAGTTCTGGTGCCGCCGTCTGCCTGAAGGACGTCGCAGTCCAGCGTGATGGTGAACTCGCCCAGACGGTTGAGATCAACAACGGAGCGTAGCGAGCGACCGATCAGACGTTCAATCTCCATGGAGCGGCCCTTGCGGTTGGCGCGCTCTCGCTTGGTGCGGCGGTTAGTTGACGCAGGTAGCATGGCATATTCGGCCGTGACCCAACCCGCGCGAGAACTGCGTCGCCATGCGGGAACGCCCTCTTCGACGGTAGCGGTGCACAGGACGCGCGTGTCGCCGAACGTGACCAGGCACGATCCGTCGGCGTTCTTCATGACGTTGCGCTCGAGGGTGACGGGGCGCATCTGGTCCCACGCGCGGTTATACGAACGTAAAACTTGCAAAGAAGCGTTAGATTGCAGCGTAGAGTCAGATTTCATAGCGTTCCTTTTCACATCTGCATAGAAAAGCAGTTAATTATTTTTGAAACGACTCTAGTATACCTGTCTGTACACCGCCCTCTGAAACACTTTATTGTTGCTCTTGTTGGTATTACTTTGTTGCTATTTATTGCTATTTGTTGCCACTGCCTTTAACGTAATGACTAAATATGCATTGATAATGCGTTCTTTTTTGCTCCGATATACGTAATAAAGAAATACACTACAAAACCAAAAAGTGTGAGTAAAGCAACAGGCCAAATGCTTGGCTCGATGGCAGTTTGGAACATTTCTACACTCATAAAACGAATAACATTAAGTCCAAAAATTGCATGAATCACGGTAAAAATACCCGGAAACAAAAAATTACACAGTACGCCAGTAAGCAAACTTTTTGAAAGTATTTCTCGAGAAGCCCCTAATTCATACAGCTTGTAATACCTCTCTTTATTATCTGCAGCAAGCGAAAGCTGTTGAACTGCCAAAATGACGGAAGAAAATACAAGTAACACAACCGCATAAAAAGAACAGGTGAATACAATAACGCCAAAAGGTCCAGAAACATCCGAAGCACTCATATCCTGTGAAGAAATTACCTCAAAAATTTGAGTGCGAAGAACAACAGCAAAGACAAACATGCACATACCTACAGAAGATAGGGCTGCTGAACACGTCATGGCTTTGGAAGCGTTGCGTGCCACACCTTCAGCTTGACGCACAGAAAATGCGTTTAACCCCCGATACCATATACCTGGAATTTTCTTAAGAACGCGTGGAAGTAACACAAGTGTTGAACGGAACACAAAAAATGATCCAAAAATGGCACAGGCACCAAAAGGAATCATGAAACCAATAAAGGCAAACGGAGCCTGAGCGCACACAACATAAACAATTGCCAGCAACAAAACACCTATACATGCATCAAAGATTGCTCGTAAAATTGAAAGTGGTTTTGATGAATCATTTTCTTTTTTCGCAGACATCATCTGCAATAACGTAGACTTCTTTAAAATGCGCTTACTACCCCAGGAGAGCACGAACATCGTTATAAAAAATATTATTGTTGTCACAATGGCACCCAATGGAGAAGCAACAACAACAAATTTCATTGGTAGGGCGTATGACCAGCTTACAATCATTTCTACAAACGGCGAAATAGCAATACCTACTACAATTCCACCAATAAGCGCACTTCCTGAAACCAGAATAGTTTCATATCGCAATATGCTAATGACATCTTTCTTTTCAAGACCCGCAAACTCATATAAAGCAAATTCGGGAAGACGTCGACGAATCAAAAATTTATTTGCGTATGACGTAACATTCAAAAACACCAAAAAAGGCAAAATACCAAATGCTAGGCTGTAATTTGCCTCCGAAACAAAAAGTGAACGGACCGATTCGTCATTCACCAAGGCAAATAAATAATCTCCAGATGCTGCATATGAATACATGAGGCAGGCACCCGTTGCCAATGCAGCAAAATAAACTCCAAAGTCGCTAAGATTACGGCGTACATTTCCAACTACAATTTTTATTAACAAATTCATAGTATATTGCCCTTACTCTATTGGCTTTAACAACATCGTCTTTATATTTATCTGCATTTTTATAATGCGCCACATACCTAATTGATACCATCGAACTAACTTACAAAAAGGTGACGATCTTATAAGAAAAAGAGCAGTCGATAAGAAAAAACGCGACACCCGAAGGCGCCGCGTGAGGTTCCATGGTGGGCGATGAGAGATTTGAACTCCCGGCCTTGTGCGTGTAAAGCACCTGCGCTAGCCGCTGCGCCAATCGCCCGTGACTGTAGAAGTTTATCACAGCTTCCACAATTCTTAAACAGCAATTA
>CALKRF010000086.1 GCA_937990665.1 uncultured Atopobium sp.
ATAGTAGGCACGAACTAATTCCTTCCGGGATGCTCTTTGAGCATTGCATCTCTTAGTTCGTATACCCGCTCCATGGCCACTTCTTCCATCTCTTTTGCCTGATCTTTACGCTTAGTTGAAGTCAGATCATTAAAAGAAACCTTCTGACCTGCACGAAGATACACCTTTACAGGCTTAACCAAAGGAGAACCTTTTTTCTTAATATCAAGGGCACCAATAATTGCTAATGGCTGAACATCTACCTTGGCAAGCTGTGCAATAAGCGCAAAACCGCCATGGGTTTCTCCACGTTCAGTGTTGCTTCTGACTCTGGTACCCTCAGGATAAATGAGAAGCATTTCTCCTCTTGAAAGAGCCGTGGTTGCACGACGAATTGCCTTCATGTCAGCAGTTCCACGATCTACTGGGATACCACCAAGTCTAGAAAGCGCCCACTGAAGTGGCTTGAATTTGTTGAACTCACTCTTGTAGATGGTTCTAACGGGAATGCCATGAACAAGCAGGTGGACAACAGTAACAATAGGGTCCAAGAACGTTGGGTGGTTCATGATAAGAACGCGAGGGGTCTTATCGCCAACAAAGAGCTGGTCATTGTCCCAACGCCATCTAAACCAGATTTTTGTAATCAGCCCAAGCACGCTGACTGCCAGCCACTTAAAGAACTTGGCTGGAGCTGGAAAATCAGCAAGCGCGGTATCGTAATAATCGTCAAATGAGTTTCCGCCAAAAGGACGCAAACGCTTAGATGTCGCTGCTATAGAAGATTTTTTCTCGGAGCGCTTAGGCTTTTCTGTGTGAGACTTCCCGTCATCAGAAGAGCTGCTCTCTGATCCATTTCCCTGGTGAGAAGCCCTGTGGTTGCGGGCATCTCTTTTGCCGAGTCCAGGATGTAGGGCAATAATAGCTGCAATAACCTCTTCAACAGAAAGCGCAGAAGAGTCAATGTGATGAGCGTCTTCTGCTGCACGAAGTGGAGCTGCCTTGCGCTCAGAATCAGCCTTATCGCGAGCCTTGATGTCTTCGAGGATCTTCTCCTCACTCTTGGCATCTACCTGGGCATCGTTTCCGGTGGCTGCGTCTCCGCCCTGGCGCTGAACGGCTCGGCGGTGAGCTCGAGCAGCAGGGTCTGCGGTCAAGAAGACCTTTACATCAGCTTCGGGGAATACCACGGTGCCAATGTCACGGCCCTCTGCGACTACATCGCCATTCTCGCCAGCACGACGCTGCAGGGTAACCATAGCCTCGCGTACTTCAGGAATGGCTGCAACGGCACTGACGTTTCTGTCCACCTCTGGGGTGCGAATCTCTGCGGTAACATTTGCACCGTTAGCGAAGACGGTTTGACCATTAACAGAGTTTCCAAACGAGATGCTAATGCTACGTGCAACCTGAATGATTTTCTCAATATCAGTCATATCAATGCCCTGACGTAGGCATTCTACGGTTACCGAACGATACATTGCGCCCGTATCAAGGAAAATCAGATCCAGGCGATCAGAAAGTGCGCGAGCAACCGTAGACTTTCCGGAGCCTGCTGGACCGTCAATAGCAACAATCATTACTTATCCCCCTTGGTGACACCCCAAATGTCACGAAAATCGTAAAAACTTGGCTCAGTGGAACGACGAATAACCTCTTCTGGATCAAGGTTAAATCCACCAAGCTTGAAATCAGAACTGCCTGTACTAGTAAAGAAGATTGAAGAAACATTTGCAAGATGCACATTCCAGCTTGAACTACCTGGGATGCCAAAAATCTCTGCCATCATAGAGCGCAGATAACCGCCATGAGAAATACAAACGGTACGTCCAGAAAAACTGGAAAGCTCGTTAAGAATAGTGCGACATCTGCTTCTTACCTGCTCGTATGACTCTGCTTCTGGAGCAGGTATGGAGTGGCCATTTTTGTCTGAGGCCCAAGGAAACGTAAGGCCATAGGGCTTTAAAATCTCTTCTGCATCAGCAAAACGCTTGCTCTCCAAAATGCCAAAATCCATCTCTGCAAGGTCATCTTTTACCTCACAAGGAATACCAAGCTCGGTGGCAGCCATCTGGGCCATGTCTTTGCAGCGAGATAAAGGAGAGGTCCAAATTCTATCTGGATGAAATGCAACAAGTGCACGAACAGCATGCTCTCGTTGTTCAACGCCATGCTCGGTAAGCTCAACGTCTCTTCTACCGCTGAAAAAGCGCTGTGTATTAGCCACGCTTTCTGGGTGGCGCATAAACAAAATGCGATGAGCCTGAGCTGGAACTTCAAATGGCTGCATTATGTCTCCTCTCTGGGCGTGTTTGAACTGTTTGACGTGCACTTAGTAATTGTGCGACTAATAATTATTTGCTGGCATGTAAAGGCATTATGGGAGAAGCGCCAGGCTCTCTACCAATAGTTCGGTCCAGAGCGGCAACTTCCTCTTCTGTAAGAAGCCTCCACTCGCCTTCTTTAACGCCTGTAAGGTGAAGCGGCCCAAACGTGTCTCTGTGGAGTGCGAGAACTCTATGATGAATAGCCAGAAGCATCTTTTTGACCTGGTGCTTTCTGCCTTCTCTAATAGTGACGCTCACCAGGGCGTTTGGCTCTCCTCCACCGGTTTTTCCTAAACCCTGTGGGGCGAGAAGAGCCTTCATCTTGGCATTGTCAGAGATAATCTCTACCTCTGCTGGCGCCGCAGGCCCATCTTCAAGCTCAATACCCTCGCGGAGACGATCTAGCTGCTTTTCTGTAGGCGTTCCTACTACATGGGCAACATAGTGCTTCCATACATGCTTTGAAGGATGCAGGAGCTCTTGTGCCATCTGACCATCGGTGGTAAAGAACAGAAGACCTGTGGTGTCCATATCAAGGCGTCCAACAGGAAAAAGACCGGGATATTTGTCAGTGGGAACCATATCCACAATGGTTGGTCTACCCTGAGGGTCTTTCATAGTAGTCAGGTACCCTGCAGGTTTGTTGAGCATCAAGTAGACGGGTTTCTCGGCAATTGAGCAGACAATGCC
>CALKRF010000087.1 GCA_937990665.1 uncultured Atopobium sp.
TGACTTAGGTGTGTTCCGTAGATACAGAATTTATCGATAGTTAAATTTCTTATATTAGTTTATTCATGTTTAAGCATATTAGATGAAGTTTATGCATAGAGATGCATATCAGGTAGTGCAACCGCCTAGCTGCCTGGCTATCTTGATTAAGAACATGTCGATTCTTCAGCAGAACCTACCAAAGCTGCGCTATTTTGTGCGCCAGGCCTAAAAGCCGATGCTAACACGCTGCAGAATCATAATCACCCGCACAATGAACTGCCTCCCATTTCTTATGTCCAAGAAATGGGAGGCAGTTCACTACACTGGTAGAAGAGGGTTTTTGTTTACATAAAATAAATAACATGGCTAATCTCAAATACGAGAACGAAGGCAAGAAAAACTAAAAGTGAAATCTTTGCCCGTATTTTAAGCTCACTTCTAAAAATGAGGTAGCAATTAATAATTTCAAGCAAAATTGATACTAGGCAAAATAGCAACGGCGGAATAAGTCCCTGTTTCCACAGTAGTCGCGCTCCCTGATAGGCAAGAAAACTAATAAGCAATACTGTGCGAAATGTTTTTCTAGAAATCGGTTCTGAAAAATTAAACATCTTCTCGCCAAACATATCTGTTGCCTCCCTATGGACAACAAGAGCAGTTTATTTGTTGCTAAAGATTGTAATACTGTCTATTAACCTCGTAATATATAACTATAGTAATTTAACTTGTGATTGGAGGTGCGTATGGAAGTTGGGGAGTGGAGAATTAGTTCGCCAGCATCTAAGTTTTTATTTGGTGCACCATGGACAGAGAAACTTGTTCACGGATGGGTTCATCCACTACGTATTTCTCCCAATCAGCTTAGAGTCATTGGCTCTTGCTCTTCCTGGCACCCCGGTCTTTTTAAACAGATGGTAGCGTGCACTTCAGATATTCAAATTGCCTTTACCACGGACAGCTCAGAAGTGGCGCTTGATCTAAAAATTGACAAAGTTCCTAAGGGAGCCTCTTCTGTTTTACAGTTACTTAAAGCTACGTATCTTAAAAAGCTCAGCTCTGTCTTTGTGACGGTTGATGGTAAACCTTACAAGAGCTTCTCACTGGATGATGCAGGTGAACATACACTTTCTATTCATCTAGAAACAGAAACCTCTGAAGATGACCTTGCTAGACTTCCAGGTTTTAATGACACGCATCGCGTCATTATTTACTTGCCTTGTTTACAGAGTGCTTCTGTAAAAAATCTCCGTGGCAACGGCACGTTTTTCTCGCCCGATGAGCCTAAGAAAAAATTGGTGGTGTTTGGCGATTCTATTGCGCAGGGTTTTGTTGTGGATCGGCCAGACAAAACTTGGCCACGCTGTCTTGCTAAACGCATGAAGCTTGATGTGGTTAACCAGGGAATTGGTGGACAAGTTTATCAGCCTGGCTTGTATACGTTTATTGAGGATGCTTTTTTAGTTATGGTTGCACTTGGAGCAAATTATCGATACGAAAAATGCTCAAAGTCGCAGGTAACACACGATATTCAAAATTCGCTCTGGCAGATTTCTCAGATGTATGCGGATACGCGTGTGGTGGTTCTGACGCCCACGCCTTATTTTGAGGATGCGTATCCCACGCACCCTTATTCTTGTTTCGCCGAGATTCCGCAAATTATTGAAGAGGTTGCCGGTAAGTTTGGTTTGCAGTGTATTTCTGGAGAAAAACTATTGCCGCAGGAGAAGAAATATTTTGCTGACGATGTGCATCCAAATTCAAAGGGAGCCGCACTGTTGGCAAAAAATCTGTTTGAAGCCTTAAAACAACCAGCTCAAGATAGCCTTTTTTAGATACCAGGCTTTCATAAAAGCTCTCTCAAAATTCAACACGAGTTTTTGTCCGGTGAAACTTCTACACTAGAGGTGAAAAACATCTAGAAAGGATACACATGAACATCACTAATCCTTTTGCACCTCATTTGACCGGGCAACTTACAGAAGAAACTCAGGCCCTTGTAGCTGAGCAAATTGCTAAGGGCACCTTAAGTCCTTACGCGTGCAAAAATGAAGATATCATTCGCCGAGATTTCACCCATGATCAGGCATCACTTTTGCGTCCCGCTTTTATGCGAGATGTCGAGAAAATCATGCACACTCCCGCGTATAACAGGCTAAACGGCAAAACACAGGTCTTCTCGTTCCGCGCGCATGATGACATTACGCGTCGTGGCCTTCATGAGCAGCTTGTTTGTAGAGTTGCTAAAGACATTGGACGTGCACTTGGCCTTAACCTTGATTTAATTGAGGCAATTGCTCTTGGTCATGACGTGGGACATACTCCTTTTGGTCATGCAGGGGAGTATTTCCTCAATGATATTTATCACGAGCAAACGGGACGTTGGTTTTTCCACAACGTACAAAGTGTGCGCGTACTTGACGGCCTCTATGCAAGAAACCTCTCTTTGCAGACGCTTGACGGAGTAATCTGCCACAACGGTGAGTTTGAACAGCAGATACTTCAAATGAGTGATCTTTCAACTTTTGATGAGTTTGATAAGGTGGTAGAAGATTGCTGGGAGAGAGGCCCTCAGTCTATTGCGCACCTGCGTCCTATGACGCTTGAAGGTTGCGTCATGCGCATCTCTGACATTATTGCGTATGTCGGAAAAGATAGGCAGGACGCGCTTCGTGCTGGCGCTGCAACAGAAGAAACGTTTGATGATGGTCTTGGTGGCGCTTATAACGCATGGGCTACCTCTGCTTTCGTTGCAGACATTGTTCAGAATAGCTTTGGTAAGCCTCAGATTTCTCTCTCAGAAGAGGCGTTTAAAGAGATGAAACGAGCAAAGCGCGAGAATTACCAGAAGATTTATGGTGCATCAGAAGCCAATGGTGATTTCTCTGAGGACATAAAGCACCTGTTTGAGAAGTTGTACGAATACGAGTTGTCTTCTCTTAAATCTGGCGATCAGAGCCTTGCAATCTTTAAGCATCATATTGAGCCAGTAAGCAGACATCTTTCTAGGTACGGCCATACCTATGACTGGAAGAGTGATGCGCATCGCACTGTTGTTGATTTTATTTCTGCAATGACTGATGACTACTTTGTGGTTACCTGTGAAGCGCTCTTCCCAGAAGCTCAGGAGCTCTTTCCAAAGAGAAGCTACTTTGCAGAAGGAGTACGCGCGTAAGGTTTACCACTCAGTCACGGTGTGGCAAACGGGCACGTAAAGAGCATTTGTGTTGAGCGGGCTTCTCGCCAAGCTTTTATGTTTGAGACGGGGTAAAATAGCTGCATGGATACTTTATTCTCTGACATGGAACGTGCCGCTAAAAAAGCTAATGCACCACTTGCTGCTCGTATGCGTCCTACCACGCTTGATGGATACGTGGGTCAGGAAGATGCGGTTGGCCCTGGCTCTTGGCTGCGCAAGGCAATTGAGCACGATACACTCTCGTCTGTCTTGCTGTATGGCCCAGCTGGCACTGGTAAGACTACGCTTGCACGCATCATTGCTCACACAACGCACGCAGAATTTGTAGAAGTATCTGCAATTACGGGCACTGTAAAAGATCTTCGCAGAGAGATTGAAGCTGCAGAATCAAGGCTTTTAACAGCAGGTAGAAGAACTATTCTGTTCATTGATGAGATTCATCGTTTTACACGCTCTCAGCAAGATGCCTTGCTTCATGCAGTAGAAGATAGAATAGTTGTACTTATTGGGGCTACTACAGAAAACCCTTACTTTGAGGTTAATAGCGCTCTGATTTCTCGTTCTCGTGTAGTGGAGCTGCATGCATTGTCAGATGAGGCTATCGATGAGCTCATTCAGCGAGCACTTGAATCAGAGGATGGCCTAGCTGGCACATTTGTCCTGGAAGAAGATGCTCGTAAAGAGATTGTGACGCTTGCAGGCGGAGATGGCCGCGCAGCCCTAACTTCACTCGAGCTTGCCTCTCAGATGGTAGATGTTCCAGAATCTGCTGACGACAAAGCATCTGAGCCGCTTGTTATTACCAAGCAAAACGTTCTTGAGGCAAATCCTCGTCGCGGACTTCCCTACGATAAAGCAGGAGATATGCACTATGACATTATCTCTGCGTTTATTAAGTCCATGCGTGGCTCAGACCCAGATGCCGCACTGTATTGGCTTGCGCGCATGATTGATGCAGGTGAGGACCCTAAATTTATTGCTCGACGCATTATGATTTTGGCCTCAGAGGATATTGGCAATGCCGATCCACAGGCGCTGCTCATTGCACATGCAGCATTTAGGTCAGCCGAGGTCATTGGATATCCCGAGTGCAGAATTAACCTTGCGCAAGCAGTTATTTATATGGCACTTGCTCCAAAATCTAATGCTGCAGAAGCTGGTATTGATGCTGCCCTTCATGAGGTTAGAACAGGTCCAAGGCGAGAAGTTCCAAGTTACTTAAGGGATCGCACGCGCCCTGGTTCTGAGGAGTACGGCAACTACCTCTACCCGCATAACTATCCTGGCGGGTGGATTGAACAGCGTTATCTTCCAGAAGGACTTGAACGTGGTGCGTTCTTCTCGCCATCTCCAAGAGGTTGGGAAGCGTGGAGAATTGCAGCTACAGAGCGTGATCGTCACGAGGAAGCCTAGGAATTTGAATTACCCAAGTGGGAGCATCAAGAGGACGTTCCTCGGGTAGAATAGAAAGAACTGTAACCGTTAGCTTTGAGGGATGGCATAGATGGATTACCTACAGATTGCCCTTGTAGTCTTAGCCGTAGTTGGTGTTTGGGCCATTGTCGAGGTCGCTCTGACCCTAAGAACAACAAGAAAGTCAATTACTGAGATTACACTCTCAGCTAACAATACCATTGAGCAGATTCAGCCTGTTATTTCAAAGATTGATGGCATGGTTGATGAGCTTGATCCAACTATCAAGCAGCTACCTGCACTTATGCAGAAGGTTGATGAGGCTGCAGAGAATGCTAACACTTCTCTTGAGAGCCTCAATGTGGTTCTTGGTGATGTAGCAACTGTTTCAGGTGCTGCTTCTGCAGTAACAGCAACGGTCAGCAAGGCTGCAAGCGATGCGGTAACAGGCGTTGTTGAGTCTGTTTCAAAGCTAGGAACTGGTCTTGGCGGATCTTTGAATCCTTCCAAGCTTGCTGAGGTAGCTCAGGCTCGCCTGAGCGGTGCGACTGCTTCCGCACAACAGAGTGCACAGCGTGCTCAAGAGTATCTTGAGGAGCTTCCTCTGCTTTCTCAGGACAAGACAAAGCATTCTAAACCAGCTCGCACTGAGCAGTTCTATATTGAGTACGGTTCTGAGTCTTCTCAGAAGTCTGAGGAGTAGATTGTAATGACACAAAAAATTGTTGAGCTTTCCGCTCCAGCAGATCCAACATTTGCTCGTTCAGTCAGAATGATGGCTGCTAATCTTGCTGTTTTGTGCAAGATGAACGTTGATGAGCTTGAAGATGTCAAAATGGCCGCAGAAGAAGGCTTTGTCTTTGCTTGTGGCACTCAGAAAGACTCTGTAGATATTACGTTTACCCTCGAAGACAATACTATGGCTATTGATTTTGACTTGGGTGATGAGGATCCAGTTGAGTCTGAGACAGATAATTCTCAGCCACTAGAGCTTGTAGAACTATTGCTCTCCGCTATTTGTGATGAGTTTGCACTTAGCGATGACGGTTATACGCTTCATCTTGTAAAGATTTCTGGCGGTGCACATGCCTAAACCTGAAGCAAACGAGGCAGTACAGGCATCTGCAGAAGAGCAGAAAGCCGCAAGAAGAGCTGCTCGTCGTGCTTCTAAAGGTACCCCAGCCTGGGATAAAGATAGAACACGCAAGCTCTTTGCCCAATATAAAGAAACAAAAGACCCTGAGGTAAGAGACCAGCTTATCGTGAGTCACTTAAACCTCGTGCGCTTTTTGGCCTCCAAGTTTAAAAACCGTGGAGAACCCCTTGATGATTTGATTCAGGTGGGAACCATTGGACTTATCAAGGCAATTGATAGGTTTGAGCCTGATCGTGGTCTTGAATTTACAACATATGCAACGCCAACCATCATGGGAGAAATCAAGCGTCACTTCCGCGATAAAGGCTGGTCAGTACGTGTTCCTCGTCGTTTGCAGGAGCTTTCGTCCAAGATTAATCAGGTCACTGATGATTTGACTAAAGAGCTGCAAAGAAGCCCTTCAATTGAAGAGATCGCCCAGCGCCTTGATACTAACGTTGAAGAGGTTCTTGAGGCTATGGAGTCTTCTAGCGCTTATAGCTCTGTTCCTCTTGAGGGAGGCGGCTCTGGCGCTGATGGCGACGAGACTCCTTCAATCATTGATCAGTATGTGACCGAAGATGAGGATCTTGCTGGTTCTGATGACCGCATTGTTCTTGAAGAGGCCATTAGAGACTTCTCGCCACGAGAGCAAGAGATTATTCGTATGCGTTTTGTTGAAGGTCTTACCCAGGTAGAGATTGCGGAGAAACTTAATATCTCCCAGGTACAGGTTTCAAGGCTGCTTCGTCGCACCTTAAAGCGTATTCAAGAAAAGATTGACCCAGAAAGCGTGAACCGTTAATGGATCAAAAGCATCAAAACTTTTCCGATTCAGCTCAAAAATGGAAACAACGTGGCTTAATGGTGTGGACAGTCATTGGTCTGACTGCATTGTTTGCACTTGCACTGTATGTCCTTGGCATCCTGGGACAGGCTGTTGAGCTGCTCGCCATTGGCGCAATTGTTGCGTTTGTCTGTAGCCCTGTTACCAATTGGCTTGAAGACAGGGGAGTGCCTCGTGGCATTTCCGCTCTTATCGCGCTTGTTCTTACGCTCATTGTGCTGGTAGTATTTTTGATTTTGATTGCGCAGCCATTGGTATTTGAGCTTACTACGCTACTCAGAAACGCTCCTTCGTATGCAAGTCAGATAGGAGCAATGGCAAGGGAGTTTTGGCAGAACTTTGACACTCAAAGTAACCCTGCTGTTAGACAGACAGTAGAACTTGCAATTGAACAGGCATCAAGTATTGGAATATCAGTTGCTTCTGGTATTTTGAGTTGGCTTTCCTCATCTGCTTTAGGCAACATCTCTTCTATGGCAAACCAGCTCATGGTCTTCTTCTTAGGCCTAGTGCTTGCCTATTGGTTGGCTAAAGATTATCCAGTTATTGTTCGTGAGATGGCTATTATTGCTGGTCCTCAAAAAGAGAATGAGTTCAGACTTATTCTTGCAATCTTAAGTAGATCTACCAGTGGATATATGCGAGGCACTATCATTACCTCTGCGGTTAATGGCATTCTTGTGTACTTTGGGTGTCTGATTTTAGGCAACCCTTATGCCGCTCTTATTGGCATGGTTACAGGAATCTTCCATATTATTCCTGTAGTTGGACCGGTTTTCTCGGCAGGTATTGCTCTTATTTTGAGCATCTTGGTAGACCCTGTCATGACCGTATGGACTATCGTTATCTTGATGGTTGCACAAAACGTTGTTGATAACGTGCTTTCACCTTTGGTTATGGCAACTAGCGTTAAAGTTCATCCAGGTCTTTCGCTCGTTGGTATTGTCATTGGCAGCGCTCTTGGTGGAGTAGTTGGAACTATTCTTGCCATACCTTTGACAGCAGCACTGAGGGGCATCTTTGTGTACTTCTTTGAGAAGTATTCGGGCAGACAGATCGTCTCGCCAAATGGCGCGCTTTTTAACTCGACGCAGTATGTGGATGAGTCTGGCGCTATTCTGCCAGAGTATGATGCCCTCGATGATCCAAAGTTCTTTGAGGAGTCGCGTCTTGTTGATCAAGACACTACGGCTCATGTGCGCAGCAAGTCTTCAGCTCCCGCGCCCAAGATTCTTGGACATGATTTTTCTCAGTTACTTTTTAGGAATACTCAAGAAGTTACTAAGGAACCAGATAAACCATCGTCAGATGCGGTAGACTCAGACAGTACAAAAGAGTAGTTATTTGAATACGGAGAAGTACTTTATGGCTGACTATAAAACAATGACAACGGCAGAGATTCGCGAGGACTTCCTAAGCTTCTTTGAGAGCAAGGGTTGCAAGCGCTATCCTTCTTCATCTCTGGTGCCTTCTGACCCTTCGCTGCTTCTTGCTAATGCTGGCATGAACCAGTTCAAGGAGTATTACCAGGGCATTAAGACCATGAAGGAGATTGGTGCAACTTCCTGCCAGAAGTGCCTTCGTACTAATGATATTGACAACATTGGCGACTCTCGCCATCTCTCATTCTTTGAGATGCTGGGTAACTTCTCCTTTGGTGGTTACACCAAGCGCGATGCATGCACCTGGGCAATGGAGTTTATTTCTTCTCCAGAGCACCTTGGCCTGCCTCTTGATCGCCTGTACTTTACTGTTTTTACTGACGACGATGAGGCAATTGAAATCTGGAAGTCTCTTGGCGTAGCAGAAGATCACATCACCCGTCTGGGCGAGGAGGACAACTTCTGGGCAGC
>CALKRF010000088.1 GCA_937990665.1 uncultured Atopobium sp.
CTTGGGTTTCTCGCCAATGGATACGCCCGGGTCAGCGGTTTGACCTCGCAAAATAGGCGAGAAGAAAGATCTCGCAGCTAGAAGGTATCAAACGCTCTTCACAAAGCGTTCATCTTTTAGAGATTTTAGGCTTGTTTCTTGTCAAAAATGAGTGTAAAGTAGACGGGCTGCTCAAACAGGACAATTATGTCTAAAGGCAGTATGTACAGGACGTGGTCCGCTGGGGAAGAGTACCCGATGTGCTCTCAAGGTCCCATGACCACCGAAGGTTAGGAAAGAGCATGGTTAATACCATCCTCGGCCGCAAGCTGGGCATGACCCAGGTATGGGACGAGAACGACAACGTCGTTCCTGTTACCGTCGTTCTTGCTGGCCCCTGCACCGTTTCACAGGTAAAGACTGTTGAGACGGACGGCTACAATGCCGTACAGATTGGCTTCGGCGACATCTCTGAGAAGCATGTCAACAAGCCAATGGCTGGTCACTTCAAGGCACAGGGCGTCGAGCCAATGCGTTACCTCCGCGAGGTCCGCGTTGAGGATGCTTCTGAGCACAAGACCGGCGATGTTGTCACAGTTGCTGACTTCTCTGAGGTCACCGCTGTTGACGTAACAGGCACTTCTAAGGGTAAGGGTTTCCAGGGTACCGTTAAGCGCTGGAACTTCTCTCGCGGTCCAATGACTCACGGTTCTCGTAACCAGCGTCGTCCAGGTTCCATTGGTCAGTGCGCATACCCTGCACGCGTTCGTAAGGGCCTTCACATGTATGGTCACATGGGCGCAGAGCGCGTTACGGTCAAGAACCTTAAGCTTGTCCGCGTTGATGCTGAGCAGAACCTCATGCTTATCAAGGGTGCTGTTCCTGGCGGCAAGAATGCCCTCGTCCAGGTCCGCATGGCCTAAGGGCCTTTAGGCAAACACTTAGGCTAACAAGGAGACAACATGTCCAAGTATGAGATTAAGAACGTAGAGGGAAAGAAGGTCGGCGACGCCGAGCTCTCCTCTGACGTCTATGGCATTGAGCCAAACATCCCTGTTGTGCACCAGGTTGTAGTCTGCCAGGACGCATCCGCACGTCAGGGTACCCACTCTACAAAGAACCGTCACGAGGTATCCGGCGGTGGCGTTAAGCCTTACCGTCAGAAGGGTACTGGTCGTGCTCGCCAGGGTTCTATTCGTGCTGGTCAGTGGACTGGTGGTGGCGTCATTTTTGGACCTACCCCTCGTTCCCACGCACGTCGCATTAACAACAAGATGGTCAAGCTTGCTATGAGGTCCGTCCTCTCCGGCAAGGTTGCAGATTCTGAGCTTGTCCTCGTTGACTCTCTTGAGTTTGCTCAGCCTTCCACCAAGCAGGCAAAGGCTGCACTTCAGAACCTCGGTATTGAGGGTAAGCGCGTTACCGTCATCGTCCCAGACGACGACGTCAACACCTACCTCTCTTTCCGCAACCTTCCTAAGGTTTCGGTCTTCGGCGTTTCTGAGGTTACTACTCGTTTCCTGATCGACAACGGCGCACTTGTTATGTCCGCTGATGTCGCTAAGCAGCTTGGGGAGGTGCTCGCATAATGAACTCTCCTTATGAGGTCATCATTCGTCCTATCGTTTCAGAGCGTGCTTTTGATCTGATGGAGCAGGGCAAGTACACTTTTGAGGTTGCTCGTAACGCAGGTAAAGAAGAGATTGCTGCAGCTGTAGAGAAGCTCTTCTCTGTACACGTCACCAAGGTAAACACACTTTCTGTTAAGCCAAAGAACAAGCGTGTACGTTATCAGCAGGCAGGCAAGACCCGCCAGTGGAAGAAGGCTATTGTTACCCTCGCTGCTGGTGAGACTATCGAGATCTTCGGTAATAACTCTGCTGAGTAAGGTTTTTCTCCCGTGCCTCTTTTGAGGTACGGGTTCGTATGCCGCGCATAGTAGATACGCGCGGTACCGTGGTAATCCGGTGTTAGCTCGACTTTCCCTTAAGCGGGCTAGCCAACGGAGAAGAAAGGGATACTGTTTATGGCAGTTAGGCATCTAAAGCCAACAAGCGCAGGCAGGCGCTTCCAGACAATCTCAGACTTTGCTGAGATTACAACTGATAAGCCCGAGAAGTCCCTTCTCGAGCCTCTGCCAAAGAAGGCTGGTCGCAACAACAATGGCCGCATCACTACCCGTCACCAGGGTGGTGGCCACAAGCGCCAGTACCGTCGTATCGACTTCAAGCGTCGCAAGGATGACATCCCAGCTAAGGTCGCTACTGTTGAGTACGATCCTAACCGTTCCGCTCGTATTGCTCTTCTGCACTATGCAGACGGCGCAAAGGCATACATCCTTTGCCCAGAGGGCCTGAGCGTCGGTGACACCGTTCTTTCTGGTACCAAGGACGTCGACATCAAGCCTGGTAACTGCACCACTCTTGAGCAGATTCCAGTAGGTACTCTTGTTCACGCAGTTGAGTTCCAGCCTGGCAAGGGTGCTGCAATGGCACGTGCTGCTGGTACTTCCGTCCAGCTCATGGGTAAGGACAACGGCTATGCAGTTCTGCGCATGCCTTCCTCCGAGCTCCGTCGTGTTCTTCTGACCTGCCGTGCAACCATCGGCGAGGTTGGTAACGCTGAGCACTCCAACATTGTTGTTGGTAAGGCTGGTCGTTCCCGTTGGGCAGGCGTCCGTCCTACCGTCCGTGGTACTGTCATGAACCCTGTTGACCACCCACACGGCGGTGGTGAAGGTAAGAACCACACCTCTGGTCGTCCTTCCGTCACCCCATGGGGTAAGCCAACCAAGGGTTATAAGACCCGCGACCCGAAGAAGGCTTCTAACCGCCTGATCATTCGCCGTCGTAAGTCCAAGTAAGACACGAGTAGGAGTAGATAAATGAGCAGAAGTCTCAAAAAAGGCCCCTTTGTGGAGACTCGCCTCCTTGCGCGTGTCGCTGCAATGAACGAGGCTGGCAAGAAGGACGTTATCAAGACTTGGTCACGTTCCTCAACCATCTTCCCTGAGATGGTCGGTCACACCATCGCTGTTCACGATGGTCGTAAGCATGTACCTGTGTACGTCACCGAGTCCATGGTTGGTCACAAGTTGGGCGAGTTCTCCCCATCCCGTACCTTCCGCGGTCACAAGGCCAAATAGGGGGAGTGTAGTAAATGGCTAAGAACACCGATTCTATTGAGGTTCGCGCAACAGCTAAGTATGTTCGCGTTGCTCCTCGTAAGGCTCGCGCAGTTGTCGCGCTTGTCCGCGGTAAGTCTGTCGAGAAGGCCCTTGAGGTTCTTCAGTTCTCGACTCGCGCTGCCGCTACTGATGTTGCTAAGGTTCTGCGCTCTGCAGTTGCTAACGCCGAGAACAACAATGGTCTCCGTGCTAACAACCTGGTAGTCAAGACCGCTTTTGTTGACGAAGGCCCAACGCTTAAGCGTATTCGCCCTCGTGCAAAGGGTTCGGCTTCCCGCATTAACAAGCGCATGAGCCACATTACCGTTGTCGTTGCACCTCGAAAGGAGGCGTAGGAATGGGTCAGAAAGTACAGCCTACAGGCTTCCGTCTTGGTGTAACCGAGAGCTGGCGTTCTCGTTGGTACGCCGATAAGGACTACGCCGAGCAGCTCGGCAACGATCTTGCTATCCGCAAGTATCTTGAAAAGCGCCTTGAGAAGGCAGCCGTTGCTCGTATTGATATCGAACGCGCTGGCGATAAGGTCAAGGTAACTATTTTCTCCGCACGTCCTGGTATTGTTATTGGCAAGAAGGGTGCAGAGATTGACGGACTTCGTGCAGATCTTGAGCGTGTTGCTAAGGTCGGCAAGGGTCAGGTCAACGTTGATGTTGTTGAGGTTAAGCGTCCTGAGCTTGACGCAAACCTCGTTGCTCAGTCCATCGCAGAGCAGCTTGAGCAGCGTGTCGCTTTCCGTCGCGCTATGCGTAAGGCTGTTCAGTCCGCTCGTAAGGCTGGCGCTAAGGGTATTCGTATCCAGTGCTCCGGTCGTCTGAACGGTGCTGAGATGGGCCGTCGTGAGTGGTACCGTGAGGGTCGCGTGCCTCTGCACACCCTTCGTGCTGCAATCGGCTATGGTACCGCTACAGGTCGCACCACCATGGGCGCTGTTGGTATCAAGGTTTGGATTTATTACGGCGAGAAGATGCCTGGACAGCCAACACCTAACCCAGCTCTTGAGGGCTCCGCTCGTCCACGTCGTGCTCGCAATGAGAGGAGGGGCCGTTAATGCTTGCTCCAAAGCGTGTATTGCACCGTAAGGTACAGCGCGGTTCCATGAAGGGCCAGGCAAAGGGTAATACCCAGCTGCATTTTGGTTCCTGGGGCATCCGTGCAGAGGAGGCTCACTGGATTACTAACCGCCAGATTGAGGCTGCTCGTATTGCTCTCACCCGTGAGATGAAGCGTGGCGGTAAGGTTTGGATTACTATCTTCCCAGATAAGCCAATCACCAAGAAGCCTGCAGAGACTCGCATGGGTTCCGGTAAGGGTAACCCAGAAGAGTGGGTAGCAGTTGTTAAGCCTGGTCGTATCATGTTCGAGATTGATGGCGTACCAGAGGAAGTTGCTCGTGAGGCTCTTCGTCTTGCTCAGCACAAGCTTCCAATCAAGACCAAGATTGTCTCCAAGGCCGATCAGGACGGTGAGAACTAATGAAGTACACCGAAATCAAGGCTATGAGCGATGCAGACCTCGCTAAGAAACTCGAGGAAGGCCGCGCAGAGCTCTTTAATCTTCGTTTCCAGATGGCAACCAGCCAGCTGGACAACACCGCTCGTGTCAAGGCTGTTAAGCGTGACATTGCTCGCGTTCAGACCGAGATGCGCACCCGTCAAATTGCTGCGGAAGCATCCGCAGAGCAGAACTAGATCGCAGGAGATAAGTTATGGCAGAGACCGAAAGCAGAAATGCGCGTAAGGTTCGTACCGGACTCGTCGTCTCCATCTCTGGCGAGAAGACGATTACGGTAGAGATTACGTACCGTAAGCACCACCCTAAGTATGGCAAGATGATGACCATCGGCAAGAAGCTTCACGTTCACGATGAGAACAACGAGGCTGGTCTGGGCGATACCGTCCGCGTCATGGAGACTCGTCCTCTTTCCAAGACCAAGCGTTGGCGTCTCGCAGAGATCGTTGAGCGCGCTAAGTAATTAGCACCTAGGAAACAGCTTTTAGCTCAACCTAGTTTTGTATCTATCATTATTTCTCATGTGCGCAAATACGCGCACCTCTGAGAAATTAGGTTCCGGAGGAACGTCACATGATTCAGATGGAGACCATTCTCAACGTCGCTGACAACAGCGGCGCAAGGCGCGTAAAGTGCGTCAAGGTCCTTGGTGGCTCCAAGCGTCGTTACGCCGGCCTTGCCGACGTCATCATTGGCGCTGTCCAGGAGGCTACTCCAGGTGGTTCGGTGAAGAAGGGCGACATTGTTCGCTGCGTCATCGTTCGTACCGCTAAGGACACCCGTCGCAAGGACGGTAGCTACATCCGCTTTGACCAGAACGCATGCGTTCTTGTTAACAAAGAGGGTGAGCCCAAGGGTACTCGTATCTTTGGACCAGTCGCTCGCGAGCTGCGCGACCACAAGTACATGAAGATTGTCTCACTTGCACCTGAGACCCTTTAAGGAGGAACGACATGCCTAAGATGAAGATCAAGAAGGGCGACAAGGTCGAGGTCCTCACTGGTAAGGACAAGGGTAAGCGCGGCGAGGTACTTCGCGTATATCCAGAGAAGAACAAGGTTGTCGTTGAGGGCGTTGCAATTGCAAAGCGCCATGTCAAGCCAAACGCAGCTAACCAGCAGGGTGGCATCGTTGAGGCAGAGGCAGCAATCGACGCTTCCAATGTTGCTCTTATCGACCCTAAGACCGACAAGCCAACTCGTGTTGGCTACCTGATCAAGGAGGACGGCACTAAGGTCCGCGTCTCCAAGAAGTCAGGCGCTGAGCTCTAAGTTCAATGTGTTTCTCGCTTTGTAGAAACATCTCAGAGCTACTTCAAACCCCGTTATCATCAGATAGCGGGGTTTTCTTTTTAGCGAGAAGTGCGGTGTGGTGTGTAAGTCGTGTGATGACACGAAAAAATATCAGCTAGCTTGAAATTCTCGCCCCATTTTTGCTCAATAAGGTCTAATATTGTTCATTGCGTCTTTCTATGGGACACGTATGTCTCGAGGACGCAGATGGCTCCTAGTTCGCCAAACTAGGAGGTGCGAGGCGATCCCCGCACTTAAAACCCCAAGAGTTAAGGAGAAACCATGGCAGACGAGAAGTACACCCCTCGCCTTAAAGAGCTTTACTACGCATCTGTGCGTGACGCTCTGAAGGAGAAATTTGGTTACACCAACGGTAACCAGATTCCTAAGTTTGAGAAGATCGTTGTCAACATGGGTGTTGGCGAGGCAGCTACAGACGCTAAGGCAATCGACGGCGCTGTAAACGACCTCCGTACCATTACTGGTCAGCAGCCACTAGTTACACACGCTCGCAAGTCTATCGCAACCTTTAAGCTTCGCCAGGGTATGCCAATCGGCGCTAAAGTTACCCTTCGTGGCGATCGTATGTGGGAGTTCCTGGATCGTCTGATCGCAGTTGCAATTCCTCGTATCCGCGACTTCCGTGGTATCTCTGCTAAGAGCTTCGACGGCCGTGGTAACTTCTCCATGGGCGTAACCGAGCAGCTCATCTTCCCAGAGATTGACTTTGACAAGATGGACCACACCCGCGGTATGGACATCACCATTGTCACCACTGCTAACACCAACGAGGAGGGCAAGGCACTTCTCGACGCCTTCCACTTCCCATTCAAGCAGGACTAACTTTTACCTGCGCTTAAGTTAAGCGCCTTCCTGTTGGCATCTTCGATGCCGGGTGACATAGTCACCAGCACTATTGTTTGAAGTCATCTTGGCGTTCGCCAAGTTGCATTTTGAAGGAGGATTTGTGGCTAAGACTTCGATGATCGTCAAAGCCTCGCGTGAGCCGAAGTACTCTACGCGCACACAGAACCGTTGCCAGCGTTGTGGACGTCCCCACTCCGTTTATCGCAAGTTTGGTCTGTGCCGTGTGTGCTTCCGTGAGCTAGCGAGCAAGGGCGAGCTTCCTGGTGTCCGCAAGGCAAGCTGGTAGGACTCAGGGCTCTGGCGTCAAGGCATCTGCGCCACGGGTGTAGATGAACCAGACACGCAGTTTCATCATTAACGAAGGAGAAGGATCAAATGAAAATTACCGATCCCATTTCAGACATGCTGACGCGTATTCGTAACGCAAACTCAGCTGGCAAGGATTCCGTATCCATGCCATCGAGCAAGGTGCTCGTTGAGATTGCTCGCGTCATCACCGAAGAGGGCTATGTCGAGGGTTACACCGTTGAGGATACTAAGCCTCAGAAGACTCTTCACATCACCCTTAAGTATGGTAAGAAGCGCGCTAAGGTTATCCGCGGCATCCGTCGCATTTCCAAGCCTGGTCTGCGCATTTACTCCACCGCTGAGAAGCTTCCACGCGTTCTTGGTGGTCTTGGTACTGCAGTGGTTTCCACTTCTAAGGGCATGATGTGCGACCGCGACGCTCGTAAGAACGGCGTTGGCGGCGAGGTCATCGCTTACGTTTGGTAAATCTGACAGGAATGAAAGGAGACAGCCGTGTCTCGTATTGGTAAGAAGCCTGTCCAGATTCCTGCTGGAGTCACTGTGACAGTTGATAACACCACCGTTACCGTTAAGGGTTCTAAGGGCGAGCTGACTCGTACTTTCTCTGAGCTGGTTGCTATCGCTCAGGAGGGCGAGGAGATTCTCGTTACTCGCGTTGACGAGTCCACTGAGTCCAATGCTCAGCAGGGTCTTGTCCGTACCCTTATCCATAACATGGTTGTTGGTGTCTCTGAGGGCTTCGAGAAGAAGCTTGAGCTCACCGGCGTTGGTTACCGTGTAGCACTTAAGGGCAAGGATCTTGACCTTTCCCTTGGTTATTCTCACCCAGTTCTCTATGTTGCACCTGAGGGCATTAGCTTTGAGGTACCTGATAACACTCACCTTACTGTTAAGGGTATTTCTAAGGAGAAGGTCGGCCAGGTTGCAGCTGAGATTCGTATGAAGCGTCCACCAGAGCCTTACAAGGGCAAGGGCATTCACTACGAAGGTGAGCACATCCGCAGGAAGCTCGGTAAGGCTGCTAAGTAAAGCAACCCTACTTTTAGGCTAAAAGACCATCACCCCGTTAGGTGATGGCATGTCTCTAAGGAGAAGGAATGAACAAGCAGCAGGCGAAAAAGGCGGGTCTTGAACGCCGCAAGCGCCGCGTACGTGCCAAGGTCTTTGGTACACCTGAGCGTCCGCGTCTTGCAGTTCACCGCACAAACGCAAACATTTATGCACAGCTTATTGACGACGCTTCTGGAAGAACTCTCTGCTCTGCCTCTACGCTTGACCCAGAGTTCCGTTCTACTGGCAAGGTTGGCTCCAACAAGGAGGCAGCTGAGTTCGTAGGTGAGCTTATCGGTAAGCGCGCTGCCGAGAAGAACGTCACTGAGGTCACTTTTGACCGTGGTGGCCGTCTCTATCACGGCCGCGTCAAGGCTTTGGCAGATGGCGCCCGCAACGCGGGCCTGAAGTTCTAGGAGGATTCAATGGCACGTGATCGTAAGCGCCAGCAGGATACGGATCTTCAGGAGCGCGTCGTTTATATTCACCGCGTTTCCAAGACCGTCAAGGGTGGCCGCCGTATGTCACTCGTTGCTCTGGTAGTCGTTGGCGACGGTAAGGGTAACGTTGGTATTGGCCAGGGTCGTTCCGCTGAGGTACCTCTGGCAATTCAGAAGGGCGTCGAGGACGCAAAGAGGAACATGTTCAAGGTCCCACTGACTGAGACTGGTTCCGTACCACATGCAGTCACTGGTCACTACGGTGCAGGCTCTGTTCTTATTAAGCCTGCATTCGAGGGTACTGGTGTTATTGCTGGCGGTCCTATTCGTCCACTCTTCGAGCTTGCAGGTATCACCAATGTACTTTCTAAGTCCCTTGGTACCGACAACGCTCTGAACATGATTAAGGCAGCAGCTGAGGGTCTGAAGGAGCTTTCCAGCCCAGAAGAAGCAGCTGAGCGTCGTGGCCTAACCGTCGGCGATATGTTCGTCGGAAAGGAGAACTAACGATGGCTAAGAACCTTAGCATCAAGCTTGTCCGTGGCGCTGTTGCAGGCGTCAAGAAGGACCAGACTGCTACGGTGAAGGCCCTCGGCCTCCACAAGATCGGCGATACCGTCGAGCAGCCTGACAACCCAAGCATTCGTGGAATGATCTTCAAGGTTAAGCACCTTGTCGAGGTTGAAGAGAACTAGAGGTAGTAATAATGCAGCTCAATGATCTTCGCCCCGCAGTGGGTTCGCGCAAAAATCGTAAGCGCGTAGGTCGCGGTAATTCTTCAGGCAATGGTACTTTTGCCGGCCGCGGTATGAATGGTCAGCTCTCCCGCTCTGGTGGCGGTAAGGGCGCTGGCTTCGAGGGTGGACAGCAGCCACTGGCTATGCGTCTTCCTAAGCTTCCTGGTTTCACTAACCACAACCGTGTTGAGTACGCTCCAGTCAACGTTGCTCGTCTGAACGCTCTCTTTGCAGACGGCGAGACCGTAGACGCAGAGGCTCTGGTTGCTAAGGGAGTTATCAAGTACAACTTCATCCCAGTCAAGGTTCTGGGTGATGGCGAGCTTTCTAAGAAGCTCACTGTTAAGGTCGACAAGGTTTCCGCCTCCGCAAAGGCTAAGATCGAGGCGGCCGGTGGAAAGGTTGAGGCCGAGTAGTGAGTAAAGGAATCGCCAACGCATTTCGTGTTCCGGAACTAAGGGGAAAGATTCTCCTTACGGTACTGATTCTTCTTCTGTACCGTTTTGGTGCGTATCTTCCTGTGCCCGGTGCTCCATTCCAGCAGATGCTTTCTGTTTATCAGAATGGTCTTGCTAAGAATGGCGCAATGGCCGTGCTTAACCTATTTTCGGGTGGCGCTCTTTCTCGCATGTCTGTTTTCAGTCTGGGCATCATGCCTTACATTACGGCTCAGATCATCTTCCAGATGATGCAGTCCGTTATTCCATCTCTTGGCGAGCTTGCTAAAGATGGTGAGAGCGGCCAGCGTAAGATTACGCAGTACACGCGTTATCTTACGGTTGGCTTAGCTCTGCTCAATGCAGTTGGTTACCTGTTCTTGTTTAAGAGCTATGGTGTATCTTTTGCATCTATGGAGGGCGTGCCTGAGGCACTTGAAAACTTCCTGGTAGTCTTTACCATGCTAGTTGGTGCCATCATTATTATGTGGCTTGGTGAGGTTATTACTCAGCAGGGTGTTGGCAACGGAATGAGTCTTATCATCTTTGCAAACATCATGGCTGGACTTCCAACAGCCCTTATTTCTTCAGTAACTACTCGTGGAAACATTGTTCTTACTGTTGTTACTGTTGTGGTTATGCTCGCTATTATTCCGCTCATTGTTTATATTGAGCGTGGTCAGCGTCGTATTCCTATCAACTATGCCAAACGCGTTGTTGGTCGTCGTATGATGGGTGGTCAGTCAACTTACCTTCCAATTAAGGTAAACACTGCAGGCGTTGTGCCAATCATCTTTGCATCTGCAATCCTGTACCTTCCTGCTCAGGTTGCTGTATTCTTCCCAGGAGTAGAGTGGATTCAAAATCTTGCTACTTCACTTTCTTCTGGATGGGTTAACTGGGTTCTCTCAGTTATGTTCATTGTCTTCTTTGCATACTTCTACACCTCAATGGTGTTCAATCCAGAGGAGACAGCAGATCAGCTTAAGAAGCAGGGTGGCTTTATTCCTGGTGTTCGTCCAGGTACTGCTACTTCAACGTATATCAAGACTGTTATTGACAGAGTCACCCTCCCCGGTGCTATCTTTATGGCAGTTCTTGCAATCGTTCCAACCATTATTTTCTGGTTCACAGGTGATTCGTTGATACAGGCGTTTGGTGGAACTTCCGTCCTGATTATGGTCGGTGTTGCAATGGATACACTCTCTTCCATTGAGTCCCACCTTAAGATGCATAACTATGAGGGCTTCTTTAAGTAGTTCTTAATACGTAGCATAAAGGGGCCTGGAAACAGGCCCCTTTTATTATTTGAAAGGAAGGCGAAGCATGAACATTGTTCTTCTCGGCGCACCTGGCGCTGGCAAGGGTACACAGGCTCAGAAGCTCGTTGCAGAGTATGGACTTGCTCACATCTCAACCGGTGACCTTCTTCGTGCTGCTGTTAAAGCTCAGTCTGAGCTTGGCGTTAAGGCTAAAGAGTATATGGATGCTGGTCAGCTTGTTCCAGATCAGCTTGTAATTGACCTGGTAAAAGAGCGCCTTTCTGCAGACGATGCAAAGGCTGGTTTTATTCTTGATGGCTTCCCACGCAACACCGCTCAGGCAGTAACCCTGGATTCTGAGCTTCAGAATATGGGCCTCAAGCTTGATGCGGCTCTGCTTGTTGCTGTTGAGCCAGAGGTTATTGTTGAGCGTCTTTCTTCTCGCCGTACGTGCAAAGAGTGTGGTTATACTGCACCTGCTGGTACAGAGACTTGCCCAAATTGCTCTGGTGAGATGTATCAGCGTGATGACGATAAGCCAGAGACAATTCGTAAGCGTCTTGATGTATACGAGAACCAGACTTCTCCTTTGATCGAGTACTACAAGGGTCATGGAATTCTGAAGGAGGTCAACGGAGATCGTCCTGTTGATGAGGTATTCGCCGACGTAAAGACACTCCTCGCACTATGATTACGATAAAAACACCTGAACAAATCGAGGCAATGAAGGTGTCGGGCGCCCTTTCTAAGGCAGCTCTTCGTCGTGCTGGATCCATGATTAGACCTGGTGTTTCAACGCTCGAGATTGACCGCGCTGTTGAAGCTTTTATTAGACTTCATGGCGGAACCCCTACCTTTAAGGGCTACGGTGGATTCCCTGGATCTGTTTGCTCTTCTATTAACGAGCAGATTGTTCACGGTATTCCATCAGCTAACGTCATTTTGCAAGATGGCGATATTCTGACCATTGACACGGGTGCTACCGTTAACGGTTGGGCAGGAGATAACGCTTGGACGTTCTACTGCGGAACAGTTGACGAGAAAACCCAGGCACTTTGCGAGGTTACCCGCGATTGCCTTAAGGCAGGTATTGCAGCTGCAGTTCCTGGTGCTCGCCTTGGCGATGTTGGACATGCAGTTCAGAAGCTTGCTGAGGATAACGGCTATGGCGTTATTCGTGATTTTGTTGGACATGGTATTGGTCGCAATCTTCACGAGGACCCAGAGGTCAGAAACTATGGTCGTGCAGGTAACGGCATTGTGCTTCGTGAGGGAATGGTAATTGCAATTGAGCCTATGATTGCTATGGGTACCTACGATTGCACCGTTCTTGAAAATGGTTGGACCGTTGTTACCGATGATGGGCTGCCATCAGCACATTATGAGAACACGGTTGCTATTACTGCCGATGGTCCCGTTATCGTTTCAGAAGATGAAGTTGGTCCATGGTGCGAGATGCAAGGCGGTCTTGAGTAACACATACATTGTTCTTCTCGCTATCTAATTGTGTTAAAAAAATAAGTGATAGACGAGTGACACATTTTTATGTATTATTGATAACCGCTGTCGATGTGTCGAGAGGATGAAAGTTGGCTAAACAAGACGCGATTGAGCTTGAAGGCAAGGTACTAGAACCCCTGCCAAACGCTATGTTTAACGTTGAGTTAGAGAACGGCAAGACCATCCTTTGCACCATCTCAGGTAAGATTCGAATGAACTACATTCGAATTCTCCCTGGTGATAAGGTTGTAGTGGAGATTTCTCCTTACGATCTTACCAGGGGTCGCATTACTTACCGTTATAAGTAAGTAGTGCAAAAGCCTTGTGTCATGCATGAGGCTATCTGTGTCTTTGCGCAGGTTGCAAGGGCACATGTACGTAAGTACAGTCGGTATTTCACGCCAGCGGCTGGGCGAGTATATAGTTCGTATCAGCAGAACCGAAAGGAAGACACATGAAGGTACGTCCTTCGGTAAAGAAGATGTGCGACAAGTGCAAAGTCATCCGTCGCCACGGTAAGGTTTACGTGATTTGCGAGAACCCGCGCCACAAGCAGCGTCAGGGCTAAGGAAGGAGCACCAAGTTGGCCCGTATTAACGGCGTCGACCTGCCACGCGATAAGCGTGTTGAGGTCGGACTCACCTATCTTTACGGCATTGGTCAGACTCGTGCAACCAAGATTTGCAACGAGACTGGTATCGATGTAAATACTCGCGTCAAGGACCTCACAGAGGAAGAAGTCACTAAGATTCGTGACTTTATTGACGCTAATTACACCACCGAGGGCGATCTTCGCCGCGAGGTGCGTCAAAATGTTGCCCGCCTGATGGAGATTGGCTGCTACCGCGGCCTCCGTCACCGCAAGGGCCTCCCTGTCCACGGTCAGCGTACCCACACTAACGCTCGTACTCGTAAGGGTAAGAAGCGTCAGGTGGGCGGCAAGAAGAAGTAGGCGAGGAGTAGCTAATGGCACAGAAAAAGAACGCTCGCACTACACGCGTCCGCCGCTCCGAGCGTAAAAACATTGCAGTGGGCCAGGCCCACATCAAGAGCACATTCAATAACACGATTGTCTCTATTTCCGATCCCCAGGGTAATGTAATTTCCTGGCAGTCCGGTGGTACCGTCGGCTTCAAGGGCTCTCGTAAGTCCACTCCTTTTGCTGCACAGCTTGCAGCAGAGGCAGCAGCAAAGGCAGCAATGGAGCACGGTCTCCACAAGGTAGCTGTTTTTGTTAAGGGCCCAGGCTCTGGTCGCGAGACCGCAATCCGTTCCCTTCAGGCAGCAGGCCTCGAGGTTTCGGGTATTCAGGATAAGACACCTATTGCACACAACGGCTGCCGTCCTAAAAAGCGCCGTCGCAACTAGCACGAAAGGACAAGCAAATGGCAATTGATAGGACCCCGGTCCTTAAAAGATGTCGTCAGCTTGGCATCGATCCCGTTGTGATGGGGATCAATAAGACTTCTAACCGTGAGCCACGTCGCCGTCGTCGCCAGGAGAGCGAGTACGGTATGCAGCTCCGTGAGAAGCAGAAGGCTAAGTTCATTTACGGCGTCCTTGAGAACCAGTTCCACGGCTACTATGAGATGGCTAAGAAGAACCCAGGCATTACTGGTGACAACCTGATGAGCATCCTTGAGACTCGTCTTGATAACGTCATCTTCCGCCTTGGCTTTGCTCGTACACGTAAAGAGGCTCGTCAGACTGTCCGTCACGGTCACATCACCGTTAACGGTCAGCGCGTTGACATTCCTTCTTATCGCGTAAAGAGCGGCGATGTTATCGCTGTTGCTTCCAAGGCAAAGGATCTTCTTCCAATCAAGGAAGCTCTCATTTCCTCCGAGCACATGGCAGTTCCTGCATGGCTTGAGGTTGACATTGAGAAGCTGCAGGGCACTGTTCTTCAGCTTCCAACCCGCGATCAGATCGACCTTGAGATTGACGCACAGCTGATCGTCGAGCTCTACTCCAAGTAAGCCCGACCCGTTTTGGAGGTAGCAATGTCCGAATTTATCCGACCAAACGTGTCGGTAGATGAAATCGGCGCAAACGTCGCTCGTGTGAGCGTAGAGCCGCTTGAGCGTGGCTATGGTGACACGCTTGGCAACTCCCTCCGCCGCGTACTGCTTTCCTCTCTTGAGGGAGCTGCGGTTGAGGCCATCCAGATTGATGGCGTTCAGCATGAGTTCACTACGGTTGAAGGCGTCTATGAGGACGTTACTGACATCGTTCTGAACGTTAAGGGCCTAGTTTTCCGCAACACCAACAACTCTGATGAGGCTGAGGCTTCTATCTCTGTTGAGGGTCCTTGCAAAGTCACTGGTGCTGATCTTGATGTTCCTATGGGCTACGAGCTGGTTAACCCAGCTCAGCACATTTGCACCCTTGCTGAGGGAGCTCATCTTTCCATGAGGCTTCGCCTTGGTAATGGTCGCGGTTATGTTTCCGGTGAGGATAACGAGCGTGAGAGCGATCCAATTGGATTCATTCACGTTGATTCGATCTTCTCGCCAGTTCGCCGCTGCGCTAAGGCTGTTGAGCCTTGCCGTGTTGGCCGTCACACCGACTATGATCGTCTGGTGCTTGAGGTTGAGACCAATGGTGCAATCAGCCCTCGCGAGGCTGTCGTTGAGGCTGCAAACATCATTAACCAGCACATGAGCGCATTCATGGGACTTACTGATTTTGACGAGACTCAGGAAGAGGCTTCGATTTTTGCTAAGGCAGACGTCGAGGATGATTCCGAGCTTGAGAAGCAGGTTGAGGATCTGGACCTTTCCGTCCGTTCTTACAACTGCCTCAAGCGTGCAGGAATTCACTCTGTCCGTCAGCTCGTTGATTTCTCTGAGAACGATCTTCTCAACATCAGAAACTTTGGTGTTAAGTCTATTGAAGAAGTCAAGGAAAAGCTCGAGAGCATGGGCCTGTCCCTTAAGGCTTAGTCGCGCCTTGTCACGCATAGGAGAATGTAAATTATGAGGCACAATAAGAAGAGGGGCATGAAGCTTGGTACTGATGCTAGCCACACCAAGGCCATCAAGAAGAGCCTGATCCAAGCCCTTTTCACTAACGATCGTATTAAGACTCTTGACGTCCGCGCTAAGGCAGTTCGCGGCGAGGTCGACAAGGTCATCACTTGGGCAAAGCGCGGCGACCTTCACGCTCGTCGTCTTGCTATGGCCAAGGTTGGTAACGCAGAGCTTGTCCGTGAGGTATTTGACAAGGCTGCTCAGGGTATGTGGGCTGACCGCAACGGCGGCTACACCCGTATCATGAAGCTTGGTCCTCGTAAGGGCGATGCTTCTGAGGTTGTTATCCTTGAGCTCGTTACCGAGCCAGTTCAGCCAAAGGCTTCTAACAAGAAGGCTAAGGCTACCAAGGTTGCTCCTGCTCCTGTAAAGGAAGAGGAGACCGAGGCTCCAGCAGAGGAGACCGAGCAGACCGAAGAGGCTGCAGAGTAACTTCTGTCAAAGTGAATCTGAAGAGGTCCTGGCTTTTTGCTGGGACCTCTTTTTCAAATGAAGGAGGGTTGTCATGATTGAGTTCAAAAACGTATCTTTTGCATACGGTACGTCAGCTGCTGCGCAATCTATGACTTTCTCTGCTTCTGAAAATGCCATAGGAGCCACTGAGAGCCAATCTCCGCACTCAATGGCACTAACCCTTGATAACGTTTCATTTACCCTAAAGCCGGGCTCTAGAACGGTTGTGCTTGGCCACAATGGTTCAGGCAAGTCAACGCTTGCAAATCTTTGTAATGCATCACTTTTTCCTCTATCCGGAGAGGTTTTAGTAGACGGCAATTCAGTGACCGTAGTGCCGTCTACTCAGATTTCTTCCGTTGTGGGAATGGTTCGTCAAGATCCAACAGCGCAGCTTGTTTGTGCAACTGTCTTTGATGAAGTTGCCTTTGGCCCTGCTAATCTTGGTTTGCCAAAAGAAGAGATAGTTTCTCGCGTTACCCAAACACTGGAGCTTTGTGGCATTGCCGATTTGATTGATGCGCCTACCCATACGCTTTCTGGAGGCCAACAGCAGCTTGTTTCTATTGCAGCAGCGCTTTCAGTGCGTCCACGTTATCTGGTGCTTGATGAGGCATTTGCTCAGCTTGATACTCGATTCAGAAATCACCTTTCTAACCTGGTAAACACTCTTGTTACAAACGGGATGGGTATACTTGAGATTTCTCATTCGTTTGAGTCTCTTCCCGGGGCTGACCAGGTACTTGTTTTGGAGAAAGGCCAGTTAGTTTGGTCGGGAACTCCCACAGAGTTTCTCTTGGATGCAAATGCAATCGCAAACGCTGGTTTTGATGATGCACTCACAGCAACAGCGCATATAGCTGCACAGGCTGGCTATAAGTTTGATGTGCCTTTTAACGCATCAGAGTTTGTTGCGTTTCTTGTTCAGAACAACCTTGCGTTTGATGCTTTGGATACCCTTGTGTATCAGCGTGCCCTTGAGGTGGTGCGAGCAAACAACTATGACGGAATCCAAGCGCTTGGCGAGGAACACGAGCTGGCAGTTTGTGGCGTGTCTCATGCGTTTGACAAGCCCGTTCTGCATGACGTAACTATTTCCTCTACAGGAGAGCTTGTTGTTCTGGTAGGCGCTTCTGGCTCTGGAAAAACAACCTGCGCCCGCATAGCCGCTGGTCTCATAGAGGCTGATACGGGGCACGCAACAATCGATGCGCGACTGGTGCGCCCTGGAGATGTCGGCATGTGTTTTCAGCGCCCCCAGGATCAACTCTTTGCCCAAAGTGTTGCTGAAGATATCGCGTTTGGTCCAACTAACAAGGGTTTCTCGCCAGATGATGTTGAGGCGCTTGTCGCGTATGCGGCAGCGCGTGTGGGGCTTGACCAGCAGGTCATGAACGCGTCTCCGCTGACGCTTTCTGGTGGCCAGGCTCGTCGCGCGGCGCTTGCAGGAACGCTGGCCTGCGCAACGTACGCGGTAGTGTTTGATGAGGCAACGTCTGGACTTGATGGCGAGGCGCGCTCGCAGGTGCTGCATCTTGCTCGCGAGCTGGCAAACGAAGGCAAAGCGGTTCTTGCAATTACCCATGATGTAAGCGAATGGCTTCCTTTTGCTGACAGAGTAGTGTTTCTCGAGAAGGGCTGTGTTGTTGCAGACGTCAATGTGCAAGAAGCACAGACAACCCCAGAGATATACGAGGCTGCGCAGCTTGATTGCCCGCTGTTTGTAAGCGTATTGCATGAGCTTTTGGAGGCCTGCTATGTCTAAGTGCCCCTGTG
>CALKRF010000089.1 GCA_937990665.1 uncultured Atopobium sp.
CTGGTACACACAAGATACCCAGCATCAAAAGCCTGGTTCATAATCTTTAAGTAACTTGGAGAAACCAAATTATCAGCGTCCATGATAATAAACGCCTCGTATTTGTCACCGTACTCATTAAGAATACGGTCAAAGCCATAGTCCATAACCCAGCTCTTACCTTTACGAGCCAGATCATTTCTCTCCCAGGTAATTGCTCCAGCTTTTCTTGCCTCTTCAGCTGTTTTATCAGTACAAGCATCTGCAACAACAAAAACATCCATCAGCTCTCGAGGGTAATCCTGAGAAAGAATAGACCTGACAAGATTGCCAATAACTGGCTCTTCATTGTGAGCAGCAATAAAGAAAGCGTAGCGGTGCTGCTTTTTTGCCTCTGGGAGCTTTACCTCACCCTTAACTAAAACGCGAAGGATATACACAATCTGATAAAAATATGCGAGCGTAAAGAAAAGCCAGATAATGAAATTAAAAACAACGATTGGTGTGATACCAAGTCTGTTAAATTGCAATGGCATATAGCATCCCTAAGCTCATATCAACAGCCAAAACTTAAGCTGTATCTACAACAAATATTGAATCTCACTAATGTATTAGTTTAGCCGAAATAACCTTGAACGTGAAATTAAGCTTTAAACAATTGCGGACAAATCTCATCTCCTACAGAAGTCCTTCCCATAGACATAGTGCTTTGAGAAAGTAGGGCTTCTTGCAGGTCTTTTGGTAGTGTGTCTGCTACCACGATATTCTCGCCCGTAAAAGGGTGCTCAAACTGAACGCGCCAGGAGTGTAAAAACTGCCTGTTAAGGCCAAGGTTAAGGCTTGTATCTTTTTTACCGTAGAGTTGATCGCCGACAACAGGATGACCAATGTGGCGCATGTGAACTCTAATCTGGTGCGTGCGGCCAGTATAGAGGTGGCATTCAAGAAGCGAGTAGCCCTCGCCTTTTTTGCCTGCTTCAAAGCGCTCAAGCGTTCTGAAGGTGGTAATGGCTTCTCGCGCGCCAGGAGCATCTGATATGGTCATTTTGAGGCGGTCTCGCGTTGAGCGCGCAATGCCTGTTTCAATAGTGCCAGAATCGTGGGCAACATAGCCTTGTACCAGTACAATGTAGCGGCGGTCAAGCACACGCAGCCTAATGAGGTCCTGAAGAGCCTTTTGCGCCTCGTCTGATTTTGCTGCCAACATAAGACCAGATGTGTCCATATCAAGACGATGCACAATACCGGGACGTTCTTCTCCCTGAAGCATTCCTAGGTGCTCGTAGCCACAGTGGGCTACCAGGGCGTTTGCCAGAGTGTCATCAACATGGCCAGGAGATGGATGACATACTAGGCCAATCTGCTTGGAGAGCACTATGAGGTACTGGTCCTCAAAGCGAATATCAAGCGGAATATCTGGATTTGGGCGCAAAAGTCCTGTTTGAGGTTCTGCGTCTGGAAGCGATACCAGAAGCCTATCGCCCAACATAAGTTTTTCTGACTTAGACGTAGCCAGCGTAGCGTTGATGGTTACTCTTCCCTCTTCTACCAGCTTTGCGCAGGCACTTCTTGAGGGAAGTGTATCTTGGGCAGAAAGGAACGCATCTAATCTGACGCCGTCCCCTTCTGGTCCAACTAGTATGTCAACGATACGCTCATTCATTGCCACTACCCTGCTGTTGCTTTTTGTCCCAGATTATCCAGTACACAAAAGCAATAAGGATGCCGCAGGTCACAAAAATATCCGCCACATTAAAGACAGCAAAATTAACAAACGTTGTAGCAAAGAAATCAGTAACCTGACCAAACAAAACGCGGTCAATAGCGTTACCAATTCCGCCACCTGCGACGCCTCCCAAAAGCGCAATAAGTGGCAACGGGAGGTTCTTCTCGCGAACTACAAAGCCCACAAGAGCGGCAATAACTACAGCAGTAAGAGCTACAAAAAAGAGGGCGTTTCCAGAGCCCACAGAAAACGCTGCACCAGTGTTGCTTACATGGAAGAGCTCCATAACACCGGGGATAAAAGGAATCGCAGTACCCTCTGGAATTGAGGTTCTCACCCAGAGCTTAGTTACCTGGTCAAGCGCGCAGGCAACAGTGCCCGCCCCGCAGAGAACTGCAAGGCGGGTCACTAGCGTGTGAGTTGTATGTTTCTGCTGGTCGGTGTTCATTTACGCAACAACGTCGTGGCAGCGGTGGCAGAGGTGATCCTCGCCAAGCTCGCGATAGTTCCAGCAACGGTCACAGCGCTCGCCGTTTGCAGGATAGACGCTTACGCTTAGCTCAGAACCTTCGGAGACGGTAACCTCAGAGCAGACAAATGCCTCAGCAAAGTCAAGGCCAGCATGAGAAATGGATGCAGCCTGCTCAGCGGTAAGGGTAACCTCTGCACGAGTAGCCTGCGTGGTCTTCTCGGTTACCACACCTGCCTCAAGAGCAGTCTCGTATGCCTTGGTATAGGCAGCACGAGCATCAACCAGTACCTGATATGCAGGAAGCAGTGCGGTGTACTCGTCGGTGCTCATAGGAGCCTTATACCAGTCGAGAAGGGCTGCGTACTTCTGACCGTCACGCATAACCTCTGGCAGGAACTGCATAGCCTCGTCGGTGGTGTAAACCAGAATTGGCTGCAGGTCATGAACAAGCATGGAGAGAATCTCTGCCCAAACAGTCTGAGCGCTTTTGCGTGTTGCAGAATCTGCAGCATCACAGTACATGCGGTCCTTAGTTGCGTTCAAGTAACCGTTGGAAAGCTCAATGATGTAATCGTAGAGGGTACGGAAGACGTTATTAAAGCGATATCCCTCGTAAGCCTCAGTGACTGCAGCATGAACCTCGCACATACGTGCAAGAACAAGACGGTCGTACTCTTCAAGGTCCGCTACAGCAACTGCATCGGTAGCAGGATCAAACTGGCCCTCGAGCTCGCCAAGAAGGAAGCGTAGGGTGTTTCTGAACCTACGGTATGCATCGCCTACCTGGGAAAGAATAGCGTCATCGCAAGGAACGTCAGTTGAAGTGTCAACAGAAGCAACCCAAAGACGTAGGACGTCTGCGCCACGTTCAGCACAAACGGCATTTGGATCAATGACATTGCCCAGAGACTTACTCATCTTGCGTCCCTGGCCATCAAGCGTAAAGCCCTGTGAGACAACTGACTTGTAAGGAGCAACTCCGTAGGCGCCAACAGAAGTCATGAGAGAACTCATGAACCAACCACGGTGCTGGTCGGAGCCCTCAAGATACATATCAGCTGGGAACTTAAGGTTTGGACGGTGTTTGCAAACAGCAGTGTGAGAAACACCAGAATCCCACCAAACGTCCAAAATATCCTTGTTTGCCTTGAGATTGTGGCCGCCACATTTAGGACAGACGCAAGCGTCTCCTAAATAGGTCTTAGGATCGTCGGTAAACCAAGCATCAGAGCCCTTCTCGCGGAAAAGCTTGATGACAGCGTCAAGTGTCTGGTCATTGATAACGGTTTCGCCGCAATCCTCGCAGGTGAAAGCAGGGATTGGAACACCCCAGTTACGCTGCCTGGAAATGCACCAGTCAGGGCGGCCTTCAACCATAGAACCAATACGCTTTACCGCGTTTGCAGGATAGAACTTAACCTTTGTAAGCTCCTCTGCTGCCTGCTGACGCAGACCAGTCTTATCCATGGAGACAAACCACTGGCTTGTTGCACGGAAGATAACAGGCTCTTTACAACGCCAGCAGTGTGGATAGCTGTGGGTAATCTCTTCTGCAAGAATAAGCGTTCCACGGTCTTTGAGCCACTGAACAATGACAGGGTTAGCCTCATTGACCTCCATACCAGAGAAGGGGCCACCAGTGCCCTGACCGTCACCTTTGAAGAAGTGACCGTCATCATCAACAGGCATAGTCTGTGGAATATCAAAGCGAACACCAGCGTTATAGTCGTCTACACCGTGACCAGGTGCAGAGTGAACAACACCAGTACCGTCGTCAAGGGTAACGTACTCTGCATAGATAAATCTACCAGTGTTACCAAGGTCACCAAAGATTGGCTGCTTATACTCATTGCCTGCGAGCTCAACGCCAGTCTTCTTCCAAGTATTACCTTCTGCGTCCTGAGCAAGCTTCCAATCGGTATAACCAAACTTAGCAGCAGCTTTCTCTGCAAGAGCTTCAGCAACAATCTCTACGTGTCCATCAGGAAGCTCAAGAGCAACATAGTTAGCCTCAGGGTGCAGAATAACTGCCTCGTCAGCAGGCATTGTCCATGGAGTTGTAGTCCAGATGTCTACCCAGGTCTTACCTGCATAAGCCTCAAGACCCTCAGGAACCGTAGTTAGCTCAAAGCGAACAAAGATTGCGGTAGAGGTGACATCGTGATACTCAATCTCAGCCTCAGAGAGAGCAGTGTGATCATGAGTACACCAGTGAACAGGCTTGGTACCTCTATACACAGAGCCCTTGTCGTAGATTGCCTTGAAGATCTCAACATCAGTTGCGTCGTAATCGTTGACATAAGTCAGATAAGGGTTTTCCCACTCGCCCAAAACACCAAGGCGCTTAAAGCCCTGACGCTGGGTATCTACCTGCTCAACCGCCATCTTGCGGCAAAGCTCACGGATCTTCTCGGTAGACAGCTGATTGAACTTTTCTGTGCCAAGCATCTGCTCAACCTTGTGCTCGATTGGCTGACCATGGCAGTCCCAACCAGGAACATAAGGAGTCTGGAAGCCCTGCATAGCCTTATAGCGGTTGATGATGTCCTTGGAAATCTTATTCTGTGCGTGACCCAGGTGAATTGGACCGTTTGCATAAGGAGGTCCATCATGAAGGACAAACTTGTCATGTCCCTCATTCTTCTTCATCAGGAGTTCATAGACGTTGTTTTGGTCCCAATCAGCCAAACGCTGAGGCTCGTTCTGCGCAAGTGATGCGCGCATAGGAAAGCCTGTGTTTGGCAGGTTGGTGGTCTTTTTGTACTCGTTTGCCATCAAGCACAACCTTTCTGGGCACAAATAAAGCGCCCGTCCCTCACAGCTGGGACGAAGCGCCACAATACACTTCGTTGTAACCACCCAGCGACGGATATGTCCGTTTACTCGGCTGGCCTGTCACGGCGACCATTTCCGGCAGCATCTACTAGTACAAAAACCTGTACGTTTGAACTGCAGCTCCGAGGTGATGTTCACACGGACGCAAATGCGGACTTCCACCAACTCCGCTCGCTTGAGATTTGCGCTACCCAGCTACTGTCCTCATCACAGCTTGTGTAAGTAATACTACCACGTCTTGCACTCATTGAACTAAGTAATACACACGCGTAAACCGTTTTTAACAAATTATGCGGAATCCAAATTTTAAATTTTTGTAGAAATAAAAAATGTAGATTGGGTAAAACAATTCCAATATCTAAGTGAGCTCATATCACATTTGAGCCAAACAGGTAAAGGGACGTGTATGGCAGATAACAATAACAAGCACCGTAGATCTATGTCGATGCTACTCTATATTGCAGTAGCCATCTTTGTATATCTCCTGCTGAGCAACACATTATTACCAGGACTTTTACGCCAACAGGTACAAACTGTTTCGTACAGTGAGTTCCTTAACAAGATTGACAACAATGAAGTTACCAAGGTAGATCTTAATACTGGCAACAGAAACATTAGGTTCACAACAGGCTCTGGAGATTCCGAGAAGGTCTTTGAGACTACGCAGTTCCCTAATGATGCAACGCTGGTTCAGACGCTTAGAGACCACAAAGTTGATTTCTCGGCTTCTATTCCTGACAACTCTACAAATATGCTGCTCTATGCCCTTATTCAGTATGGAATCCCACTAGTTCTTTTCTTGGGCATTGGCTACTTTATTAATCGTTCCCTTAAACGCGCCATGGGAGACGATGGTCCTTCCATGAACTTTGGCGGTGGCTTTGGCGGACTTGGCGGCAATCTTGGCCGCTCAAGCGCTAAAGAAATTAAGGGAGAAGACACGGGCATTACGTTTAAAGACGTTGCCGGCCAAGAAGAAGCTAAAGAGTCTATGCAAGAGATTGTTAGCTTCCTTAAGACCCCTGATAAGTACAAAGAAATTGGTGCTCGTTGCCCTCGTGGTGCCTTGCTTGTAGGCCCTCCAGGTACTGGTAAGACCCTCATTGCTAAGGCAGTTGCTGGTGAGGCAGGTGTTCCTTTCTTCCAGATTGCTGGCTCTGAGTTTGTTGAGATGTTTGTTGGACGCGGTGCTGCAAAAGTCCGTGATCTCTTCAAACAGGCAAATGAGAAAGCTCCTTGCATCATCTTCATTGACGAGATTGATGCGGTTGGTAAGCGCCGTGATGCTTCTCTCAACTCCAACGATGAGCGTGAGCAAACCTTAAACCAGCTGCTCTCTGAGATGGACGGCTTTGATAACCACAAGGGCATTGTTGTTCTTGCAGCAACCAACCGCCCTGAAACCTTGGACAAGGCACTTCTGCGTCCTGGTCGTTTTGACCGTCGTATTCCTGTTGAGCTTCCAGACCTTAAGGGTCGTGAGGCTGTTCTTCAGATTCATGCTAATGATGTAAAGATGGAGCCAGGCGTTGACCTCTCTATCATTGCTAAGTCCACACCAGGCGCATCTGGCGCAGACCTCGCAAACATCATCAACGAGGCAGCTCTTCGCGCTGTTCGCTTTGGTCGTCGTCGTGTTACCACTGAAGACCTCACCGAGTCCGTTGACGTTGTTATTGCCGGCGCAAAGAAGAAGAACACCGTTCTTTCTGAGCACGAGAAGGACGTTGTGGCTTATCACGAGACCGGCCATGCAATTGTTGGTGCCATCCAGAAAAACGATGCTCCTGTTACCAAGATCACCATTGTTCCTCGTACTGGCGGAGCTCTTGGCTTTACCATGCAGGTTGAGGATGATGAGCGTTATCTAATGAGCAAAAGCCAGGCAATGGATGAGATTGCTGTTCTCTGTGGTGGACGCGCAGCTGAAGAACTTATCTTTGGCGAGATGACCAATGGCGCTTCCAACGATATTGAGCGTGCAACAGCTATTGCTCGCGCTATGGTCACGCAGTACGGCATGTCTGACAAACTTGGCATGGTTACCCTCAGCCAGCAGCAAAGCCGCTATCTTGGCGGTGGCTCTTCCCTCACCTGCTCTGAGGCAACAGCTGAAGAGATTGATGCCGAGGTCAGGCGCATTGTTGAAGAGGGTCACCAGCGCGCACTCCAGACACTTAAGGAGAACCGCTTCAAGCTGCATGAGATTGCTCACTATCTGCAGAAGAAGGAAACAATCACCGGCGAGGAGTTCATGAATATCCTCAAGCGCGAGAATACCTTTGCACCAGTAGTTGAGAACACAAATGAGGAAGGCTCCTCTACTTCTTCAGCAGAGTAACTTTGTCTCATAAGTAAAATTAAACGTCCGCCTATTCTGAACTGCCTCCCATTTCTTGGACATAAGAAATGGGAGGCAGTTCATATGCGGG
>CALKRF010000090.1 GCA_937990665.1 uncultured Atopobium sp.
TTTACGGCGGTTGTATACGCAATTGGAGCTCTTACCAGTGTTGGTTACACGCAAATTATGGTTCGAGCAGCTCAGAGGATTGTCTTTGACATTAGACGAGACCTCTTTGAGCGTATTGAGTCGCTACCACTGAGGTTCTTTGATCAGCGCACGCGTGGCGATATTATGAGCTTCTTTACAAATGACGTGGATACTATCTCAGAGGCACTGAACAACAGCTTTGCCAATCTTGTTCTAGCGTTTATTCAGATGGTTGGTACGCTTGTGTTGCTCATTGTCCTCAACTGGCAGTTGACGCTCATTACGGTTCTCTTTGACGTTTTAATTGTGATATATGCACGTTATGCCAGTAAGCGCTCTGCCAAGCATTATTCTGTGCAGCAAAAGAGCCTTGGCGTTCTTAATGGCTTTGCAGAAGAAACTATCGCTGGCCTCAAAGTGGTTAAAGTTTTTAATCACGAGGACACTAACTTTGCTGATTTTCAAAAAGTTAATGACGAGCTTAGGCACTCTGGAACAAGTGCTCAGGGTTATGCAGCAACTATGGTTCCTATCACAGTTTCATTGACATATATCAATTACGCCGTGGTTACCGTTGTTGGTGCTCTGCTTGCCGTCAACGGACATGCAGATGTTGCAAGTCTTGCGTCTTATCTGGTTTTTGTTAGACAAGCTGCTATGCCATTCAACCAGTTCACACAACTTTCTAATTTTCTGCTTACTGCGCTAGCTGGCGCTGAGCGTATTTTTGCTGTTATGGAGATGACTCCCGAGGTTGATGAAGGCAAGGTTGACCTGGTTCATGTTAGTGGCTACGAGTCAGGAGAAGAATCCTGGGCTTGGGTCAAACCATCTGGCGAGAAGACCCCTCTTGCCGGAGACGTTCGCTTTGATGACGTAACTTTTGGATACGACGATAATCAGACGGTTCTTGCAAACCTCACACTTTTTGCAAAGCCCGGCCAGAAGATTGCATTTGTTGGCTCAACTGGTGCTGGCAAAACAACTATTACCAACCTTATCAACCGCTTCTACGACGTTCGCAGTGGAACCATCACCTACGATGGCATACCAATCAACGATATCAAGAAATCTGCACTGCGATCTTCGCTTGGCATTGTTCTGCAGGATACACATCTGTTCACGGGTACCATTGCAGACAATATCCGTTTTGGTAAGTTAGATGCCACTTATGACGAGGTTATTGCCGCGGCAAAGATCGCAAACGCGGATAAGTTTATTCGTCGTATGCCTCGCGGTTACAACACCGTACTCACCTCTGATGGTGCTAATCTTTCCCAAGGTCAGCGACAGCTTCTGGCAATTGCTCGCGCCGCTATTGCTGATCCTCCCGTACTTATTCTGGACGAGGCAACCTCCAGTATTGACACGCGTACCGAGGCACTTATCGAGAAGGGCATGGATGCCCTTATGGCAGGTCGTACCGTCTTTGTGATTGCTCACAGACTGTCTACGGTTCGTAATTCTGATGCCATCATGGTTCTGGAGCACGGTCGCATTATTGAACGTGGTACTCATGATGAGCTTATTGCGAAGCGTGGGGAGTATTACCAGCTGTATACAGGCTCGCGAGAGTTGGAGTAGAGGCATTTACTATGTTTGAAGCTATAGCTGTTGCTCTTGGTGGAGCATTAGGTAGTTTAGGCCGCTGGCAGTTAGGAGTTCTCTTTAAACAGTGGATTCCTAACCTGCCAGTTGGTACGTTTGCTGCAAATGTAGTTGCAGGTTTGATTATTGGCTTTGTGACGGGACTTGATCTTGCAAGTCCACTTCAGCCGCAGGTAAAGCTATTCTTAGCCGTGGGCCTTTGCGGGGGACTTTCGACCTTCTCGACCTTCTCAAATGAAACGCTGACGTTTATTCAAGCAGGTAACTGGACTGCTGCAGGAGTGAATATTGCGGTCAATGTTATAACGTGCCTAGTTGCTGTGTTTATTGGATTGAAATTATCAGCTGTTGTGTCGTAGCTTGATTATTCGATCGTCTAAATTAAAAGCTAGTTATCCGTTGTTGGATAGCTAGCTTTTAATTTGCTTTTTTAAATGCCATTGCCGCGTCTTTATTCTGTCATCTTAGGCAGCACAAAGAGCACGATTCCCATGGTAACAAGGGGGATACAAGCTACGCATACAAGTACAAAGAGAGCATTTTGAGCTCCTGCAAGGGTGCTCGTAGCCAAGTCTGTAGCTCCAAGCTGAGAAGCCGCTACTACGCCAGAAATAACGCTGGTGCCCATAGCGCCAAAGAGCTGCTGCATTGTGTTAATAACAGCATTTCCATCTGCCTTGCGGTCTTCTGGCAGATGCCCCAAAGCTACCGTAAAATTGTTTCCCATCTGAAGCGCCTGACCAATGGCAAAGATGGCAAAAATATACGTGATCATTTCTACGGTAAGTACGTGAACAAAGAGTAGTAAAAGGAGCATGCTGGTAAGGCAGCAAAGAATGCCTGTAACAATAGGCTTTTTAGCTCCTAGCTTGTCTAAAATCTGACCAGAAATTGGAGCCATAATTGCGCCAATAGCACATCCTGGAAGCATCTGAGCTCCTGCTGCGGTAGCGCCTGCACCCAGTACTAGCTGGGAGAAGTTAGGCAGAAGATATGACTGACCAAGAATAATAAATTGCAGAGCAACAATAGCAAAGAGCGAGAGCACAAAGCCCTTCTCGCTAAATACCTCAAGGTTAATGATAGGAATTTTTGGAGATGCTTCAGATTGCTCCTGGTGTTTAAAGGAGTTCTCGTGACGCACAAAGAGCGCAAGCGAGCCCACAAAAATCACCATTGCAAGCAAAACAGGAATGCTAAGCAGGCCAAACGCGCTGGACTCGTCAATAACAAAGATAAGCGCAATAAAACTTACGGTAAGAAGAAGCCAGCCAAAGACATCAAAAGAGATAACTTCAGTCTCATGACTCTGTTGGATTGAACTGATTCCCAGTACAAACGCCACAATTAAGAAGGGGAGAAGACCGGCAAAGATCATTCGCCAGCCAAGATGTTCTGCAATCCAGCCACCAGCTGAAGGTCCTACTGCAGGTGCAACGGCGGTAACAAGCATGCCAATGCCCATCATGACACCCATGTTTTTAAGTGGAGCTTGTTCGGTAATGATGTTGAACATCAGTGGTAGCGCCAGACCGGTGCCAATGCCCTCTAAAATGCGACCAAGCAGCAATAACATAAACGTTGGAGCAGCAAATCCACAAAGAATGCCGCTGATGTAGAAGATCATGGCTACGGTAAAGATGCTTTTAGTTTTGAATCGTCTGTTTAAAAACGATGACATAGGCATGATAATGGCAAGAATCAAAAGGTACGAAGTGGTCATCCACTGTACTGTTGAAGTGCCAATAGAGAATTCTTCCATCAACGTTGGAAACGTCACGTTCATGGCAGTTTCTACGACAACTCCCGAGAAAGACATAATTCCTGTAGCGATTACAGAAAGAACAAGTTTTGCGTTGAGCTCTCTTTTATACATATAATCCCTTCTTTTCTCGGCGGTACATCGTAACACTATTCAATGTGGGTTTTATTGCTGCGGGCACACTCATTATGGTTCTGTAGGTAGATTACGTAATCAAAACTTATAGAAAAACGGGGTGGTTTTAAACCACCCCGTTCTGCTTAGCAATATTGCGTGTTAGCAAGCTGTTTATTTAGCCTTGCCCTGGTTAGCAACAGCGTTAATCTTTGCCTCGATGACGGCTGGATCGCCAATATAGTGCTTGTCTACAATGTTCCAATCCTTGTCAAAGGTGTATGCGCAAGGAATGCCAGTTGGGATGTTAACCTCAAGAATCTCTTCTGGAGTGAGGTGCTCAAACTGCATAACAAGAGCGCGAAGGCTGTTGCCGTGGGCAGCAATAAGAACACGCTTACCTGCCTCAAGCTGTGGCTTGATCTCCTGCTCAAAGTAAGGCCATGCGCGTGCAATGGTGTCCTTCAGGCACTCGGTGTAAGGAAGATCCTCTGCTGGAACATCGCGGAACATTTCCTGAACGTGAGGATCGCGCTCGTCGCCTGGCTCAAGAGCTGGTGGCTGAACATCAAAGGAACGACGCCAAATCTTTACCTGCTCCTCGCCGTGCTCAGCGGCTGCATCAGCCTTGTTGAGGCCCTGAAGTGCACCATAGTGACGCTCGTTCAGACGCCAGGTCTTATGAACAGGAAGCCAGTTACGGTCAAGCTCATCAAGAACATGATTCAGAGTGTGAATAGCACGCTTGAGCAGAGAAGTGTAGCAAACATCAAAGTCGTAGCCAGCCTCTTTAAGAGCACGACCACCAGCTGCTGCCTCCTCGTGACCAGTCTCGGTAAGGTCAACGTCGGTCCAACCAGTGAACAGGTTGAGCTTGTTCCACTCAGACTCACCGTGGCGAACAATAACAAGGTGCATGTACTGATCTTCAGCCATTAGGCTTCCTTTCTACGCGTCAAACTTTGTGCACCATACGTGGTAAACACCAAGTTTTTGGCAATACTTTACATACAGGTGCAAGACAAAACGCTTGCGAATAATATTCTACCGCACACCGAAAAATACGTGCGAATCAATGTCTAAAAGATTTTCATATCGCCTGTGCCAACTTTGAACTGCCTCCCATTTCTTGGACACGAGAAATTGGAGTCAGTTCAAAACACACCTATGACAGATAATCTGTCAAAAAGACGTATACAT
>CALKRF010000091.1 GCA_937990665.1 uncultured Atopobium sp.
GAAGGTCAAGTCCACCATGTGCAACTGTGGTGCTCTTGATATTCCTGAGCTTCGCGATAAGGCAAAGATTACACTTGTCTCTTCAACTTCAATTGTTGAGGGTGGCGCACACGACGTCTTGCTGAAAGACTCAAACCAGCAGGTCAGTTACAATTTCCGTTCGTAGCTCACAGGATTTATGGACTACTGGCGTCACCAAGTATTTTGCTTGGTGACGCATCGCTATAAGAAAGGGGAACTCGTGGAAAACGAGGAAGTACAGAACGTAACCGATACAGGTGATTTTCCTGCCTACGACGCTGAGGCCATTGAAACTAAGTGGCAGCGCGTCTGGGAAGAGCAGAATCTTTACAAGACAGAAGAGGACAGCTCAAGGCCTAAAAAATACGTTCTAGAGATGTTCCCTTATCCTTCGGGCGATCTTCACATGGGTCATGCTCGTAACTACACCATTGGCGATGCTATGGCTCGTCAGGCTCGTATGCGTGGCTTTGATGTCTTGCATCCAATGGGCTTTGATGCTTTTGGTCTTCCTGCAGAAAACGCTGCTATTAAGCACAATACTCAGCCTTCTGTGTGGACCCATAAGAATATTGACCAGGCTGTAAAAACCATGTTCCGCATGGGCTTTGCCTACGATAAAGACCGCATGTTTAACACCTGCGACCCTGAGTACTACAAGTGGGGCCAGTGGATCTTTCTTAAGATGCTTGAGAAGGGCCTGGTATATCGCGCAACAAGCCCTGTTAACTGGTGCCCTAACGATAAGACCGTTCTTGCAAACGAGCAGGTAGTTAACGGTAAATGCTGGCGTTGTGGTGCAGTTCCAGAGAAGCGCGAGCTTTCCCAGTGGTACCTGCGCATCACTGACTACGCTCAGGAGCTCCTCGATGATCTTGATCAGCTTGAGGGATGGCCAGAGCGTGTTCGCGCCATGCAGGCAAACTGGATTGGTCGCTCTGAGGGCGCAGAGATTGACTTTACCTTGGCAGATACTGATGGTGTCACACCAACGGATACCAAGATGACTGTCTTTACCACTCGTGCAGATACCATTTACGGCTGCACCTTCATGTTGCTTCCACCAGAGTCTAAGCTTGCAGCTGAGCTGGTAGGGGATTCAGAGTACAAGGCTGCTTTTGACGTTCTTCATGAGGAAGCCGTAAAGGTTTCTTCTATTGACCGCCAGGGCACCGATCGCGAGAAACACGGTGTGTTCACCGGCCGTTACGCAATTAACCCTGTTACTGGTCAGACCGTACCAATTTGGGTTGCTGACTACGTCCTTCTTGACTATGGCACTGGCGCCGTTATGGGTGTTCCATCAGGCGATAAGCGCGACTTTGACTTTGCTAAGAAGTATGACCTGCCTATTGTTCCTATCATTTGCGAAGAGGGAACTGATATTTACGAGGAGCTCAAGGGAGTTTCCGAGTACAAGGTAACCTCTGTTGACTGGGACGGACCAATGGATACCGTAGGTATTCTCGTCCAGTCCGGTCCTTTTACCGGTCTTCGTGGCGGTAAACATTCCGAGGCAGAAGAGGCTGTTGTTGCTTATCTGACTGAGCACAACGTTGGTCGTAGAACTGTCCAGTTCCGTCTTCGTGACTGGCTCATTTCCAGGCAGCGTTATTGGGGCAATCCAATTCCTATGATTCACTGCGATTGCTGCGGTGACGTTCCTGTTCCTTATGATCAGCTTCCTGTTATGCTTCCAGATAATCTTGATCTGGCAGCAGGAGACACTCTTGCTGAGTGTAAGGAGTTTGTAGAGACCACCTGTCCTAAGTGCGGCAAGCCCGCCAAGCGTATCACTGATACCATGGATACGTTCACCTGTTCTAGCTGGTATTATCTGCGCTACTGCGATCCACACAACACCGAGCTTCCTTTCTCTAAGGAGTCAGTGGACCGCTGGATGCCGGTAGATAACTACATTGGTGGCATTGAGCACGCAATTCTGCACCTTCTGTATTCTCGTTTCTTTACTAAGGTCCTTCGTGACCTGGGCATGATTGCTATTGACGAGCCATTTAAGAACCTGATGACCCAGGGCATGGTCAAGGATGAGCGTGGCGACACCATGTCAAAGTCAAAGGGTAACGTTGTACCTCCAAGCTCTGTCATTGAGCCTTATGGTGCAGATACGATGCGTCTTGCCATTCTCTTTGTTGCTCCACCAGAGAAGGATTTTGACTGGGACGAGAAGGTCGTTGCAGGTGCAAACCGCTTTATCAAGCGTGCTTGGCGTGTGGTTTGGGAACTCTCTCGCACTGCTGATGCTTCTGCCGTACTCGACCACACCACCATGGACCCTAAGTCACTTGAGCTCAACCGTGTCCTTAACGCTATGGGAATCCGCTGCACCACTGAGTTTGACAAGGGTCAGTTCAACACTGCTATTTCTGCAGTCATGGAGCTGGTTAATGCGGCAAGCGCCTATATCAACGAGGTTCCTGCAGAGTCTAGAGATGCTGCACTTTGCTACAAGGTTGCAAATGATGTTGTTGCCATGCTGGCTCCAATTATTCCTCACTGGGCTGAGGAGCTCAGCCACGAGGCTCTGGGTAAAGATACGCCTGTCTATCACCAGCCTTGGCCAGAGTTTGACCCAGAGCAGGCAAAGAGCAATACCGTTGAAATTGCTGTTCAGCTTAAGGGTAAGGTCCGCGCTCGCATTGAGGTTGCTGCCGATGCTTCTGAGGAAGAGCTCACTGCAGCTGCAACTGAAGCAATTGCCGATCAGCTTGAGGGTAAAGAGATTAGAAAAGTCATTGTTGTTAAGGGTCGACTTGTGAATATCGTTGCCTAACAGCAAAAACACTTGACGAGAAGCCCTTTATCTCGTAAGATATCTCTAAACGTAGTTGTTATTAGTTGGAAGTGGGGTTGAGTTTTGACCCCGCTTCCTTTCTGTATGTAGATGAGGAGGTCAAATGCAAAACGAAGGTGCAACACAGAAAATCTTGTCCGCACTAGAGCAGGCTGCACTCAATCACCACATTGATATTGTTGATGTTGAGATTGTTGGTTCTTCTAAGAATCCTGTGGTCAGAGTAAGAATTGACCATGATGATGAGACAGCAGAGACCATTTCTCTTGATGAAGTTGCTCAAGAAACATCATGGATCTCAGAGACCATAGATGAGCTTGATCCATTCCCAGCATCATTTACCTTGGAGGTTTCTTCTCCAGGAATGGCTCGTCCGCTTCGCCGCGCAAAAGACTTTGAGCGCTTTGCAGGAGAAGAGATTCAGCTTCAGACTACCGCCACAGAGGGACGCCGTAAATTCACCGGCAAACTCTTGGGCATTGAGGGTACAACTATCTCAATCCAGACAGAAGATGAGGTCTGTACTGTTGATTTGTCTGAGTTAAAGAAGTGCGTTATTAAACCAGTTTTTGATTTCTCGGCCTCAGCCAAGAAGTAGATAGAGAGGATTATTCATGGCATCTGAAATGATGGAAGCTTTGATGTTGCTTTGCCAGGAGAAGCACATCGATGAGTTGTATCTTCTGGACCGTTTGGAGCAGTCTCTGGCAAAAAGCTATGCTGACGTCCTTCATCTTGATTTTGGCGCCCGTGTCACCATTGATAGGGCTACTGGCCGTGTCTACGTCTACGAGCTTGTCCCTAAGGGTGAGCTAGACGAGGAGACTGGTGAGTACACTGAGTTTGACGAGGTAGACGTAACTCCTCCAGATACTAGCCGTATTGCTGCACAGCATGCTAAGGCAGAGATTAAGACCCTTGTGCGCAATGCCGCCCGTGCTCAGATTTATGATGAGTTTCGCGGTCGTATTGGTGACATCATCACAGGTACTGTTCTTCAGTCCACTCCTGATTTCACCATCATTAAGATTCGTGAGGGTGTTGAGGCAGAGCTTCCACACTTTGACCAGCGTCGTTTCCCTGATGAGCGCGATGAGCGTCCAGCAGGCGAGCGCTACCTTCACAACCAGCGCATCAAGGCAATTATCGTTGACGTCCGCGATCCTAATGCAACTCAGCCAGCAGTTCGTGGTGAGCGTCAGCGTCCACCAATTGTTGTTTCTCGTACCCATCCAGATCTTATCCGTCGTCTCTTTGAGCTTGAGGTTCCAGAGGTTTATGACGGTGTTGTAAGCATCCGCTCTATTGCTCGTGAGGCTGGCGTTCGTTCCAAGATTGCTGTTTCTTCCGTTGACGAGCGCCTTGATCCAGTTGGTGCTTGCGTTGGTCCTAAGGGCAGCCGTGTTCGCACCGTAGTTTCTGAGCTTCGTGGAGAGCGCGTTGACGTTGTGCCTTGGTTTGACGATGCTGCTCGTTGCGTTGCGTCTGCACTTTCACCTGCACGCGTTTCTCGCGTTATTGTTGATGGTGCTACGGGACACGCAACTGTTATTGTTCCTGATGATCAGCTGTCTTTGGCAATTGGTAAAGAGGGCCAGAATGCTCGCCTTGCTGCTCGCCTAACTGGTCTTCACATTGACATCAAGAACGAATCCCTTGCTGCAAGTATTCTGAACAACCTTCCTGAGGTTGTTGAAGAGACTGTTGACGAGGAAGAGATTGCTCATCGTTGCAAGTATGTGAGCCCTAACGGAACTCCTTGCCGCAATATGGCAAGACCTGGTTCTGATTTCTGTGGCATTCATGATGACATGGAGAATGCAGAGATTTCTTCTGATCCAGACTCACTGATCTAGTCAACTACCCGTAACTATCCCGTCAACCGGAAGGTTTTCATATATGGCAAAAATGCGTGTACATGACCTTGCCAAAGAATATGGTATGCAGAGCAAGGAATTGCTCGAGCACCTTGCGGACATGAAGATTCCTGCAAAGTCCGCTTCTTCTACGCTTGAAGATGCATACATCTCTATTGTTCGTAAGAAACTCCAGCCTATTATGGAGGCTCGTGCCGCTGAAATCGCAGCTCAGAAGGCTGCTGAGGAAGAGGCCGCTGCCAAGGAGGCAAAGGCCGCTGCAGAGGCAGCAGAGGCTGAGCGACTTGCTGCAGAGGCAAGGCGTGAGGCTGAGCGTGCAGAGGAAGAGAAGAAGCGCGCAAAAGAAGAGGCTGCTCGCAAGAAAGAAGAGGAGCGCCGCCGCGCTGAGGAAGAGAAGAAGCGTCTTGAGGCTGAAGAGGCCGAGCGTAACCGCGTAAAGGATACCGCTCCTAAGGCTGCTCCTTCTTTCAATAACCTGCTTGACCAGATTGCTCAGCAGGAAGAGGTTTTGAAGCAGCAGGCAGCGGAGTCCGCTGCTCAGAAGAAGGCTGAGAAGGGACCTAGAAACCACGCTCGCGCTAATGCAAGCGAGGCAAGTGGTGCTCCTTCTCGTCATAACTTCAAGAATGAGCGCGATGACGCTTCCCTGTCTGATGAGCGTCCAAACGGCAAGCGCAAGAAGAATCGTCGCGGTGGAGATGACGGAGAAGACCGTTATAGCCGCATGGCACGTGAGGCTGAGGCTTACAACAGAAGCCGCGTTTTGGATGAGGCTCGTGTTGCTATTGAAGAGGCAAGCCGTGAGTCCACTGGCCGCCGTAAAAAGCGTAAAGAGCGTCGTCAGAAGCAGGCTGCAGAGGCTGCTATGGAGCAGCGTATTGAGGAAGCACTTGCAAACGACCAGGATATTTCCCAGCTTGATACGGTAAAGGTTCCTCAGGGCTCTACTGTCTCTGAACTTGCTGAACTTCTTGGTGTTCCTGCAAATGACATTATTAAGCGCTTGTTCCTGCTTGGCAATCCTCTGACGCTTACCGAGACCATGTCTGATGAGCTTATTGAGATTGTTGCTGACGACCTTGGCCGCCAGATTAAGATCATGTCCAAGGAGGAGGAGAACTCCTTCACCTTCTACGATGATCCTAAGGACTTGAAGCCACGTCCTCCAGTAGTTACCGTCATGGGTCACGTTGACCACGGTAAGACATCGCTTCTGGACGCAATCCGTCACACTGGCGTTGCAGCTGGCGAGGCTGGCGGCATTACTCAGGCAATCGGTGCTTCTCAGGTCACCATTAACGGCCGTGAGATTACCTTCATTGATACCCCAGGTCACGAGACCTTTACCGCTATGCGTGCTCGTGGTGCAAAGGTTACCGATATTGTCATTCTGATTGTTGCTGCAGACGACGGCGTTATGCCTCAGACCATTGAGTCTATTAACCACGCAAAGGCTGCTGGTGTTCCAATTGTTGTTGCTGTCAACAAGATTGATAAGCCAGGCGCAGATCCTACCCGCGTTCGTCAGGAGCTCACCGAGTACGGTGTTATTCCTGAGGAGTGGGGCGGACAGAACATGTTTGTTGACATCTCCGCTAAGCAGAACTTGGGCATCGACGATCTTCTCGAGACCATTCTTTTGCAGGCAGATGTCCTTGAGCTGAAGGCAAACCCAGACACCTTTGCTTCTGGTAACGTTCTTGAGGCTAAGCTTGACCGTGGTCGCGGCTCTGTTGCTACTGTTCTGGTCACACGCGGTACACTCCACATCGGCGACGCTCTTGTTGCTGGTATGGCCTTTGGTCGCGTCCGTGCAATGCTTGACCCTAAGGGCAACGCAGTTACTACCGCTGGTCCTTCTGATGCAGTTGAGATTCTTGGTCTGCAGACCGTTCCTGGCGCAGGCGATGAGTTCCGCGTCTTCCAGGAGGAGCGCGACGCTCGAGAGCTTGCTGATCAGCGCGCCCTTAAGGCTCGTATTGAAGAGCAGAACCGTGTTAAGCACGTTACCCTCGAGAACCTCTTTGACACCATGGCTGACCGTGACGTCAAGGAACTCAACCTCATCATCAAGGCTGACGTTCAGGGCTCCATTGAGGCTCTCCAGGATTCTCTGGACAAGATGGACCAGTCCGAGGTTCGTATCAGCACCATCCACTCTGCTGTTGGTGGCATTACCGAGACCGACGTTGTTCTCGCCGATGCATCCAACGCAATCATCATTGGCTTTGGTGTCCGTCCAGATGCAAAGGCCAAGCTTGCTGCAGAGCGCGTAGGCGTTGAGATTAGAACCTATAGCGTCATCTACAAGGCAATCGAAGAGATTGATGCTGCTCGTATTGGTATGCTTAAGCCAACTGAGCAGGAAGTTCAGACTGGCGTTGCTGAGGTTCGCGATACCTTCAAGGTTCCTAAGGTTGGTATTGCTGCCGGCTGCATGATTTCTGAGGGTGAGATTTCCCGCGACGATAACATCCGTCTCATCCGTGACGGCTTTGTTGTCTACGATGGAAAGATTGCATCGCTCAGACGCTTCAAAGACGACGTTAAGAGCGTTAAATCCGGCTATGAATGCGGTATTGGCCTTGAGAACTTCCAGGACATCAAGCCTGGCGACCAGCTCGAGGGCTATCGCATTGAGCAGGTGGCTCGTACCGAGTAAGAAGGGACAGCATGAAACAGAATCAGTTTTCTCGTCGTACTAATGAGATTGCTCGAGAAAAGCTCAGCTGGATCCTTTTGTTTGAAATTTCCGACCCTGATCTCCAGCTTGTGACTGTCACAAGCTGCGAGGTCTCGGTTGATAAGTCCTTTATGCGTGCCTATGTAAGCTGTGAGCCTGATCGCTACGATAAGGTCCTTACAGCTCTTAAGCGTGCTAAGGGTAGGATTCGCTCGCTTTTGGGCCACGCGCTGAACTGGCGTGTAACCCCTGAGCTCGATTTCAAAATTGATACTACTACCGATGAGGCTGAGCGTATTGCTCAAGCTCTTGAGGTTGTTCCACCAACGCTTGGTGTTGAGAAAGACGAGTTTGGATACCCTCTAGCTTCTGATGAAGAGAATTCTGACGAGGAGGCGTAAGTAAGTGACGTCACTGAATACAAAAGTCAGTCGTCCAGAGTTTGACGAGGTTATAGCTCTGATTGAGCAGGCCTCGTCAATCGTTGTTTGCGCACATACTTCTCCTGATGGAGATGCGATTGGCTCTGGATTAGCACTTTCTTCCATTATTCAGAGAAGATGGCCTAGCAAAACTGTCACCAATCTTTTGGCAGATGCTGATGGGGAAGTACCACGCATTTACAAGTTTCTTGATGGTACTGAAGGCTTTGTCCCTGCAAATAAGTACGAGGGAACTCCAGATCTTTTTATCTGCGTAGATCTTTCTACTGCAGGTCGTTTGGCTGATGCAGAAGCGCTGATGGAGCGCTCTAAGACGGTAGCAGTGCTTGACCATCACCCTTATAACAACGTGTATTGGAATGCAGGACTTGTGCGTCCTGATGCAGCGGCAACTGGCGTCATTATCACCGAGTTTGCCTGCCATTTAGATGTAGAGCTTATCCCATCTGAGGCACAATGCCTTATGTGCGCATTGGTAACTGATACTGGTCGTTTCCAGTACCAAAACGCTGACGGCGAGGCTTTTGAGGTAGCAAGTTTGCTGGTGGAAGCAGGTGCTTCTCCATCTCAGATTGCGCTTCATGTCTACCAGAGTGATCGCTTGGCCTATCTTCACCTTGCCGCAAAGGTTATGGGTCGTATTCGCACCTTTGGTGAGGGTCGTGTTGCCTACAGCTACGTTACTACCGCAGATCTTTCTGCATCAGGTGTTCCTCTAGCAGAGATGGATGGCCTGGTAGATGTTGTGCGCTGTGTTGAGGGAACTGAAATTGCCCTCTTCCTCAAAGAGGTAGCTGGTGGAAAGGTTCGCGGCAATCTGCGTTCCAAGTCCAAACTTGATATTTCCGGCGTAGCTCGCCAAATGGGTGGCGGCGGACATACTGCTGCTGCAGGCTTTACCGCTGAAGGTACCATTGACGACGTATTCACCCAGATAGTTCCTCTGCTTATTGATCTTCTCGCGCTTGACAAGGAGTCATAGGTGAAGCGAGGAGCAAGTGGAATTAACGCACTTATTGCAGTTGACAAGCCGCTTGGCTTGACCAGCCATGACGTGGTTTCTCGCGTTCGCCGTGCATTTGGCGAGAAACGCGTGGGACATGCAGGCACTTTGGATCCTAATGCAAGTGGCGTGCTGGTAGTGGGCATTGGTCTTGCCACAAAGCTTTTGGGCCTTCTGACGCTTGACCGTAAGGGATATGTAGCCGACATTTCGTTTGGGGCTCGTACCTCAACCGATGATGCAGACGGTCAGGTCGTAGCCACTGCTGCTGTTCCAGAAAATCTGTGCGATGAAGAGTTTGCTCGCGCTGCATGCGCAAAGCTGGTGGGTACGGTAGACCAGCTTCCACCTGCAGTTTCTGCAATCTCAGTTGATGGCAAACGTGCCTATCAGCTTGTTCGTGAAGGTAAGACGCCAGAGCTTGCGGCTCGTAGAGTCTCTATTTACGATGCTACGCTTTTGGCGGTGCGCAAACCTTCTACTACGGATGAATCACTGGTATGGACGGTTGCGTTTGACGTTTCAAAAGGCACCTACATTAGAAGTATTGCTCGAGACCTTGGTCAGTCTCTTGGAACAGAGGCTCATATTAGTGGCCTGAGAAGGACGTTCTCTGGCCCCATTACGCTTGGTAGCTGCGCTTTATTAGAAGAGCTTGAACAAAGCCCAGCTCAGGTGCTTGAAGCTAAACGCCTCAATCCAACTGAGGTTCTGGGATACCCTGTGCACAGGTTGACTGCAGCAGAATACAAGTGTGTTGAGGTTGGAAAACGTTTTGGTATTCCAGAAGATCTCTCTGAGATTGCTTATAACTCGCTGGTCAGCCTTGTGTGGAATGAAGCTCTCGTAGGAATTTGGATAAGGCAGGGCTCCTGCCTTGTCTGCCAGACAAACTTCTCTCAAGGTATTTTGTGTAAGTAAGGATGTACGTTGAACAAGGTAGAACGCATAGCACAATCCGTTTTGTATGGAAGTGAGTTGCCGGCTCCACGTGAGCTTGGTGATGCCGACTTCTATACACTGCGTTCTGACTGCTACAAGCAACCTTGCGTCTGCGTGCTTGGTGTCTTTGACGGACTTCATGAGGGCCACCAAGGGCTTCTCGCCAGCGCAAAAAAGGACGCTGAAGCTCGCAATGTACCACTTGTTGCTGTGACGTTTTCACCAGATCCTGTTGAGGTGCTGTTTGATGGATCTCCTCGGCGATTGCTCTCGGGAGAAGATAGACTTCGTGCACTTGCCGCATGGGGAGTGGATGGCATCTTGGTGCATCACTTTACCCGCGAGTTTGCGGCATTGAGCGCTACGCAATACGTTGAGGACAAGCTGCTTCCAAGTGTTTCGGCTGTGTCCGTTCATGTGGGTTCTGACTTTGGCCTGGGCGCACAAGGAGCTGAAGGAAGCGCGTTGCTCACCTCGCTTGGGCATAAGCATGGCTTTGAAGTTCATGCCCACGAGCTCTTTTGCTCAGGTGGACAGAAAATCTCTGCAACTCGCATTAGGGACTTGCTTGAGCAGGGTAAAGTTGAGGAAGCAGCTAGCCTGTTGGGCCGCTGGCACTTTGTGAGTGGCGTAGTCAAACACGGTCGAGGCCAGGGTACTGGTTTTGGTTTTCCAACTGCAAATGTTTCGCTTGACCTACGTGATTGTATTCCTCATGATGGCGTGTATGCGTGCTATGTGGTTCACGGCGCAACAGCATGGCCCGCTGCGGTTAATGTGGGAAAAGCTCCGTCATTTGAGTCTCAAACAGGGCCTTTGCTTGAAGCTAATCTCTTAGGTTTTAGCGGCAACTTATATGATTCGCAGGTTCAGACGGTATTTGTGAAGAGACTGAGGGAATCTAAAAAATTTGATTCGCTTGAAGAGCTCAAGTGTGCCGTTCGTGGAAATATAGATTGGGTAGCCCAGAATCTGGGTACGACTTCATATAACTTAGAAAGCGGGGAGGTGGAAGATGATAACTGACGAAGATAAAGAGCGCGTAAGACAAGCCACAGATTTTGTCACGCTTGTTTCCGAGACAGTTGAGCTAAAACCCCGAGGTCAGGACTATTGGGGATGCTGTCCTTTCCACCAAGAAAAAAGCCCTTCATTCAAGATAAATCCTTCCACGGGTCTCTGGCACTGCTTTGGTGCTTGCTCCGAAGGTGGAGACGTCTTTAGCTATGTCATGAAGCGAGAAAATTTAGATTTTCCTGACGCTATCAGATATCTTGCCGATAAAGCCGGAATTACCCTTTCAGAAGAGGCCCATGTTTCTAAGGGTCCTCGCAAGAATCGCTTAATTGAGTGCCTTACCGAGGCCGAGAATTACTTCCACTCCATGCTTATGCGCGGAAGGGGAGAAGGTCCTGAGGCGGCGCGTGCATATCTCTCTGGTCGCGGATTTGGTGCGGCTGTCTGCAAGCGCTGGAAGCTGGGATATGCACCTGGCAGAGGCGCGCTTGTAGCGCATCTGCGTAAATGTGGCTATACCACGCAAGAGATGATTGCTGCAAACCTTGCCATTGAGCGCAATGGTCGCATCAGCGACTGGTTCTATGATCGAGTGATGTTTCCTATTCATGATGAGCAGGGAAGAACTATTGCTTTTGGCGGTCGAATCACTAAAAAGGTAGAAAACGCTCCAAAGTACCTTAATACCAGGGACACTTCTGTCTTTAATAAAGGTAAGCACCTCTTTGCCTACGACGTGGCAAAAGAGACTATTGCAGCTCAGTCTGAGGCCATAATTTGTGAGGGCTACACAGATGTTATTGCCATGCACGAGGCTGGCTTTACTAATACTGTGGCAGCTCTTGGTACCGCATTTACGTCTGAGCACGTCAAACTCATTGATCGCCAGCGTGCGCGCAAAATTATTTGCAT
>CALKRF010000092.1 GCA_937990665.1 uncultured Atopobium sp.
GCGAGGTCTTTCTGTAAATACGCTTGATGCCTATACCAGAGATTTAGAGGGTTATTTGCTTTGGCTGAATGGCAAAAAGATTACTTTGCCCAACCAGGTGACTCGCTCCGATGTTGAAGAGTACATAGGCTCTCTTAGAGACTTAGGAATGGCTCCAGCTTCGGTTGAGCGCCACACTGCGGCACTTAGAAACTTTCACAAGTTTATGGCTGTTGAGCAAATTTGTGAGTCATCTCCAGCAGAAGATTTACCTACCGCAGCAAGAATTCAAAGGCTTCCTGATGTTATCTCTCAAGAGAAGGCAGAAGAGCTGCTTGATCAGCCATTTCCTAATTCGCCCCTAGGCATTCGAGATAGAGCCATACTTGAGTTGCTGTATGGGTGTGGGCTTCGTGTGTCTGAGCTTTGCGATCTTGAGGTTCGAGGTGTCCTTCTAGAAGATGAACTCTTGCGTGTTTTTGGTAAGGGTTCCAAAGAGCGTGTAGTTCCTGTACTGGGCTCTGCGCATCGTGCGCTTAAAACATACCTTTATGAGGCTCGCTCGCTTTTGCTTAAGCATGGTCAAGTATCTGAGGTGTTTGTAAACGCTCGGGGTGGACGCATTTCTCGCCAGTCAGTACATAAACTGGTAGCTAATTACGGCAAAGTGGTGGGGATTGAAGGTTTGCATCCTCACACACTGCGTCACAGTTTTGCCACACACCTTCTAGAAGGCGGCGCTGATCTTCGTTCAGTGCAGGAGCTTTTGGGACACGTAGATATTTCAACTACGCAGCTCTATACGCACGTAGATAGGTCGCACATTAGAGACGTGTACCTTGAGGCTCACCCAAGAGCTCACGTTCATGTGGACAAATAATTGCGCTTGACGCAAGTGTTGGACAAGTGTGGGACAAGTGTGGGGCAAAGTGGTGACTGCGTAAAAGCAAGGCGAAGGTTTTGTTTGAGTAACGTGTGATTTTCGCCATGAGTTCACCACAATTTCCTCAAAAATTTTTACTTCATAAAAAATTTAATAAATCGTATCCAAGACTAAGAAAATCCGTTCTTTTGTAGTTCGGATTTTTTTAAACACTACATATTGTGGTCAAAATGTCATATCTCATATCTTCGTTAAACCCCAGCTAGACCACAAGAAAAATACTTAGTGTTGGAAAGTGTTTTCTAGTGTGTGTAAGTGTCGGAATGAGTTATATTTATTTCACGTTCAATCGACGGACTATGCCCAAGCGTTGCCGCGCACACACAACACAAACACAGCCCGCGCGGCAAGGGGCGCCAACGTGAAAGGGGGAGACATGCTTACTGGTCAGTATCAGCGTTCGCTGGACTCCAAGATTCGCGTGACTCTTCCTGCACCTCAGCGCAAGCAGCTTGGCGATGTTGTCATCTTGCTCCGTCGACAGGACGCGCTTTACGGCTACTCACCTGAGGCGTACGAGGCTTGGATTGCAAGTCTGAACCTCAACCCAAGGAACCGCGACGACGTCACAGCACTTCGCATGCTGAACGCAGCAGCAACAACCGTCGACATTGACTCGGCCGGCCGCGTTGCTCTGGGAAAGATTGACGAGTCCGATCCACAGGCTAGGGAGAAGCTCCAGCTTGACCGCGATGTCACCATTGTCGGTAACGGCGACCACTTTGAGATTTGGAACACCAACAAGTGGAACAGCCTCTTCTCGGCAGATGACCGCGTTGCAACGCTCGAGGACCTCATCTTTGGCGCCTAGTGAGGCGAGAAGATCGTGAAGGTAGAAGACGGTAACTTGAAAGTCGAATATCGGCACCAACCAGTAATGCTTGCAGAAGTGCTGCGCGAGCTGGACCCCAAGCCAGGTGAAGTTGTTTGCGACTGCACCTTGGGAGGAGCGGGTCACACCGTAGAGATGGCAAAGCTGATTGCTCCAGACGGTCTTTCCATTGGAATTGACCAGGATGCAATGGCTCATCAAGCAGCAGCTGCTCGCCTGAAGCAAGAAGTACCAAACGCGGAGTTTTTGCCGCTTAAGGGAAATTTTGGCGACCTCGATGAACTTCTCGTCTCTGCAGAAGTCCCCGGAGTTGACTGTTTCCTCTTTGACATTGGTGTTTCTTCTCCTCAGCTTGATATCCCAGAGCGAGGCTTTTCGTACCACGAAGATGCCCCGTTGGATATGCGAATGGACCCGGGCAAACAAACTCCAACTGCACAAGAGGTCATCAACACCTATAACGAAGCCGGCCTCGCCCGAATCCTTCGAATTTACGGAGACGAGAAATTTGCCTCCCGCATTGCACGACGCATTGTGCAAACGCGAGAAAAGCGTCCCATCCAAACGACGCTTGAGCTTGTTGAGGTAATCAAGGCGGCAATTCCCGCAGCAGCGCGTCGTCACGGCGGACATCCTGCCAGAAAGACGTTCCAAGCACTTCGTATTGAAGTGAACCACGAACTTGAGGTTTTGGAGCGCGGACTTCGCTCTGCAATTGCCTGGGCTAATCCAGGAGGCAGGATTTGCGTTATCTCGTATCACTCGCTTGAAGATCGCATTGTCAAGCACGTGTTCTCTGAGCTCAGTCAAGGTTGTATCTGCCCGCCAGACCTTCCGGTTTGTATGTGCGGTCAAGTGCCGATAGTTGACGTGATTACGCGCAAACCTCTTGTGGCCACTCCAGAAGAGATAGAGCGCAACCCAAGGGCGAGAAGCGCCCTGATGAGGGTGGCGGTTAAACGCGACCCAGAGAAATGAAGTACCCCATAGCACTTGTTGCTTGTTGTTAAGAAGTTTTTGAAGGGATTGAAGTTTAATGGCACGTTACGGATCAGAAGCTGTAGCACGCACAACTCAGTTTGAGCATGAGTACGCTCCTGAACAGAGCACTCGCACATCTTTTGAGGTTGTCCCTGGTGGCGGCCTTGATGCTGATGCTCGCCGTGGCGTAAGCAGTCAGTTCATCCAGCGTGTCAAGCTTATTGCTGTTGCTGCAGCACTCTTCCTGACACTTGGTGTTGTCCGTATTGGTATCTCTACCGCTACGGTTTCAACTCTTCAGGCTAATAACGTCATCAGAAATGAAATGCGCGCAACAACTGCAACTAACGATTCCCTGCGCGTTTCTCGCTCCCTGCTTGCAAGCACTACACGCATTGAGCGTATTGCTACTCAGAATTACGGTATGACTCTTGAGACAAATCGTCCTGTTGTAGATGTAAGCAACAACGCTTAGGCGTAAAATATACACTGTGAGTACGCAGAATCGACATACTCGCGCATCGCGCAGAAAAACTCCTGAGGCCTCGTACGACGAGGCCTCTCGTGTGCATTTTCGTGGTCATCGTGGTAGCAGCGGTGGCTCGGATGGTGTTGGCCCTGAAGGTAGACTCCGTCGCGTAGCAGCTGCTATGGCCATTATGGTGGCAATTGTTGTTCTTAGGCTTGCTTGGCTGCAAATCTTTACGGCAGCAGATCTTGCAAAGGGTGCCGAGAATAACCGCACCAACGATATTGTCTTGCACGCTCGTCGCGGCACCATTTACGACCGCAACGGCAATGTCTTAGCCATGAGCGTTGACTGCAAAGACATCTATGCCAATCCTTCGGAGATTAAAGACGCAAGCTCCGTAGCTCAGGTTTTTGCCTCGTTCTTAGGCGGAAGCCCTTCAGACTACCTTGGAGACCTGCAGCAAGACACTACATTTGTCTACGTGCGTCGTCGTGTTGACACTGATACTGCTTCTAAGATTGAAAAAGCACTTGACGAGAAAAACCTCAAGGGCGTCTATTTTGTTAATAACACCAAGCGTGTCTATCCCTATGGCAACGTTGGCGTTCAGATTCTGGGCTTTGTAAACGCAGACAACGAGGGCGCTTCTGGCCTTGAGTATTACTACAACGATATCCTTGCAGGTACTAATGGTCACATGATTGTTGAGACCGGCGCTGGTGGTACGCCAATTGCTGGCGGTACTTCAAATATTACTGAGGCACAAAATGGACAGGACATTGTTCTTTCCATTGACATTGAGCTGCAGAAGAAGGCGGAAGAGCAGCTTACTGCCGCAGTTAAAGACATTGAAGCCCAGCAGGGTGGCTCAATCATGGCTATGAATCCTCGTACCGGAGAAATTTATGCCGCTGCTTCGTACCCTCTGCCAGATTTTAAGAGCGATAACGGCGTTGACTACGAATCCCTCAACCTCAAGCTCGTCTCAAGTATCTATGAGCCTGGCTCGGTATTTAAGGTAATTACCACCTCAATTGGTATAGACAACAACCTCTTTGGTCCAGATTCAACCTTCAACATTCCAACTGAGCTCAAAGTTGGAGATAACAAGGTTACCGACGATGACTGGCGTACCAGTGCCATGGACATGAGCGTAAGAGAGATGCTCAGACGTTCCTCAAACGTTGGTATGGCCTACCTTGAGACGCAGCTCATAGGTGATAAGCGCTTTTCAGAGGGCGTAGATAAGTTTGGCATAGGACATACTACGGGTATTGACTTCCCAGGCGAAGCCACAGGTATTGTCCGCTCTCTGGACGAATATGAAGGCCCAACCGGCGGAAACATGGCGTTTGGTCAGGGTCTTGCAATTCCATTTATTCAGGTTATTCGCGCATATACCGCTGTTGCTAATAAGGGAACTATGGTGACTCCGCACTTTATGGTTTCTAAGGGCGGCCAAGAGGTTACCTGGCCTACTAAAGACGTTATTTCTGCTTCCACAGCTTCGGCCGAGCTTGACATGATGACTACCGTTGTCAAAGAGGGTACCGGTGTTCGTGCAGGTATCTATGGCTATACCGTTGCAGGTAAAACAGGTACGGGCCAGCAGGTTGTGGAAGAAACCGGCTCGTACGGCGAGAATTCCGGTTTTGTTGCTTCCTTCTGCGGTATCGTGAATCCATCAGAATCTGATTTGATGGTTTACGTTGGACTTAACGATACCCACCAGCTTGCATCGCAGTCTGCTGCTGTGGTCTTCTCGCAATTTGCAAAAGACGCAGCTACACGCCTTAATATTCAACCAACCAATAACTAGGAGAGCTCATGGTTAAGCTTTCGGTTGAACAGATAGTCGCAGCTACAAATGCACGACTGCTCCACCGCGGAACCCGCGAGGTTGCGGGCGCAGCCGTCATCGACTCTCGCGAGGTTCAGGAAGGCTCGCTCTTCGTGGCCTTTGCTGGCGAGAAGGTCAATGGAAACTCCTATCTCTTATCTGCTGCCCAGGCGGGCGCTGCTGTTGTAGTGGCATCTGAGCCTGTAACAGACAATCTGCTCGACAACCTGGCCGCCACAGGAGTCAGCGTTCTTGAAGCCGCTGACGATGACTGTGAGGCGTTCCTGCTGACTCTTGCCGCTGCTTGGCGAGAAGCCCATCCAAACTGGCTGGTTGTGGGCGTAACTGGATCGGTTGGTAAGACTACCACCAAAGAAATGCTCCGTCGCGGCATCGGCGCAACCCGTCGCGTACATGCTACTGCCGGCAATCACAACAACCTTATTGGCCTGCCACTTACGGTGCTTTCTACTCCAGAAGATACCGAGGTACTTGTGCTTGAGCTGGGCATGAATCACGCCGGTGAGATTACCAGGCTTACCTCTGTTGCCCGTCCAACGGTGGCGGTCATTACCAATGTTGGTACCAGCCACATCGGTCTTCTCGGCAGCAGAGAAAACATTGCGCGCGCTAAGGCAGAGATTGTATCGGGCATGCGTGCATTTGGCTCAATTGAGCCTACGCTTATTCAGGCTTCGGCGGGGGACTACACCAAGTTCATTGCAGATGAGTTTGCTCGCCCTGCTCACGTTGTTTGTAAGACAGTGGGCGCCACAGAAGCTGACGTCATGAGCGCACAGCAGGTTACGCTTGACGAGGAGGGTCTGCCAACTGCCACCATCGTTGCTGCTTCTGGCTGGTCACGCACGGTAACCCTCGAGGTACCTGGCCGCGTTGTTGTCGACGATCTTCTTTTGGCACTTGAGGCTATAGAGACGCTTGGTCTTGATCTTGACGCTGCAGCAGAAGCTATTGAGCAGATGCCAGCCACCCGTATGCGTCTTTCGGTACTTGACGCAACCTGCGGCGCCAAAATTATTGATGACTCATACAATGCAAGTCCTAACTCTACAGCTGCAGCCCTTGATGTTTTGATGCAGATGCCAGCGGAGGGCCGTCGCATTGCCCTTATCGGAGAGATTGGCGAGCTTGGACCAGAGGAGAAGCGCCTCCACGGGTATGTGGGTGCTTATATTGCCGCTAAGAACCCAGATCTTGTTGCTTTTGTTGGCACAGGAGCTGCGCGTGAAATGGTTGAAGCCGCACGCGTCATGGGTTTCTCGGAAGATAAAATTGAACAGTTCAGCGATGTCAACGAAGCACTTACCGTGCTCGGACCAGTACTGAAGCGAGGAGACGTTCTTCTCGCTAAGGCATCTAGGTCTGCCCAGCTTGATATTTTTGTAAAAGGAGTTACTGAGTAATGTTTTACCAGACTATTTACCCAACATACCAGGTGTTTGTAGCGCTTGGTGTCTCCTGCATCATCACTTTGATCTTAATGCCACTCTTTATCAAACTGATGAAGAAAGAGGGAGTGGGTCAGCAGGTTCGCGCTGACGGCCCTCAGCAGCACCTGGTTAAGCAGGGTACTCCTACTATGGGTGGCGTTGTTATGCTGGTAAGCATTGTGCTGACCTGTATTGCGCTTGCCCAGTGGAACACCGACCTCATTCTTGCCATGGCTGCTATGCTGCTTACGGGCTCGCTTGGCCTTCTGGACGATATTGAGTCCGTTGCTCACGGAAGAAGCCTTGGCCTCACCGCATCTCAGAAGATGGCTGGACTCATTACGATCTCTGTGGCATTTTGTCTGGCAGCAGTCAATATTTGGGGCATTACTCCTATTATTGCGTTCCCAGGTGGCCTTGAAATCAACCTGGGCATCCTTACTACTACCGTCAATTTAGGTGGAAACATACTTTCTATCCCTTGGCTGTACCTGTTCTTTGTCTTTTTGCTCATGGCAGGCCTTTCCAACGCTGTCAATCTGACCGACGGTCTTGATGGCCTGGCTGGTGGCTGCGTTATGGTTGTCATGATTTTTATGGCGGCGGTAGCTTTCCGCTATGGCGAGAGTAGCCTTGCTGTTTTTGCCGCATCTATCGCCGGCGCTTGTATTGGTTTTTTGTGGTTTAACAGCTATCCTGCAAGCATTTTTATGGGCGATACCGGCTCTCTTGCCTGGGGTGCTGCCTTTGCAGCTCTGGCCGTTCTCACTAAGACCGAGGTAGTTTCCCTGGTCATGGGTGGTCTTTTTATCATCGAGGCACTGTCCGTTATCATTCAGGTTGTCAGCTACAAGGCAACTAAAAAGCGCGTATTCTTGATGGCTCCACTGCACCATCACTTTGAGAAACTTGGCTGGAACGAGACAAAAGTAGTCTTTAGGTTCTGGATTATTTCTGGTGCCTTTGCTGCTCTGGGATTTGCCCTGTACTTCCAGCTTCATTAAAGGTATTGCTCTAGGAAAGGATCGCCTGCATGTCGCTTCTTGAAACACTTGGAAATGTATGTGTTCTTGGTTTTGGTAAGACCGGCGTCTCTGTCTGCACGTATTTATTACAGCAGCCAGAGGGTCGTGTGTCTTCCATAACTCTTGTGGGCGGCGCAGATGCTACAGTTGGCGAGAAGGTCCAAGAGCTTGCAAGCTTAGGCGTACAGGTTCAATGCGGCTCTGATCAGGTTGAGGGTGCCTTTGACCTAACTATTGCCTCTCCTGGTATTCCAGATACCTCTGAGCTGTTCCTGAGTGCAAAAGCAGCCTCTAAGCAGATTATGGGCGAGCCAGAGTTTGCCTATCAAGAGAGCCCTTCACAATGGATTGGTATTACCGGCACAAACGGTAAAACTACTACCACAAGTTTGACCACGTCAATCCTGCAGTATGCAGGCCTTGATGCAAGCGCTGTTGGCAATATTGGTCTTACTATTACTGACCAACTTGCAGAGAGAAAGCTTAAGAGCTGGTTTGTAGCAGAGCTTTCAAGCTTCCAGCTTGCTACTACTCAAAAATTGCATCCTCACGTTGCGATGCTTTTAAACATTACGCCGGATCACCTTGAGTGGCATGGTTCACTCGAGGCGTATGCAGCAGCTAAAGAGAAGATTTTTGCCAACCTTGATGCAAATGACCTGGCAATTGTTTCTGACTTGGATGAGTTTTGCCAAGACGTGTCTTCTCGCCTTGAGGCACGCGGCATTACCGTATGCCATCTTGCTCAGACAGATCCCGGTACGCAAAACGCCGCTTTTGTACGCAATGGAGCGCTGGTAGTCAGGCTATCTGGTAAAGAGATGGAGCTTGTAGCAGCGGATGCACTCCACATTAGGGGAGCACACAATGCACTCAACGCTCTTGCTGCAGCTGCATGTGGCTTATTCCTGGGACTTGATATTGTTTCTATTAGGCATGCCCTGTTGGACTTTATGCCGCTTGAGCACAGAATTGAGCCAGTTGATACGGTTAATGGTGTTTTGTACGTTAACGATTCCAAAGCAACAAACACTGATTCAGTTGAAAAATCATTAACTTCATTCCCAGGTAAAGACGTTATTTTGCTACTTGGCGGTCACGATAAGGGCACAGAGCTTGATGAGTTTGCTCAGAAGGTGTCCGCTACCTGTGCATACGCAATCTGCTTTGGAGAGGCAGGTCCTCGCTTTGCAGAGGCGCTTCGCCGCGTTTCTGGCAGCCATGCAGAAGTGGTAGAAGAGCCTCATATGCATGAAGCTTTTGACCGTGCGGTAGAGCTTGCTCGTCCAGGTTCTGTAGTGCTTCTCTCACCAGCATGTTCCTCATTTGACGAGTTCACAGGCATGGCTCAGCGTGGTCGTGTCTTTAAACAGCTCGTGGCAGATCTTACTCAAAAAGAGAGCGGTCGATAATGGCTACCAGCAGAAACCGAACAGGGGAGCGTGCGCAGCAACCACGTACTTCTCGCCAGAAATCTTCCGAGGGCTCGCAGGCCAAAGGCCGCTTTGGTGCTATTCCAGAGCGTTTTATGCAGCCTCGTCTGGTGCTTCTGGTGTCAACGGCTATTCTGGTGTGCTTTGGCCTGGTAATGATTTATTCCGCATCCTCGATTTCTGCAATGACTTCTGAGGACATGGGCTATAACCCCTTCTACTACGTGCAGCGTCAGCTTGGCTTTGCTGCGGCAGGAGTTGCGTTAGCGTTTATTGTTTCTCGCATTGACTACCGTGCAGTAGTAAGAAACTTCCAGGTACCTATCTGGATTGTGACCATTGGAATGCTAGCAATTATTTTTACTCCTATTGCTGGCGCTGATGCATATGGTGCAACCCGTTGGATTTCAGTTGGACCGTTTTCTTTCCAGCCGTCTGAGTTTGCAAAGATTACCATCTTAATTTCTGTCTCGTATTTGGCTCAGCAGTACTTTATTGATCAGACCATAGATCAGATGGAGTTCTTTAAAAAGTTTGCTATTGCTGCGCTTGCGCCACTGCTTCTTATTTTGGCCCAGCCAGACAAGGGCTCCACACTGATTATTGTGGGAACACTTTTGGTCATTGGCTACCTTGCTGATGTTGACCGAAGGGTTCTGGCAACTATTGCTGTTGCTGGCTTTATTGGCTTTGCCTTCTTATCTCTTAAAGATGATTATTCTCGTGCTCGCGTTGTGACTATGCTCAACCCTTGGGCTGATTATTACGGTGCAGGTTATCAGCTTGCACAGGGCTTTTATGCCTTTGGCTCTGGTGGAATTTTTGGTGTTGGCTTTGGTTTTTCTCGCCAGAAATATTCCTATCTTCCTATGGCTCACAATGACTTTATTTTTGCGGTTATTGGAGAAGAGCTGGGCTTTATTGGCGTTTTGGGTCTTTTGGCTGTATTTGGCGCCCTGGTATGGGCAGGTTTTAAGATTGCTCGCTATGCACCAGATTTGACCGGCAGGCTTATTGCTGCAGGTTGTACCTCTATGTTTATCATCCAGGCCTTTGTTAACATCGGTGGTGTTTTGGGCCTTTTGCCTCTTTCTGGTAAGCCTCTGCCGTTTATCTCATACGGCGGTTCAACCATCATGTCTAGTATATTGATGGTTGGTCTTTTGATGTCTGTTTCAAGGCAGTCAAGACTTCCAGAAACCGAGTACGATAGGCAGCGTGCTTCTTGGAGCATAGCTGAAGAGCAGAATACCTTTGATGCTCCAGGTTTTGCTGGTCTTACCATGGTTGACGGTGGGGTAGGAGTAGGCATGCCACTCCCACGTTCTTCTCGCCCTAAGAGCAGCGCACAAAGCTCCGCGCGCCCATCACGAGGTGTTTTGCACTCAAGAGATGACGACGCCCCTCAAGGCCGTATTACGACAGATGCCTCCGGAAGGCGCAGAATTGATTTGGGACCTTCTGCATCGGACAGGCTTCGTGGAAACAACAGGGCTCGCCGATAGATGATTTCTAGGAGATGGATTGCATGGTAGAACAGAAGAAACTCTCTGTTGCAATTGCTGCAGGTGGAACCGCTGGTCACATTAACCCAGCTCTGGCTCTAGCTGAGGAGCTTCGTGAGCGCGGCCATCAGGTTACGTTTTACGGTCAGCCCAACAAGCTTGAAGGTACGCTGGTACCTGAGGCGGGTTTTGAGCTGGTATCTATCCATGTAAATGGCTTTGATCGCAGACGTCCTTGGACGCTCATCAGCGCGGCATACAATCTTGAGCGCGCAAAGATGCAGCTGCACAAGCGCTTCAAAGAGCAGGGTGCACCTGATGTTGCTATTGGTTTTGGCGCCTACGTAGAGCTGCCTTTGCTTCAGCTTTGTGCAAAGCTACACATCCCCTATTTAATCCATGAGCAAAACTCAGTAACCGGTCTTGCTAACCGTGTATCTGCTGGTAAAGCAGATAAGGTGTGCATTGCGTTCCCAGAGGCTCGCAAGGCTTTTGAGGGTCACGTAAAGGCTCAAGACACCATTGTGGTTACTGGCAATCCTGTACGTAAGAGTGTTCTTTCTGCTGACAGAGCCGCCTCGAGGCAAGAGCTGGGCATTGCAGACAACCAGACATTGCTGCTTATCTTTGGCGGTAGTTTGGGCGCTCGTAGTATCAACGAGACGTTTGCTGCGCTTAAGCAGGAGCTTCTTGCCCGTCCTAACCTTCGCATCATTCAGTCAACAGGCCAGAAGCTCTATGACGAGGTTGTCTCGCTTATGAATCTTTCCAATGAAGAAGCTGCTCGCTGGGAGGTTAAGCCCTACATCTCCAACATGGGTGCCACCCTTGCTGCGGCTGACCTGGTGGTTTCTCGTTCCGGAGCATCTTCTGTGGCCGAGATTGCAGCGCTTGAGCTCCCTAGCATTTTGGTGCCGTACCCTCTGGCAACAGCAGATCATCAGACTACTAACGCACACCTGTTGTCGGACTCGGGAGCAGCTATTCTGGTGCCAGATAACCAGGTGGGCACCGCGACCTTCTCGACAGCTCTGTTTGAGCTGGTAGATAACGCGGACCAGCGCAAAAAGCTCTCCGAGGCAGCCGCTACACTTGACCAGCGCAGCGCCGCATCTCTTGTGGCTGACGCTGTGGAAAGTGCCGTTTGTGGCGCATAAAACATTCGGTTTTGCGTTAGAGTAAACATGTCTTGGAATGTCCAAGACTCAAACGATAACAATACTTGGAAAGGCTCTCTTATGGCAGATTCCATGGGCGAGAAGACCATCTCGCGTGCACATTTTATTGGAATTGGTGGCGCAGGCATGAGCGGAATTGCGCTTGTTCTGCACGAGCGCGGCTGCACCGTTACCGGCTCCGATCTAAAGAGCTCGCATTATGTTAGAGAGCTTGAAGATGCAGGTATTCAGGTAAGCATCGGCCACACTGCAGCCACTATTGACGCTGTGATGCCTGATGTCATTGTTACCTCTACCGCAATCCCAGAGACAAATCCAGAGGTCATTCGCGCACGCGAGCTTTCCATTCCTATTTGGCCTCGCGCTAAGATGCTCTCGTATTTGTCACGCGGCCGCAAGACCATTGCTGTTGCGGGCACTCACGGCAAGACCACCACATCTTCTATGGTTGCTACCATGCTGGACAAGCTTGGCGCTGACCCATCATTTTTGATTGGTGGCGTTGTTGAAGGTTACGACACCAACGGTAAAAACGGCAACGGCCAGTACTTTGTCTGCGAAGCGGACGAGTCTGACGGTTCGTTTATGTTCCTTAACCCTAACGTGGTTGTTGTCACCAATATTGAGGCAGATCACCTTGACCACTACGGCTCTCTCGAGAATATCGAGAAGACCTTCTGTGAGTTTATGAGCTTGCTTGATAAGGAAGAAACTGTTGTTATCAACGGCGATAATCCTCATTATGTTGAGCTTGCTCAGTCAACTGGTAGACACGTAGTCACCTACGGCTTTGATTCAAGCTGCGATTTTGTTTGCACACAGGAGGAGAGAAAAGCTGGTATTGAGAATCCTCTGACCATCAAGACTCCTTCTGGTCAGACTATCTCTGTGGTACTTCCAGCTAATCCTGGTAAGCACAATGTTGCTAACGCAACCGCTGCAATTGCTGTTGCTGATGCTCTTGGCTTTGATCTTGATGAGGCTGCAGCAGCGCTTTCGCAGTTCAAGGGCGCTCGCCGTCGCTTTACACACGTAGGCGACATCAACGGTATTACCGTCGTAGACGATTACGGCCACCATCCAACCGAGATTGCAGCAACCATGTCTGCAGCTCTTCCTCTTAGCTTTAAGCGTGTTGTTGTTGTTTTCCAGCCACATCGCTACAGCAGAACGCAAGATCTGGCAGATTCGTTTGCCCATGCATTTGATGGCATTGACGTTTTGCGCGTCATGGATGTCTTCTCAGCAGGTGAGCTGCCTATTCCAGGCGTCTCAGGCAAGACCGTCTCTTCAAAAGTTCAAGCTGCCAATACTGTTTCTGACGTGCGTTATATCCCTTCTCGTCGTGATCTTATCGCAGACCTTCTTGATACGGTTAAACCAGGAGATCTGCTGATTACTCAGGGCGCAGGTGACGTCACTCAGATTGGACCAATGTTTATCCGCGCACTCAAAGAGCGTCTTCAGAACCACTAGGACCCCTGTCGTGAGCTTGTTTAACGCGTATGTAAGCCTTTCTGGGGCCCTTGATGCAACAATCAAGCAAGATGAGCCACTGAGCCACCATACTTCCTTTAGGATTGGTGGTAAGGCGTCGCTCTTTGCTGCTGTTCACAGCCACGTGGCGCTGGTGCGTGTGCTTGAGGTGCTTGCAGCTAATCGAGTTGATTGGGTGCTTTTGGGCAAGGGTTCAAACATCCTTGTCTCTGATGAAGGCTACAACGGTTGCGTTATTGTGCTTGACGATGAGCTCTCCACCATTTCAGTTGGCGAGAATAACCTCATTACTGCAGGTGCAGGTGCGCTTACAGCACGTGTTTGCAATGAGGCCATGAAAGCAGGTCTTTCTGGCCTTGAGATGTGTGCCGGTATCCCTGGAACCATTGGTGGCGCGCTTTCTATGAACGCAGGTACCAGGCATGATTGGATTGGTAAAGCCGTCCGTGATTGCGTGGTACTTAAGCCTGGTAAGGGTCTTGTACGCTACGACGCTTCTGAGATTGAATGGGGTTATCGCTATACCACCTTTGCTCCAGACGAGATTATTCTTGAGGCAACGTTTGCACTGACACCGTCTAATCGTCCTAAGGTTGCTCTTGGTATGGACACGCTTTTGCAGCGCAGGAGAAATACGCAACCAACAGGACAGTTGTGCTGCGGTTCTGTCTTTAAGAATCCAGGTAGTAGGTCTGCCGGGGCACTTATTGAAGAGTGCGGTCTTAAGGGAGCCACAGAGGGTGGCGCACAGATTTCCGATATCCACGCAAACTTTATTGTGAATACCGGCAACGCCAGCGCTTCAGATGTCATTGCGCTCATGCGCAGGGCACACGATGCCGTGCAAGAAAAGTTTGACATTGATCTTCAGCCAGAGGTTAAACTTCTGGGTTTTGGGG
>CALKRF010000093.1 GCA_937990665.1 uncultured Atopobium sp.
AATACCGAATACCGAATACCGAATACCGAATACCGAATACCGAATACCGAATACCGAATACCACATGCAGTCATAACCTTTTTAAAACGAAATCTCTTTTAAAGGAGATGGCATGCTTAAATACCTTTACGCTCAACAAAAAAGCAAACTAATTTTCTTTGTAGTTTTCTCTCTTTTGAGCAGCTTGTTTGAAATTGCACTTTCATTTGTAATGCTTCAATCCGTTAACCTTGCCATGGATGGCAATTTGTCGGACGCATTGAATGATGGGCTCTGGTTTGGCCTCTATATATTCTGCTATTTTATTGTCGACTTAATTTGCAGACGTTTGCGCTGGTCAGTTATACAGGGCTGTCAAACGCATCTGCGTGATGAGCTGATTAAAAAGATATTCAATCGTTCAATTCCTGAGTTCCACTCCTTCAATACAAGCCATTGGCTCTCAATCCTTACTAATGATCTTGATTTACTTGAGGAAACATACTTTCGCGTCTTTATCGATCTTTTGATAGATGTCTTTTCTGGTGTAGTAAGCCTAATAATCTTGCTGTTTATTTCACCATGGCTTGTTCTGTTCATCTTGTGCATGATAGCTATTCAGATGTTTGTTCCTAACACAATGTCTGGAATTATTTCTAACAAGCGAAAAGAACAATCTGAATCAGCTGAACATTTTATTGCTACAGCAAATGAGCATCTTGAAGGGTTTGATCTGCTCAGAAGCTTTCATCTAACAGAGGCTTCACGGGTTGCCATGAGCAGTGCGAATCAGGCTTGGGAGAAGCAGAAATTTGGTGCTCGGTACTTTAGTTCTTTAGCTCGCTTACTTTCATTTACTGTGGGTCAAATTATTTACATTGGAATTTATTTTATTGGAGCCATTCTCACTCTTAACGGTTTAATGACAGTAGGAATGATGGTTGCGGCATCTCAGCTTGTTGTCTACATAGCAAATCCTATTCAGAACATAAGCGACTCAATTACTGATATGAGAAGCGCAAAAGAGATAATTACTAAAATACAAACGCTTCTTAATGAAGCTCCAACTACAGAAAGTGGGACAGAAAATACCCCTGAGCACTTTACAAATCTAACGGTCAATCATGTTTCGTATGGCTACGACAAGGACAAATTAGTTTTATCGGATATTAGTTTTAATTTGGAACGTGGCGGAAAGTATCTACTAGAAGGAAGTTCGGGAAGTGGAAAAACAACACTAATCAAACTATTAACGGATGCTCTGAGTCCAGATAACGGAGACATTTGTTTGGATGGCGTGCCAATCAAGCAATTCAAAAGTGAGCAATATGCTCGATTCATAATCCCGTGCTCTCAGCAAACGTTTATTTTTAATGCAACTATCAGGGATAACGTAACGTTGTTTTGCCATGACTTCACTGATGAAGAAATTATTGAGGCTATTACGAAATCGGGCTTTTCTGAGATTCTTACCAGATATCCAGACGGAATTAATCATGTGATTGATCAAGCCGGAAGCAGTCTTTCTGGTGGAGAACGACAGAGGCTTGCTCTTGCGCGAATCTTTTTGTTTAAGCCACAAATTGTGATTTATGACGAGAGCTTTGCTCATTTGGATGCCGACTCAGTTCAGAGCCTCATTGATTTGATCTTAAAAGACGAAGAAAGAACCGTTATTATGACGTCTCATCAAGTGACCCCTGAAATAAGAGAGCGCTTCCACTCTCTTGTTCTAAAAGACGGGAATATTCAGTCAGAAACTATTTAATCAGTGCCCCTTGACCTAGCTGTAATACGTGAATACAATGATATAACTAGGTAAAGGAGTGGCTATGGACAGCATTGTAACTGCTCGTATTCCTGTTGAAGTCAAAAAACAGGTTTCCGAGGTTCTTGAATCGCTTGGATCAAACACCACCCAGCTGATTAATGCAGCTTTTGAATATGTGCTGGTAACAGGTAAGCTTCCCGATGCTTATGAAGGTGCTTCGCTGGAATCTTCTGCCAAAGGGGCTTCTCGCCAATTGAGCGAGAAGGACAAAGAGCAGCTTGCGTCACTTTTTGGAAAGATTTCAGTTCCCGCGCCGGCGTCGTTTTGGAATGATTTAGGTAATAGCAGCTACAAAGAAGCAATCAGTGAGTGGAGGTCAAGTGACTATGAAGCTCTTGATTAATGCTAACGTTTTGCTGGACGTCTTTTTGTGTAGGGAACAGTTTGTTGCTGATGCAAAAAAGCTTTTCATAATGAAGCAGTTTAGGGATGCTGAGCTGTGGATAGCAGCCCAGTCATATACAGATCTCTACTATGTGGGCGCTAAGGCTCATGGCTCTGCTCACATGCAAGAAATCCTAAAAGAAGTATCTCCACTGCTTAACATATGTTCTATTGATGGAGCAGATATTTCAAATGCGCTTTCTGAGCAGTGGGAAGACTTTGAAGACTGCCTTATTTGGCGCGCTGCTAAGAAGATAAAGGCAGATTATATCGTCACAAGAAATACGTCAGATTTTACCCGCTCGGATATACCAGTGCTTACACCTGCCAAGTTTTTCTCGACAATAGAAACTGAGCAAAATCTTGTCTATGAAGAGGCTGAATTTTAGAAGCAATAAGGTGCGAAATAGGGCCGCAAAGCTCAAAGATGGGTGACGCAAAAGCTTAATATTTGGCTGTGAAAAAGCTCAGCATAATGCAATAAGAAAATCTACTACAAACACACTTAGATATGTATTAAAAGTCGTGCTTGGGGGTATATAGAATCCGATGAAGATTCAGTCCCCGGCACGATTATTGTTTGGGGTAGGAGGGTGATTTTATGAGACTAGATAAATGGGCCGTAACCGCCCAGGAAGCACTGCAGGCAGCTCTTGGTATTGCTGGTGATGTAGAGGCTTCCGAGGTTGCACCAACACACCTGCTCAAGGCGCTGCTGGACAGCAATGAGCGCAACCTGCGTTCTATCTTGGAGAAAATTGGTGCAGATCCTGACACTATTGCCACGCAGGTAGACCAGGCAATCTCTAAGGCTCCAAAGGTAAGTGGAGCACAGATTGGCATTGGTAATGACCTTCTCAAGGTTATCAACGAGGCCGAGAAGCTTGCCACTAAGTTGGGAGATTCCTACGTTACCTCCGAGCATCTGCTCACTGCGCTGGCAAACGACAACACTGACGCAGGTAGGATTCTTCGCGACGCTGGCGTTACTGCTAAGCGCGTGGAGGAGGTCTACAACGAGCTTCGTGGTGATGAGCGCGTAACCTCTCAGGACGCAAAGCCGCAGTTTGAGGCCTTGGAGCAGTACGGTCGCAACGTGACCGACCTTGCTCGCCAGGGAAAGCTTGATCCAGTTATTGGTCGTGTTGAAGAGATTCGCCGTACCATTCAGGTTCTGAGCCGCCGCACCAAGAACAATCCTGTTCTTATCGGCGAACCTGGTGTTGGTAAGACCGCAATCGTGGAAGGCCTGGCAGAGCGCATTGTTTCTGGCGACGTTCCAAGCACTCTGCGTGATAAAGAGCTTGTTGAGCTTGACATGTCTGCCCTGGTAGCAGGCGCAAAGTACCGTGGTGAGTTTGAGGACCGCTTGAAGAGCGTGGTAAAAGAGGTGGCCAAGTCTAACGGCCAGATTATCCTCTTCATCGACGAGCTTCATACCATCGTAGGCGCCGGCGCTTCCGAGGGATCCATGGACGCTGGTAACATCTTGAAGCCAGCACTTGCTCGTGGCGAGCTCCGTGCAATTGGTGCTACTACGCTGGATGAATACCGCAAGTACATCGAGAAGGACGCTGCTCTTGCACGTCGTTTCCAGACCGTACTTGTCTCCGAACCTTCTGTTGAAGACACCATTTCTATTCTGCGTGGCCTCAAGGAGAAGTACGAGCAGCACCATCGTGTCCGTATTACGGACTCTGCTCTGGTTGCAGCTGCGGACCTCTCTAACCGCTACATTTCTGACCGATTCTTGCCAGATAAGGCAATTGACCTGGTGGATGAGGCGGCATCAAGGCTTCGTATGGAGCTTGATTCTATGCCAGCAGAGATTGATGCAGTTGATCGTCAGCTTACTCAGATGCAGATCGAAGAGCAGGCTCTGATGAAGGAGGAGGACGCTGCTTCAAAGGAGCGCCTGGAGAACCTTCGTGCAGAAATTGCTACGACGCAGGAAAAGCTTGATGGCATGAAGGCCAACTGGCAGAACGAGCGTGGCGCAATTGACCTGGTACAGGATTTGAAGTCCCAGATTGAGGACGCAAAGACGCAGATGGAGCGCGTGACCCGCGAGGGTGATTTGGCGCAGGCATCCGAGCTTCGTTACAGCACTATTCCAGAGCTTGAGCGTAAATATGATGAGGCAGAAAAAGCCCTTCTCGCCAAGCAGGAAGACGGCGGAATCCTCAAGGAAGAGGTCACCACAGACGAGATTGCCGAGGTAGTTTCTTCGTGGACCGGCGTTCCTGTATCCAAGATGATGCAGGGCGAGATGGACAAGCTCAAGAACCTTGAGGACCAGCTTCACCTGCGCGTTATTGGTCAGGACGACGCTGTTTCCGCAGTTGCTGCAGCAGTCCGCCGTTCTCGCGCAGGTCTGGCAGATCCAAACAAGCCTCTGGGCAGCTTCTTCTTCCTGGGCCCAACCGGCGTGGGTAAGACTGAGCTGGCAAAGGCGCTGGCAGAGCTGCTATTCGACGACGAGCGCTCGCTGATTCGCATTGATATGTCTGAGTACATGGAGAAGTTCTCGGTCCAGCGTCTTATTGGCGCGCCTCCAGGATACGTGGGCTATGACGAGGGCGGCCAGCTTACCGAGGCAGTTCGTAGGCATCCATACTCCGTCATCTTGCTGGACGAGATGGAGAAGGCTCATCCTGACGTCTTTAACATCTTGCTGCAGGTTCTGGACGATGGTCGCCTGACCGACGGTCAAGGTAGGGTAGTGAGCTTCAAGAACACCATCATTATCATGACCAGTAACGTTGGTTCGCAGTTCATTGCTGGTGCCGGCGCAGAGGGCTTCAACGAGGAGTCCAGAAAGCAGGTCATGGAGGCGCTGCGCAGCTCCTTCCGTCCTGAGTTCTTGAACCGTATCGATGACGTGGTAATCTTCCAGCCTCTGGGTCTTGAGGACATCGAGCGCATCGTGGACATTCAGCTCAAGGATGTTCGTAGCAGGCTTGCTAACGAGCGCATGACGCTGGAGCTTTCCGAGGCGGCAAAGCAGGCGCTGGCTCTTGATGGTCTGGATCCTGTTTACGGCGCTCGTCCTCTGAAGCGCCTCATTCAGCGTCGCGTCGTTGACCAGGTAGCAAACTTGATTATTGCAGGTGAGCTGCATGAGGGTGATACTGTTCTGGTTGATACTGACGAGAATGGCAACTTGGTTGCTTGCAAGAAGTAAGTGAGGCTGCGCATGTGTGATAAGGCAAACAGGGCCAAGAAACCCGAGCTGCAGGCCGCAGCACGCAAGGACTCTGCACGTAAGGACGCTGCGACGGCTGCCAAGCAGGTCGCGGCTGCTACGACGGCTACTGCGAAAGCCGCGACACACAAGGACGCCGCACGTAAGGACGTCGATTCCAAGAAAGCGCAGGTTGTTGACCCGGAGTTTGCTCGCGCAGAAAACGAGGACGATGACGGCTACGATCCGTACTCCGATCGTCGTCCCGTGAGCGAGCCGCTCTTTGAGCGCGATCCCTGGAGCTAGACCACCGGGTTTCTCGCCAGATGTTTCTCGGCACACGTAAAACTCTACAAACGAAAGCCGCTGGTACATGACGTATCAGCGGCTTTTTGTGTGCAGCCAGGTAGCTAGCCCATGATTGCGAGCCTGAAAAGCCCATCATGTCTGAGTAAATTTACTCAGACATGATGAGAAAAACCGGCAAATCGCTCAGACAAGGTGTACTTTTCCGGCACACCGTTCAGACATGTCGAGAAAATCAGGCTCCCTGAGAGCGTCCTCGGATAGGCTTTAATTTCTTGCCTGAAAAGTGCAAAGAATCTGTGTTTGCGACACAGATTCTTTGATGAAATCAGGCAGAATCCACCGATTCTTTTACATTTTCAGGCAAAAGTTACAGATTCTTTTAAGAAGTCAGGCGCGTAACAGCTGGCATTGTTGTGGGCGCACACCGGGCGGCTTCGCAACTCTGCAGCCACCGCTGGTGAACAGCGCTTTTAGCGGACGGCAACGCCCCAGTTGGCGGACATCCAGGTCCAGAGGAAATAGACCACTGCGGCGATGATAGCCAAAACAATGATGGCGGCAATTAGCGAACCTGCATTTGAGCGGCGTTCTTTTCGAACAAAGATGTCGCGTTGACCCTTAGGGACCTGCAGGAACTGGCCGTAGTGTACGTCCTTACGAAGATGAGCAATCTCGTTCTTTGGCTTGCGCCAACCTTTCTTCGCGTAAGAACCCTTGCTGGACTCGAAGCCAGCAGCCTGGTTCTCAGGAAGCTCGAGCTTCTCGCCCGGCATTGTAAAGTCGCTGATAGGCTCCACGGTTTTGTGATGGCGGTGCTGGCGAACGTATGGCTGCTTTGCAGCACCCTCGCCTTTGTGCTCGGAAGCTTCAGATGTCGAGAAGTGCTGCGCACCAGTTGCGTGAAGCTCGACCTCATCGGCTGGTTGAGCTTCACGCTCAAAAGATTCAGCGTATTCAAAGTCCTGCTGATTGTTAGAACGTGGGTCCTGATCAGCAGGTGAAACGTTATTTTCAAGGTTGTTCGAGGTGTCCACGATGATCCTTTTGT
>CALKRF010000094.1 GCA_937990665.1 uncultured Atopobium sp.
CCAGCTCCAGCAGCTCAAACAAAAGCTGCTACACCAGCTCCAGCGGCTCAAACAAAACCAGCAGCAACAACAACTCCTTCAGGAAGTAAAAATGCTGCAATCTACCAAGCAGCTTTAGCTCAAGTTGGTAGATACCAAGACTGTACAATGCTTGTAACAAATGCTCTTAAATCTGTAGGAATCAACTATCACGATTGGCCAGCAGGATACATGAAGTTAGGAACTCAAGTTTCAGCTTCTCAAGCACAAGCAGGAGACTTAGTTTACTATGCAAATGGTGGAACAGGATTAGCTCATATCGCAGTATACGCTGGTAACGGACAAGCAGTTCACGGTGGATGGTTAGGTAACCAAACAGTTGTTAACACTGCTAACGTAGGTAGCGGACCAGTTTACATCCGTGTTAAATAATTAATTATAGAAGATAATAAAAGCACCTTGAATTTAATTTCAAGGTGTTTTTTTATAGTATAAAATAAATTAAGATATAAAAAACAATCCTCAAAAATGTTTAAGGATTGTTTATTTTTTCGATTAGAGTTTTGAAACATTCTTGGGCATCTCTAAAGTCTCTTTTATCAGGATGAGTTTTTGATTCTTTAACCATGTCCATCAGATCTGGAGTCAGCTTATGAATAAAGTTAGGGTCTCTCCAAGTTAAAATTTTGAAGACGATTATTACTTTAGGGTCTATCTTACCTTGACAAACAAAAGTTTTCAGGATATTGTTGTTTCTTTCTTCCATAAATTGAATATAATTATTTATTGAATCTTCTGCATGATAATGTTCACGAGGAACTCCACAAGTAAGGAAGATAGCAACATCTTTATTGTGGATGTTTTGGTCATCGATAAATTTCTGCATGTTTTTATTAGCGTTTGTTTTATCTGTCCAAGCTCCTAGTATATACAAATCAAATTCTTCCCCTAATGGTTTTCTTTGTTTTTTTATATCTATTAATTTAACATCGGCAAGATTTTTTATTTCATCATAAATAGCTTCGGCTACTTTTTTAGTGTTTTTTGTTTTACTTGAGTAAGCTAGTAGAATTTTCATTATTTACCTCCAACTACATATAACCAAATTATATCAAAAAAAGTTCGATTTATACAGTGCTATTTACTAAAAATAATGTAAATTTTTTATTAAAACTTGTGTAGATTAAGTAAATATAGTATTATAAAGTTGATATAATAATAGGAGGATAGAACGTGGCTAAAGGAAAAAAGAACGTAGTGAAAAAAATAGATAAAAACTTAGAAGTGACAAGTCATTGTTCATATATTGTATATAGAATAGAGTCATTTACTAAGATAAAAACTCCTAAAAAAGCAATTTACAACTATATAGAGTTAGAAAAAACAATGGGAAACTTTCCTAAAGAATTAGAATATATTACATCATTTTATGATGATGAAACTGGAAGTAGTGGTAGTTTTTTCAAAAATAATGAACAAGATAACTATATTTTAGCGTACACAGGAACTAATTTTTACTTCGATAGGGAAAAAGATATGAAAACAGATGTGTTAGACGTATGTTTAGGCCAAGGCAGACACTATAGCTCTTGTTTTAAGTTTTATAAGAGAATGGTAAAAAAATACGGGGACAATATTATTCTAACAGGGCATTCTCTAGGTGGTAATATTGCTATGCGTGTTGCTTTAGAGTACAATGTTCAACATACTGTAGTTTATAATGGGGCGCCGCTTTACCTGACAGGAGGCGTTGATATATTTATGGATGAAAGTGTAGATCCAGAGCTATATAAGGAAAGAAAAGCAAGATATAAAAGAAATGCCAATAAAATTAAAAAAAAACAACCTGAGTTTACAGGTGTTATAAAAAGAATTATTTCTGATAGAGATATTTTTACGCGTATAGCAGAACTGCTTGATATCGGGAATTATGTAGGTGAAGAATATATTATAAGTGATGCGGGAATGCATGGTATGAAAGTTTTCCTAAATGTACATCAAGAAACGTTAAATGCAGTTTTAGTAGAGAAAGACACTGAACATGATAATTTAACAAATGAGTATAAAGACTTCTCATTGGAAGAAATTAAGCTATTAAAAGGTTTCTCAAAAGATACATTAAGTTCTTTAGAAGACCAATTAGGATCAACATTGATGAGTGATACTATAATGGGTACACTAAATAAAAACCCTTATAAAATAGACTTTCAAAAATTTATTTCAGCAATACTAGAAAAAATAGAACAACAAAGACAAGCGCCATGACGTTTCCGGTCTTTTTGCAAATAGCAAGTCTCTGGTCAAATGAAAGATCATCTGCCTCGGGGACCTTCTCAAACCATTTAACTGCTCGTTGTTCTGGCGTCATTATGCGCTCTCAATCTCGTTGAGTTTTGCGTCAACCAATGTTGCACCGAGCGTGTACTTAAAGTGCGCAAGCGCAAACTGATGGTTCTCTGGCGTTAGCGACGCAACTGCTGGCTCAACAACCTCAATGTGATAACCCAGGTTGTAAGCGTCCACTGCCGTGTGCAGCACGCAGATGTCGGTAAGAACACCAGTCAGAATAACTGTGTTAATGCCACGTTCCCTCAGGCGAATATCAAGATCAGTTCCCGAGAAGGACGAGTAATGGCGTTTGTCCATCCAGAACACATGGCTATCGTCTTTGTGCTGCTGATAAAAATCATTCAGAGGGCCAAACAGGTCTCTACCACTTGTTCCAATAATGTTGTGAGGTGGGAAAAGTTTAGTCTCTGGATGGAAATTGTCCCCTGGGTCGTGAGCATCAATAGCAAAGAAAATATAATCGCCACGATCAAAAGCACACTTTGTAGCCTCATAAATAGCATCTGAAATAGCCTGAGCCGGCTTACCTGCTGTAAGCTTTCCATCATCTGCTACAAAATCGTAGGTGTAGTCAATCGAAATCAAAGCCTTCTTCATGTTTGGTCACGCTTTCTTTTGTAATGCGGGGCATACCGCTACTTGTACATCCATCGGCGTTTGTTACGCAAATCAACCCATGTTTAGTATTGTTAAAGCGTATTCAATTAGCAGTAATGAGTAGCCAATCATAAGTATGAATAGGGTCATTACTGTAAATTTGAGGAACAATATGAGCATATCTATGTGCATATTGATTCTCCTTAGTTGTGTTGTTTGTGTATGTGCGCTTAGAAACCATGCAATGCTTGCGTCTAATGGTGCTGATAGTAGATAGAGTAGGCTCATATCAACGGCACACTTACTTCTTCTGAGAGATTATCAGGTCAACGTTTTCTGTCTTAGTGTCTTCCATACTCTTGCCATCTTTGATGTGGTAGTACTCAACAACTGCGTCTACCTCGGTCTGATCAGCAAGAGGCTTTTTCTGATTTGCACTATTAACTACAAATGCAAAGACCCTCTCGCCACTCTCAAGATAGTTGGAATCGTTAGCCCATACGGAATTCTCAGAATTATCTAACTTAAAGGTGCAATTTACCCAGTTTTCAGATCTATTGATGATCTCAAAGACGTAGCCTTCAGAGTAACCATCTGGAGATTTAGCAATACCAACATACCTGACATAAAGATCGTCATTATCGATAAGAACCTTGTCAACCTCGGTCTTCAGCTTAAAGCGCATCTTGTATTCGCCCTTAGTAGAAGAGAAGTTATACGCAATAGTGCCCTTATCTGCCATTGCATCAAAAGGCTTGTACTTAAGGCTGGAATAATCACCTGAGGTTTTAGTGACTTGCTTCAGGACTGCCTTGGAACCGTCAGAACCCTCAATGGTCATCTGACCTGAGGAATCAACAGTTGCCGTGTAACTTCCAGCATTACCTGCAAGGGTGATAGTAAGTTTTCCATTGGCATCAACAGACCAGGTAAAGGGCTTCTGAGCGCCAAAACGGATAAAATTGCCCGTGCCGTCATCAGCAAAGTCATAACCATAAATTGACTTCATGGATTCTACTGCCGTTGGGTAAACACTCTCGGGGATATCTCCCTGGCTAGGATCACTAATAGACTTTGCTTCCCAAACGCCCACAAACGGAGCGCGCGCCGCCTTCTTCTCTTCTGCTTCCTTTTGAGCAGCAATCTCTTCAGGAGATGGTCCGCCGATGTTAGGAGTGCAAGCCGTAAACACAATGCTGGTAGAAAGCACAAGTGTAAGTACAAGCATAAAAAGTAGTCTACGCTGTTTCAAGAAAGTCCCTCCAACACCAAAGCTCTCTAGATTGACAATGTCCTTTATTGGCGACACTTTTTTGACAAAGTTCATTATGCTCAATCTAGGTATCGTCTGAGTGCATTACTTATTCTGTGAAATCGTCAAATCAAACTGCTCGGTCTTCTCGTCTTCAAGACTGCTTCCATCTGCAACATGGGAATACTTAAAAGTTCCCTGAGATTCAGAAAGCTTAGCCAGAGGTACATCTGCTTTGGAGCTATCAACTACAAACTCATAGAATCTCTCACCAGGCTCAAGAACATTAAGAGCTGTTCCAAACACAGTGGAATCCGAATTATCCACCCTAAAGTCATATGAGGCCGTCTTATCGGACTTGTTGATTACCTCAAAAACATAACCTTCGGTTTGACCGCTTGGTGTTGTGGCGATTCCAACATATCTGACGTACATGTCGTCATTATCAACAACAACCCTGTTGACATCGGTAACTACCTTAAAATTCATATAAAAGTCATCATGGGAGGAATAATTTCCTCCAATAGTTCCCTTACCCGTAAGTGCATCAAATGGAGCATATTTAAGAGAAGAGTAATCGCCTGAAGTCTTAGTTACTTGGGTAAGCACTGCCTTGGAACCGTCAGAGCCCTCAATGGTCATCTGGCCTGAGGAATCGACGGTTGCTGTATAGCTTCCAGCATTGCCTGCAAGGGTGATAGTGAGCTTTCCATTAGCATCAGCGGTCCAGGTAAAGGGCTTCTGAGCACCGAAACGAACGAACAAACCAGTGCCGTCGTCGGAAAAGTCATAGCCGTAAATAGCCTGGAATGTGTCTCTTGCTGTTGGATAGACACTCTCGGGAATCTCGCCCTTCTTTGGATCACTAATAGACTTTGCTTCCCAAACGCCCACAAACGGAGCGAGCGCAGCCTTCTTCTCTTCTGCTTCCTTCTGAGCGGCAATCTCTTCAGGAGATGGTCCACCAATGTTAGGAGTGCAAGCTGTAAACATAACGCCAGCAGAGAGCGCCAAGACAAGCGCAAGAACTGGTAGCAGTTTATGTTTTTTCATCAAGTGTCCTTTCAGTGGTAGTGGTGAGTACGCTGAAGATATGCGTTCTTTTGTTACTCAGACTTAGGAGGGATATTTAGGTCAAGTTCTAATCTCTGCCTTTGCTGAGTAACTACGCTAGTTGTTGGGTCATTGTAAATAGTATCAACCGTAGCTTTTGGATTAGAAAGTGCCACAAGAGATCCTGGTGTTTGCGAGACATTAGGAACGAACAAATAGAACTTCTCACCAGGTTGTAAGGAGGCTTGACCAAAGGCTTTCAGAGGACCATGTAGATCTCCAAGAGAGAACTCTCCGTAAAATGACTCAGGACACTTGTTGATAATCTCAAATACGTAACCTTCTTGAGAGCTTCCTGGTACCTGAGCGATAGCATACAGATTCATATACAGCTTATCTGTATCGATAAGAACTTTATTGACCTCTCGAGTTATTTCAAAATTTTTGAACTTGAGATCGTCATACCTAATCATGGTTGGTACGGTACCTTTATTGGTAAGTTGATCAAATGGCTGATAGGTAGCACTTGAATAGTCTCCAGCAGTAGTTGAAATCTGCTTAAGCTCGGCGTCAGTCTCATCGTAGCCAGTACCCTTGAGCCTTAACCTGCCAGTCTCAGCGTCAATCTCTCCGGTAAAGGAGCCCGCAGTTCCCTCAAGGGTAACTGTAATCTTTCCTTCTGCATCAACAGTCCAGGTAAAAGGCTTCATTATGCCAAAGCGAGTAAACAAGCCAGTTCCATCCTCAGCAAAGCTGAAAGCATAAATTGCATGGAACTGTTCTTTATAATCGTCGTAGGCTGCTCCCTCCCTCAGGTTTCCTAGTCCGGGTTCAAAGATGTCATAAGCTTCCCAAACACCTACGATCTGACCAGCAGACTTTTTGTTTCCTGCGGGACTGTTATCCCCTGATGAGCATGCACTAAGCACTGCACTTACGGAAAGCACCAGTGCGAGCAGACATCCTAACAGCATTTGACGCTTTTTCATTAAACTTCCTTCCATACGTGCAGCGATATAAAACTAACTCTTAACTGTTACTTGCTCTGCCCAGTAGGCAAATCAAATGTCACGGTTTTCTCGTCATTATGAAGGGCACCATTGCTAGAGTGGTCATACTCAAGAGTGCCTTTTACATCCGTGACTTCAGAAAGTGACTTATCTCTACGTTGGTTATTAAGAACATATTCATAGACTCTCTCACCTGGCTCTAACACGTTAAATCCATAAGCCCAATAGCCATCGGTTGGATCTTGAATAGTAAATTGATAGCCGGTTGTATAAGGAGTTCTATTAATAACCTCAAAGACATAGCCCTCAAAACCCTTGAGGTCTTTAAGGGAAGCGATGCCAATAAGCCTTACATAGAGCTCATCGGTATCAACAATGACCTGATCAAGCTCAGTGGTGATATTAAAGCGTAGTTTAGTTTCATGCGATGACTTGTTTTTAGAAATATTGCCCGTTCCTGTTAATGGATTAAAAGGCTCATACCTAATATGAGAATAATCACCTGAGGTTGTGCTTACCCGAGTAAGGATAGCTTTAGAACCATCAGAGCCTTCAACGGTCATCTGGCCTGAAGAATCAACGCTTGCGGTATAGCTTCCGGCATTACCTGCAAGGGTGATAGTAAGCTTTCCATCGGAATCAACAGACCAGGTAAAGGGCTTCTGAGCGCCGAAGCGAACAAACAAACCAGTGCCATCATCAGAGAAGTCATAGCCATAAATTGCTAGATAAACATCTCTAACATCTTTGTACATGTCTTCAGTGACTGTGCCCTTATTTTCATCTTCGATTGACTTGGCTTCCCAAATGCCTACATAAGGAGCAAGAGCAGCTTTCTTCTCTTCTGCTTCCTTCTGAGCGGCAATCTCTTCAGGTGATGGTAAACCAAAAATATTAGGGTTACACGCAGTAAATACAACACCTGATGAAAGCGCAAGGACCAGTGCACAAGTCAGTGCTAGTCGACGTCTTTTCATTAAGCATCCTTTCGATAGGTGGGGTGCAAAATTAAAAAATTTAAGACCGTACTATCCAATATGTTACAATAAATCTCTCAAATAGGATAATTTTTATATCCTGAATAGTTCTACCAGCTACAAGGAGGACGCTTTATGTCACTTCCAACTCCACCAGAAGCACCACAAAAACCCGCTCAAAAACAGGAAATTCCAAGTAACGTTTATCTTTACGATAAAAACGACACCTCCCCAATTCCTCTTACTTACGATGTAATTGATTTTGGTAAACCTCAGGGAGGCGCTAGTCCTCTTGTTGGTTGGGCAACTGGTGCATTTTTTGCTGTTGGCGGCCTCTGGAATTTCTTTAATTTAAATGGTGAGGGCACCATTTTTGCAGGAATTCTTTTGTGTGCCATTGGTGGCCTACTTATTGCAGCTGGTTTCTTTATGAATGGCTATAGCATTATTGCTAATGCAAGCGGATTCAGGTCTGGAACAGCTAATAGCGGAGAAGTTACTGAGTGGCCTGTTGATCGTGGTTACTTTACTGTTAAGGTCCGCCTTGGTACTAACAAGACGGCTCGCATGGCTATGAACAGCGCAACTCTAACTATTACTAGACCAGATAACCTTCCTCTTTCTGTTCAGCAAGTTACTTTCACAGGTTCTAACACTGCTGAACTTAAGCAGCGCTGTGAAGTACAGGCTGACCG
>CALKRF010000095.1 GCA_937990665.1 uncultured Atopobium sp.
TACAAATCCATCTCCAAGACGCATTTTTAGATTTGATCACCATGACTTTACAAACTATCTTGAACAACTAGACGAAAAGGAACCAGTTCCAGCTGACCGAGTGCCTACAACAACCCTCTTTTGCTATGACTACGATAAAGACATTTTTGTTGGAGCTGTAAATATTCGCCATTGCCTTGATGAGGGACTTCTACATAGTGGTGGACATATTGGTGATGGAATTCGACCAAGTGAGAGAAGAAAAGGCTATGCAACAGCAATGATTGCGCTTGCACTCAAAGAATGCAAGAAACTTGGAATTGAGCGTGTTCTCATGTGCTGTCGTAAAGATAATATCGGATCGGCAAAGTCTATTATCAATAACGGCGGAATACTCGAAAACGAAGTTCTTGACGAAGACAATGTGCTTACGCAAAGATATTGGATTGACCTTTAATAGTTCTTCTCATTTGTCTACGAGGCTTGATATACGTTGAAAAAGGATATATATATTCATATTTCCACATGAGACGAAGGAGAGCCTAATGATTCAAGACGAGCTCTTTGCACTTCAAGATACAGAATATGCCGCTTTTCAAAGTAAACTCACACCCAATATCTCAAGAGAATCCATCATTGGTGTACGCGTTCCTCAACTCAGAAAGCTTGCTAAAAGGCTTGGAAAAAGCAAAGATGCTAACGAGTTTCTTCTCGCCCTTCCACATGCCTACTATGACGAAAACATGCTGCATAGCCTGCTTGTATCAGAGATTAAAGATTTTGACGACTGTATCTCAGCGATTGATGCATTTCTTCCTTATGTCGATAACTGGGCCGTGTGTGACATCTTGTCGCCGCAGGTTTTCAAAAAGAATTGCGCGCGTCTTATAACTGAAATTCAGAGGTGGGCATCTTCGAGCCATGTATATACCTGTCGCTTTGGTATAGAGATGCTTATGACCCATTTTCTAGATGATAATTTTGACTCCAAATACCTTGAAATTTCTGCGCAAATTCACTCAGACGAATACTACGTTAACATGATGATTGCCTGGTTCTTTGCAACGGCTCTAGCCAAACAATGGGACTCTACACTACCCTATTTTGAAACCAAAAAGCTGGACACATGGGTGCACAATAAAACGATTCAAAAAGCATGTGAAAGCTATCGAATCACCAAAGAACAAAAAACTTATCTTAAAAGATTGAAATAGTACTTTGAAAATAGCTGATATGGTTTTTAGTAGTCAATCTAAATATTTAGGGGATCGAATAGCTCGATCCCCTATCAAATATCTATCAAATATGAAATAAAAAATTATCCCTCGACAGGCTGTCCAAGATAAGATGCAACAGAAGTTGCAGCGATGGCGCCGTCTGCTGCTGCAGTAATAATCTGACGCAGTGGCTTCTTATTGAGGTCTCCTGCAGTGAAGAGGCCAGGTGTCTTGGTAGCCATACGCTCGTCAGCAAGGACATATCCCTGCTCATCAAGGTCTACAAGGTCTGTCAGAAGCTCAGTAGAAGGTACGCGACCTACCAAGACAAAGACACCAAAGCTGCCCTCATCAAAGGTCTCTGTGTGCTCTTCTCCCGTCTGGTTATTGCGGAAGGTGATGGAGGTAAGCAAATCATTACCATCAACTGCAGTAATGCTGGTCAGATAACGAATCTCTGTCTTAGGATTCTCCTCGAACTGCTTAATTGCAGTAGCGTTAGCTCTTACGTGATCCTTGCGGACAATAAGAGTTACTTTATCAGCAAAGCGAGCCAGGAACTGAGACTCCTCTACAGCGGTGTTGCCGCCGCCGATAACAAATACCTGCTTGCCGCGATAGAACATTCCGTCGCAGGTGGCGCAGTAAGAAACACCCTTGCCGGTGAACTTTTCCTCGTTGGTAAAGCCAGCGTGGCGAGGATTAGCGCCACCAGAAACAATGACGGCCTTTGCGTGATACGTTCCCTCAGATGTCTCCAGCACAAAGAGGTTAGTCTCTGGATCCTTGACGATAGAAAGAACATTGGCCATAACAATCTCTGCGCCGAGGTCTGTAGCCTGCTTCTGAAGAGTATCGGTAATAGTGAAGCCATCAGTGTTTGGCATACCAGGATAATTCTCAACCTCAGTTGTAGTGATAA
>CALKRF010000096.1 GCA_937990665.1 uncultured Atopobium sp.
AGGGTTCTCTCGCCAATTTGCTCTGCAAATTGCTCTCCCCACTCGATGATAGTTGGACCGTCGGACTCAAGCGCATCGTACAGGCCCGTATCTTCAAGCTGATCAGGGTCGTTTAGGCGATACAGGTCAAAGTGGTAGAGAGGTATAAGCGTACCCTCATAAACCATCTCGATAGTGAAAGTCGGGCTGGTTACGTCGTCAACAACACCCATACCTGCAGCAATGCCTTTAGTGAACTGGGTTTTTCCAGCGCCCAGATCTCCCGTAAGCACCAGAACGTCTCCCGCCTGCAGGAGTTTGCCCAGAATCTGACCAAGAGCAATAGTTTGCTCGGTGGTGGTAGAAACATACGTGCCGGCCGCAGTTTTTTCTGGCAGGTTGCTTGCGGCAGCGTTGTTTGCCGCAGTGTTGTTTGCAGCGCCGTTTGCGCTGGTAGAAAGATTAGTCACAAGAGCCTCCTCGAGGGTGTTCCTCAAGCCAATCAGCAAGAAGTCGCAGGTCATCTTTGAGGAACTGCGCCCACTCCTTGCGGTAAATAGTTGATGCGGGATGCATAGTAGGTAGCACGCTAAAGGCGCCTATCTGGTAAAACTTACCGCGTAGCTCCGTCACGCCCTTATCGGTATGCATGACAAACTGCGTTGCAAAATTACCCAGGCAGACAATAACGTCCGGCTTAATAGCACGAATCTGGTCGCGAAGGTACGGGGAGCACTCCTCCACCTCAGCTACCTTGGGATTTCTGTTTGAAGGTGGTCGGCATTTGACCACGTTAGAGATAAAAACATCCTGGCGAGAAAGGCCAACTTCTTCTAACAGCGCATCAAGCTTTTTGCCAGACGTGCCCACGAAAGGCTGACCACTTAGATCCTCGTTTTTACCAGGGGCTTCTCCCACAATCATGATGCGAGCGTTGGGATTTGGGCCACCAAACACAATATTTGTGCGCGTTTCCCACAGCGGACACTTCTTGCAATCAGCAATTTGCTTGCGAATCTCATCAAGCGTAGGTGCCATTAGATGTACACCTTATCAAGGCGAGCACCAAAGTTGCAAACCACCTCGTAGTTAATGGTCTCGCGCAGATCAGCCATCTCATCTGCGGTGATCTCTTGATCGCCGTCTTTGCC
>CALKRF010000097.1 GCA_937990665.1 uncultured Atopobium sp.
CTCTCAGAGCAGTACTTGGAATACCGACACACTTTCTAGGAAGTAACGCTAACTAGAAAACCGCACGTCACAGACACAAAATATGGCGAGAAGATCGATTGATCTTCTCGCCATTTGTTTACAAAGCGAACACTGTTCTACACGGTAGTCGTTCTTCTTGCCAAACTCCTACGCACCAAGTGCGCGCTGTCCAAGCACCAAAGCACCTAGAATGCCCTGGTTTCCCTCGCAACCTCCAGGAACAACGTAATTCTGTATGTCCTCTATCTCTGGAGTGTTGATGTAGCCGTTGAGGTACGCAACAAGTTTCTGCTGGATAAGCGGGAACAGTTGCTTCTGCTCCATGACGCCTCCACCCAAAATAATGCGCTGAGGTGAGTAGCACATTACATATGTGGAGAGGGCTTTTGCAAGGTAGGCAGCCTCAAGCTCCCATACCTCGTCTTTCTCGGTAAGCTCAACAGCTGGAAGTCCCCAGCGCTCTTGAATAGCAGGGCCTGATGCCAACCCTTCAAGGCAGTTCTGGTGATAGGGGCACTTGGTCTGTTGCCACGGATCGTTTGCCTCACGTTCAACGAGGATATGACCAGCCTCGGGATGGAGCATACCGTGCTGGAGTTTTCCTTCAAGCAGCACGCCGGCGCCAATTCCGGTTCCTACTGTCAGGTAGACAACGTTATCAAGGCCGCGAGCTGCACCAAAAACTGCTTCTCCTAAACAAGCTGCATTAACGTCGGTATCGTATCCAACAGGGACGTTCAGTCCATCCTTCAACGCCTGCAACAGATTGAAGTTGCGCCAACCTTGCTTAGGAGTCGAGAGAATCTTTCCGTAGCTAGGCAGGTCAGGATTGACTCCCGTGGGACCAAATGCGCCAACACCTAGGGCCTGAATAGAGCGAGCTTTGAACCAGTCCACAATCTTTGGCAAAACAGACTCTGGCGCTGTCGTGGGAAAGACCTCACGCTCACAAATTTTTCCGTCTGGTGTACCCGTGGCAAGAACAATCTTTGTTCCGCCAAACTCAATACCACCAAGAAGCGTCTCTGCACACATGTTTTTCTCGCCAGCTATTTGCTAAGAAGCTTCTCGTACACGTCAATAAAGTCCTCAGCAATAATGCGGAAAGACTCGGCCTGCATAAGCTGGTCCTCGGCGTGGAGCAAGATGAGCGAGAACTCAACATTGCTGTTATCAATTGCGGACTGCTGCAGCATGTTCAGATGCGTGCTATGGCCCTCATTAAAGATCTCTGTACCAGCAATAATATCTGCACGCGCGCCTTCAATATCGCCCGTTTTTGCCTTCTGGATAGCGCCAATATACATTGACTTTGCCGTTCCAACGGTAGCAATAATCTCAAAGGCTGCTTCTTGCGTAGCAGTCATGCCGTCATCTAAATCCATTTTTACCCCATACTCTTTTCTTGAGCACCTGGGAGCTCAGAAAATCTTTTACCGCTTATTTAATAAGCTCCAGTGCGTCGTCAAGGATTTTTGCAGCGTTCATCCTGCCGTAATCAACCATAGGAATAACAGCTACAGGAGTAGATCCTGCTGCAGCCTCAACGTCTGCCTTTGCATACGCAATCTGAGGTCCAAGCAAAAAGACGTCTGCGCCATCGATAAGCTCGAGTGCCTTATTCAGAGGATTTGCGATAATCTCTGCATCCAAACCGCGAGAAGCAGCCTCTTTCTGAAGCTTCTGAACAAGCAGGCTTGTGGACATTCCGGCGTTGCAAGCAAGTAAGATTTTCATGTGATCTCCTTTTGATGAGCCAGCCACCAAATACGATGGCTGGCTTCAAGTGATACTCAGATTATAAGCTTACAAACTACTCTGCATCCTGAGCGTTCTCTGCAAGAGCCTCAGCCTGCTTGGCCTGTGCACGCTCGGAAATCTTCATGAATGGCAGGTAAATTGCCATGGCGAGAAGAACCTCGATGACCTGCCAGATAACGGCACGAATGTCGCCACCGGTTGCCAGCCAACCACTCAGGAAGACTGGGGTGGTCCAAGGAACCATTGCAACGCAAGGGCTAATCCAACCAAGGTTGGTGAACAGGTAGGTCAGGCCGATGAACAAATCTGGAACAAGAACAAATGGGATCATCAAAGGAAGGTTAAAGACGATTGGGTAACCGTAAATAACTGGCTCGTTGATGTTGAAGATACCTGGAAGAAGAGAAAGTGCTGCAACATCTTTGGAAGCCTTGTTCTTAGAGAAGACAAAGGTGTCAAGAAGCAGCATCAGAGTACAACCAGAACCGCCGATCAGCGCAAAGGTGTTGATGATCTGCATGTTCATGTAGTGGTCCTGAGGAATTGGCTGACCAGCTGCAAAGGTTGCCATGTTATCAACAATAAGCATGGTCAGGATTGGCTCGATCAGAACACCAGAGATGGTGGACTGGTGAATGCCAAGGCAGAAGAGCAGGTTTGCAAAGGTGTAGATGATAATGACTGCAAATGGACCAGCATTCATGAGGCCCTTCAGTGGGGCGGAAATGCTTGTTGCAATGATGGTCATAAGGTCGGTACCAGCGCAAACTGCAAGAAGAGCAGAAGCAATACCAAAGACGGTCAGGGTCAACATCATTGGAATCATGGTGTTAAAAGAATCTGCAACCGCTGGTGGAACGCCCTCACCAAGGCTGACCTTCAGTTGCTTAACGCTGGAGAGCTTAATGAAGATGGTGGTAGAAAGCAGGCCAATGATGATTGCACCAAAGAGGCCGTTAGTACCGGTGAAGGAAGTGGAGAAAGCACCAGTTACATCAACGCCAGTAACTGCATAGCCAGTTGGCAGAAGCTTAGCAACATCAGCTACAGGAAGTGCAACTCCTGCAGCAGCTGCATCAGCGGCGTTTGCTGCATGAAGAACAGCACCTGCAGTAGCAACAATGCTCTGAGGCATCATGATGATAAGTGCAGCAATACCAATTACAACGCAAGAGATTGCGTTTTCAAAACGCTTGTTACGAGCGAGGCAATAACCAATAATGCCTGCAAGAATAACTGCCGAGAAACTCAGAGTGCCCTGAGCAATTGCTGCGCCCCAAACCTTGAAATTAGCCAAGGTAACTGGATCATTTGCAAAGATGAGTGGGAACAGAACGTTGTTGATCAGTACTGCAATACCAGCCAAAATGTAAATTGGGCTGACAGTTGCAAATGCATCGCGCAGGCTCCTCAAATGAACTTGATTACCTACTTTTGCAGAAACTTCTGCAAATTTATCTAGAAACGATGCTTGGCCATTATCTTTTGCCATGAGCAAACTCCTTTCACGAGTTTCTAGTCAACTATATGTGTAGTGGCAACGTGCTTAAGCCACTCAGCTGATTTCTTAAGGCGACGGTTGTAGTTATCCTCTAGGTCAACCTCAACAAAGCCATAACGGTTCTTGAAGGCATTTGCCCAGGACCAGTTATCGATGATGGCCCAGTAGTGATAACCACGGCATTTTGCGCCGTCCTGAATTGCACGAGCAATCCACTCAAGATGACGACGGACAAAATCAACACGATAATCGTCTTGAATTACGCCGTTTTCGTCTTTCTTAAGATCTTCTCGCTCTACACCCATGCCATTCTCGGAAACAAACCACTCAAGCTCTGGATACTCATCGCGAACCTTCATGGCAAAGTCGTAAAGACCCTGTGGGTAAATCTCCCAGCCACGGGATACATTCATCTCTGCTTCTGGCCAGATATATGGATCGGCAAAGTTTGGAATGCCATTCTCGTCAGTATCTTTTGCAGGAGCTTGAATACGCTCTGGGTGGTAATAATTGCAACCCAGCCAATCCACAACGCCGTCGGCAAGAATAAGCTTGTCCTCAGGGCGAATAGGCAGGTCAACACCACGGGTCTGCAGCGTATCAATGACATCCTGTGGGAGCTCTCCCTTAGTTACCAGGTCAAGCCACCAGCGAATATTGACGCCGTCGGTCATGCGTAGCGCCTCAAGATCTGCCTCAGATGGATTCTCTTTGGTATAAGGTGGTGCAAAGCAGTTGATGAGGCCAATGCGAGAGTCCTCAAGCATAAAACCTGCTGCTTTTGCACGGCGATACTCGCGCACGCCAAGTGCGTGAGCAAGTGAAATGTTGTACTGAACTGCACGAGCACGCGAATAATTCTTAACAAAGGGGTACCAGCCACCAAGTGTGTAGCGGACCTCTGGCTCAACAATTGGCTCGTTAAAAGTGAACCAATAGCGAATCTCTTTTCCAAACGTTTCAAAAGCAATACGTGCGTAATGCGCGTATGCCTCAACAACCTCACGAGACTCCCAGCCACCGCGATTGAAGAGGTATTCAGGCATGTCAAAGTGGTAAAGGTTTACAAAAATCTCAATACCAACCTTCTTTGCAACAGCAAAAAGGTGGTGATAGTACTTCTCGCCCTCTGGATTAAGGTTGTCGTTAATGTCCAACAAACGGCTCCACTGAATAGAAGTGCGAATGGAATCCATGCCAAGAGACTTGAGAAGCTGAAGATCTTCTTCCATTCTTTCTGTAAAGTCATTTCCAGCGTAGGAACCAACGCGGTTGTGGAATGCATGAATGTCCAGATTAGACCAGGTGTCCCAAAGGTTTGGCAGCTTTCCTCCGTCTTGCCATTTACCCTCGGTCTGTGGACCAGACATTGCCCCACCAAAGAAGAAATTCTCAGGCAACTGATACGACATGTCTATCCTTTCTCAAAAGTATCTAAACCTGACATGTCAACTTTATAAAATAGATATGTTAGGTTTTCTATGTAGTATACTAATGCAAATCAGCTAGAATGCAAAGTAAAAATTTTGCTACCTGAGGAGGTGTCATGAATAAGTACGACTTGATTGTTCAGGATCTTAAAACTGATATTACTATAGGCACATATCCTGCTTATTCTCGCCTGCCTTCTGTTGCTCAGCTCTGCGAACACTATGAAGTGAGCAAAATTACCATTAATAAGGCGCTAGAAGTTCTTGAGCAGCAAGGACTTATCTTCAGGCGAAAAGGCTCCGGCACTTTTGTCAAAAAGCTGGAAGAAGGAACACAAATTAAGCCAAGTAAAGAAATCTCCGGTCAAATGGAAGGTTTCATGGCTGAACACGCTGCCCGAGGCGAGCGCGTTAAATCAAAGGTCTATACCTTTGAAGTTGAGCGTCCCTCTGAATACATTGCTAAAGCTCTTGATATTACTACCGAAGATTTTGTATATAGAATTGTGCGCGTCAGGCTTGTCGAAGGGATTGCGCAGGTCATCGAGTATACCTACATGCCCATTAGCCTAATTCCCAATCTAAAAATGACCCATCTAGAGCACTCGATTTACAACTATATTGAAAATGAAATTGGACTTAGAATTGCCAACGCTCACCGTGTTATTAGAGCAGTCATGCCTACTGAGGTTGAGGCTTCGAGGCTAGAAATTAGCACGGGCGATCCCCTCTTAGAGGTTGAGCAAATTGGCTATATCGACGATGGTCGTGCGTTTGAATATTCCATCTCGCGACATGCACATGGCTATGAATTCATGACCATTTCTATGCACTAAACCTCTGACACTGCGACACAAATATGGCGAGAAGATCGATTGATCTTCTCGCCATTTTTTTGCGTGTGGACAACACAGACTTACTCGCCAAGGATGACGTGCCTGAACTCGCCGTCTTCGTAGATTCCGCAGCTATGAGTGCCATCCTTTGGAATGCCCACAGAACCTGGGTTGAACACGGTGACCTCTGGGTGGTCAGCGCTTTGCATGTTCACTTTTCTGTGAGTGTGGCCGTACACAAACGCGTCCATACTTGGCGTCTGAGGCCATTTATCAACGCTGTTGTGAATGCCAGGGCCAAAGACGTGACCGTGAGTAAAGAAGATAGTGAACTGCTTGCCCGTCTTTGGATCTTTATCAAACAAGATGTTGTAATCAGCCATGCAAGGGA
>CALKRF010000098.1 GCA_937990665.1 uncultured Atopobium sp.
TGCAACGGGTCCTGTCATAATCACCCATGCCGAAGCAATCAATAAGTCGTATCCGCTCTTCTTTGAGCACTTCAAGCAGCTTGGTGGCGTCTGTCACAGTATGGAGTCATAAATGATGACCTCAACTTTTGGGACAACAGTAAAAGTATCTATTTTTGGCGAGTCTCATGCTCCAAAAATCGGCTGCACCATTGAAGGTTTACCTGCTGGTTTTACCGTTGATTTAGCAGCTCTCAAGACATTCCTTCAAAGAAGATCTCCATCGCATCCATGGGATACTCCGCGTAAAGAGACTGATGATCCACAGTTTATCTCTGGAATTTCAGCAGAAGGCATTCTAGATGGCTCCCCGCTCACGGCGGAGCTACCTAACGCAAACGTTCGTCCACAAGATTACGCAGTTACAAAGCTTGTCCTACGACCAGGACATGCCGATTTTTCTGCCTGGGCCAAATGGGGAGACTCGTACAAGCAAACGGGTGGAGGACATTTTTCCGCTCGCCTCACCGCTCCCCTGTGCATTGCGGGAGGCATAGCGCTCCAGATTTTGCGAGCTCAGGGCATAACTATTGCAGCTCACGTTCTCAAAATAAAGAACATCAACGACACTCCTCTTGAGCTCGTAGACAACTCACTTGAGGCCAACAAGCTACTTGCTTACCAAATGAATCAGCTACTTCAGGCTAACCCTCAAGAGCTTCCCTTCCTTGATGCTCAAGCTGGCGAGAAAACCCGCGCACTCCTTATGCAGCTGCGCTCAGAGAAAAATACTGTTGGCGGCATCATAGAATGTGCTGCAACGGGTGTTCCTGCAGGTATTGGGTGCCCTCATTTTCATGGGCTTGAAAATACCATCTCTGCTGCAGTCTTTGGTATTCCTGCTGTTAAAGCCATAGAATTTGGTAGCGGCATGGAAGTTGCCAATCTCCTTGGCTCTGAGAATAACGATGCATACGAAGTGCGTAACGGCACTGTTGTACCAACCACCAATCATGCGGGAGGTATTCTGGGTGGCATCTCAACAGGTGCGCCTCTTTGGTTTAGATGCGCGCTAAAACCAATCTCAAGTATTGGTCTTCCTCAACATTCAGTTAACCTTCAAACTATGGAACCAGAGCAGCTTGTTGTTCAGGGCAGACATGATGTAACTGCAGTTTTACGCGCTGTGCCCTGCGTTGAAAGCACTTTTGCACTAGCTCTTCTCGACACCTTATATTCCTGGCCCTCTGAGCAGAACGGATATCACAATGACTAATCAGCTAGAAACGCTTCGCCAGGAAATCGATTCAATTGATGCGCAAATCTTTGACCTCTTTGAGCAGAGGATTGCGGTTGCCAAACAAATTGGTACTTACAAAAAGGGGCAGGACCTCGCTGTTCTTGATTCCTCAAGAGAAAATGCCAAAAGAGACCAGGTTAAAGCAACTGTTTCTAATGAACTTGAACCGTATGCTTTAGAGTTGCTTGAGGTTTTGATGAACGCTGCAAAGGCAGTTCAGGAGACATCTCGTGAGTTCTAAAACTGTACAACAAGGTTCAAGTAACCTTACAGCCCCTCTTGCTCCTTACGGCCTTATTGGTGAGAAACTCTCTCATAGTTGGTCGGCAGCAATTCATGAAAAGTTGGGGTCATTTCCCTACCAGCTTCATGAGCTTTCTGCTTCTGAGTTGAAGGGTTTTCTCAAAGACCAACCTTGGCAGGGCTTGAACGTTACTATCCCTTACAAAAAGGATGCCTGCGCTCTTGCGGACTCAGCTTCTGAGGATGCACAAGCTATAGGAGCGGCAAATACCCTGGTAAAAGATGCAAATGGTTTTATAGCAGCAGACAACACCGATGTGTATGGCTTTGAGTATCTGGTAAAAAGCCTCAAGGTCAACTTGAGCCAAAAGAAAGTAATGGTCTTAGGAGCCTTTGGTGGTGCTGGTCAGGCAATTTGCTATGCGCTCAAAAAAGGCGGTGCATATGTTGTGGGAGTCTCCAGAAACCCTCACGAAAGTTCTTTATATGTT
>CALKRF010000099.1 GCA_937990665.1 uncultured Atopobium sp.
TGGCTATGCACTCAATGTTCCTATTAACAAACAAATGGATATGACTGCATCTCTTGTAGCCAATGGCATCTATGCGGACACCAACCAAGCAATTGCAGATCTCTCAGCACAGATGGATGTCATGACTAAGCGCATTGAGGACGCATACGGCAAGCCTGTAAGAGTTGACGTGAATAACCGCGAATTTGGTCGCATGGTAAGAGAGGTGAGCGCATAATGCGCACAGACATTAGATACACAACATCTGACGGTAGCAAGTACATGGAGTTTGGAGGGGCTGACAAGTCCCTCCACTACATGGAACACGAACTCAGAGACTGGATGTGGTCGTACACATCAGGCAAGAACTCGAGCAGGATTACGTCATTTAGACGGCGTGACCATAAGCCAAAAACAATCAAGTTCCCTGTTGGAATTGCTGCTGAAAGTGATGAAGAGGGTTTAGAGCTGCGTAGTAAGATTATTGAGCTTGGCGAGAAGGACATCTTAAACCGCACTCCAGGAACGCTCACGGTGGGTTCTTGGGGTATTCGCTGCTACATTATTGGCGGTGCTCCAACTAACTACTGGCTTTCTGACAAGTTCGCAGAGTTCGTTTTAACGCTTCTAGTTGAGGACCCTACATGGTTTAAGGCAACAACGCTCTATTTTGAGCATGAGACCGCCGGTGCTGTTGCTGGCGTTAAGCCTGACTTCCCAAGAGACTTCCCCTTTGACCTTGTCCAAGGCAAGCCAGCCAAGTCATTTACTAACCCTTCTAAGAGCACATCTCCTTGGCTTTGGCGTGTCTATGGTCCTGCAACAAACCCGTACATCAGAATTGGTGAGAACTTACACAAGGTAAACACCACTATTGCAGCTGGTGCATATCTTGAGGTTGACTCACAGAGTAAGACCGCTGTTGTAGTGCAGGATAGCGGTACCCGCGAGAACGTCTACAAGTTCCGAGAGCGCGGGGCTCACGGCTCCGGCTCTTACCTCTTCGAGCCAATTAAGCCAGGAACTGATGACATCACATGGGATAACACCTTTGACTTTGACCTCACACTCTATGAGACACGCTCCACACCTCCATATGAGAAGGAGCAGCAACAGGGTGAGACGCGCACACCAAGGGCGGTAAGCACTCAGAGCGCACCAAGTGAGGTGAGTGCATAATGCCAGACATTAGCTACACAGACGCAACGCATCTCGATATTGGCGTGCTCAAA
>CALKRF010000100.1 GCA_937990665.1 uncultured Atopobium sp.
TTGTTGAATTTAGCAAGGTATAAATTTCTATGAAATGAGACCTATAAAACTTGTACGGATATATGAGAAGATTAAAGCGGTGTAGACAAATTAGAAGTTATCGGGGTGAAATATGCAAGATAAAAAAGGTTTTGATTTATGGGCGGATGATTATGATAAGAGTGTAGGTTTGTCTGACAAATACGGCTCGTATCCTTTTGCAGGCTACAAATCTATTCTTAATGTAATCTATAATCGTGTAATTTGTTCATCTGCGAAGACTGTCTTAGATATTGGGTTTGGAACAGCAGTACTGACTTCAAGATTATATGAAAACGGCTGTACGATTTACGGACAAGATTTTTCAGATAGAATGATTGAAATTGCAAAAGAGAAAATGCCTAAAGCAAGTTTGTATGAAGGCGATTTTTCCAATGGCTTGGTGGAACCTATACAGAAACAAAAGTATGACGCGATCATTGCTACATATTCTCTCCATCATCTTACAGACTTTCAAAAAGTAGATTTTATTACATCATTATTTAAGCTGTTGAACGAGGGAGGATGTATATATATCGGAGATATAGCATTTGAAACTCGGTCATTACTTCAAGAATGTATGCGGATTGCGGCAGATGAATGGGACGGTGATGAAATGTATTTTGTATGGGATGAGCTAAAAGGTCAATTTCCAGAAATGCGATTTGAAAAAATGTCTGACTGTGCAGGACTTATCACCTTGCAAAAATAACTTCCAGTTTGTCGAGATCAGCAAAGTATAAGTTTCTATGAGATATATCCTTTAAATTTGGATTCCGATAACTAAAGCTTAAAAAACCAGCTCCACGAGCTGGAAAATTTTAGTTTGTCAATTACAGGTGACATTGAAAGAGCCAGCCCATTCAAGGTGCTGGCTCTTTCAAAATGTGTGGATAGTTATGCGTCTGTACCCTCAAACTGACTCTCGTAAAGCTTGGCGTAGAAACCGCCTTGGGCCAAGAGCTCATCGTGGGTGCCTCGCTCAAGAATTGAGCCGTCCTTGAGGACAAGAATGCAATCGGCACCTTGGATGGTAGAGAGCCTGTGGGCAACAACCAGTGAAGTTCTACCGTTCATGATGGTGTCAAACGCCTTCTGTACCAGCTGTTCTGTTCGCGTATCAATACTTGACGTTGCCTCGTCCAGAAGCAGAATAGGTGGATTGGCAAGCATAACGCGAGCAATGCAGAGAAGCTGCTGCTGGCCCTGAGATAAAGATCCGCCAGACTCTCCTACCATGGTGTCGTAACCCTGAGAAAGCTGCTGGATAAACTCGTGTGCCTGAGCCTTTTGAGCTGCAGCAAAAATCTCTTCATCGGTGGCGTCTGGCTTTGCATAGCGGATGTTTTCTTTGATGGTTCCCTTAAAGAGCCACGTATCCTGCAACACCATGCCAAACTGCTCTCTGAGCGATGCTCTTGTGAGCTTTTGCGTGTTATAACCGTCTACATAAATGGCACCAGAATCAATGCTATAGAACCTCAGCAGCAGGTTAATAAGGGTAGTCTTACCGCAGCCAGTTGGGCCGACAAGCGCAATCTTCTGGCCAGGCTCTGCCTTGAATGAAATGTGGCTAAGCAGCGGATGCTTTGCATCGTAGGAGAACGCCACGTCGTCAAATTCAATGGAGCCTTGTGGATTCTGGATGACTTCAGCGTCGGCTGGATCGGGCTTGATTTCTTTTGCGTCGAGAAGGTCAAACACGCGGCGAGCACTTGCATAGGCGGTCTGAACCTGCGTAACAACTGCAGAAATAGCGTTAAAAGGCTTCATGTACTGGTTGGCATACGAGAGGAAGCTCTGCACCTGACCAATGGTAAGCACAGAAGGAACTCCCGTTAAAACGCAAATGCAACCAAGAGCAGCCACCAGAGCGTAAATGAAGTTATTTACCAGACGCGTGGAGGGGTTAGAAAGCGATGAAGCAAACTGAGCGCGCTCTCCTACTACACGGAGTTTCTCGTTAATAGCTTCAAACTGCTCAATAATGGCATCTTTGTGGGCAAAAGCAGTAATGAGTTCCTGGTTGGAGACCATTTCTTCTGCGTATCCGCCTAGCTGGCCCTGATAGCCCTGCTGCTTGCCAAAAGACGAGCTAGCGTACTTAGTAATGGCGGAAGCAACAATAATAGAGAGCGGCGTAGCTAGAGCAACTACAAGGCCCATAGGGACCGACATATAAAACATGAAGCACAAGGTTCCAATAATGGTTACCACGCCCGTAAGGAACTGCGTGAGGCCCTGCTGAAGGCCATCACCAAGCTGATCCACATCGTTAACAACCCTAGAAAGCAAATCTCCCTGAGAATGCGTATCAATGTATGAGAGCGGCAAGTTTGCCACCTTAGCATGAGCTGCGTCTCTGAGGTCGCGTGTAACCAGATAGGTAAGCTTATTGGTAGACCAAGAAGCAAGCCACTGCGTAGCACTTGCAAGTAAAACTACCAGTGAGAGTTGAGCGAGCGTTGGCAGAAGCGCAGCCTCACCACCCTGCACCAGTCTAATGAGCTGGTCGATAGCAGCGCCTACAATGATGGGTACCCAGAGCTGCAAAAGCACGGTTGCGATTGAAGAGATAGCCGCAAGAACCAAAAAACCTCCGTGAGGAGAAATCCATGAAGCTAGACGGCGCGTTACTTCTGCTGCAGACATAGAAATGACATCTACTGAGCCGCCCTTGCCGTGCTCAGGCGCGCTTGATGCAATAGCGGAGGTGCTTCCGCCAGAATACATATCGGCCATTACTCCACCTCCTCAGGACGAAGCTGTGAGAGACAAATCTCTTTATAGAGCGGGCATATGGCGAGAAGTTCTTTGTGTGTTCCCAGCCCCACTTGTTTGCCGTGGTCAAGAACAAGAATCTTATCTGCTTGCATTACCGCTGCTACACGTTGCGAAATAATGATGCTTGTAGTGGTGGCACTGAGCTTACGAAGCGCCGCGCGGAGGTGCGCGTCCGTAGCAAAATCAAGTGCGGAAGCAGCGTCGTCCAAGATGACAATGCGTGGGCTTCCTACCAGCGCACGGGCGATAGTCAGGCGCTGACGCTGACCTCCCGAGAAGTTCTTGCCACCACGCTCGACAATGCTATCAAGCTGATCGGGTTTCTCGCGCACAAAATCTGCTGCTTGAGCAACCTCGAGAGCTGCCCAGAGTTCCTCATCGGCAGCGTCTGGATTCTTCCAGCAGAGGTTAGTACGGATAGTACCGCTGACCAGCGAAGTGTGCTGTGGAACGTAGCCAATAAGGGCACGTAGCTGTTCAAAGGTATAGGTTTTGACGTCGTGACCAAAGACGCTCACAGAGCCGGTTTCTGTGTCAAAGAGTCGTGGGATAAGGGTAGCAAAACTAGACTTACCGGAGCCAGTACCACCGATAATTCCCAGCGTCTGACCAGCCTGAAGCGAGAGATTGATGTTAGAAAGAGCAGGCTCTCCTCCGCCATCGTAGACCAGCGAGGCATCCTTGAACGCTACAGCAGTTCCGGTAAAGTCGGATTCAGTGAGGTTGAGATGCTTGTTTCCCTTATCAGAGAGCGCTGGTTTGGTGTTAAGAACCTCCATCACACGAGTGGCAGAAGCAGCTCCACGCGTGATGATAATAACCAGGTTAGCAACGTAACCAATAGCCAAAAGCGCACTGGTCATATAGCTGACAAGAGCCACCACGGTTCCTTGAGAGAGTGTACCAGCGGTAATCTGAGGCGCTGCCAGCCAGAGCGTTACGGCAATTCCCAGGTACATAACAAGGAAGGTCGCTGGGTTCAAAAGAGCCGAGTAATTTGCAGCGTCAGTTGCTGTTTCTGTCTGAGCCAAAACCGCCTCGGAGAACTGTTCCTTCTCTTCTGCCTCATGCCTAAAGGCTCTAATCACACGAATACCAGAAAGCATTTGTCGCATATATAAAGAAACGGTATCAAGGCGTTTTTGCAGCTCAGCAAAAAGCGAGATAGATTTACGTGCTACAAAAAAGAAAATAGCTGCAACTAGTACGGTTGCCAGTAAAAAGACCATACCAAGCTTAGCATCAAGCATAAGGGTTGCAATAATGGAGCCTGCAGCAAGGATTGGCCATCTGACCAGCTGACGAATACCCAGAGCAACGGTTACCTGCACCT
>CALKRF010000101.1 GCA_937990665.1 uncultured Atopobium sp.
CTATCTGCACGGGAGCTTTGCTCTTTAGGGCAGTTGACGGTATGGCTGATGTCTACGAAGGTCGCCTTCAGCAAAAAGACAAACTCTACCTCGCAGGACTCAGTCAAGCTCTTAGGTGTAGTGCCAGTTTTATTCTCTTTACTGTTGTGTTGTTTGTTACCAGAAATCTTGTATGGGCAAGCTGGAGCATGGGCATTTGTGCTCTTATCACCCTGCTATTTGTTTCTGCTCCCCTAGCCATTCTTGAGACCGATAAAAGCGTGCGCATCAAACTTGCAAACATCAAAGATATCTTTGTACAGTGCTGGCCTCTCTTTTTAGCACTTTTCCTCTACAACCTTATTGACTCGCTGCCAAAGTTTGCCATGGAAGGCACACTTTCTTACAGCAATCAGTTGTACTTCAACGCACTTTATTTCCCAGCTCACACTATTTTGATGATCTCTACACTCATCTACAGGCCACAACTCTTCAAACTTGCTAGTTTGCTAGAAACCTCAATTCATAATCCCGCTCATAAGAAACGCTTTGGCGTAATTGTACTTGCAATGTTTGGAGCCATTGCCGTAGTCACCATTGGTACCACTGCATTTGTCGAGTTCATTGGCATTCCTCTTAACGGCTTCTTGTATGGCGTTGATTTTGAGCAATATCGTGGACTTGCACGTATTATGGTGGCCACGGGTGGACTTTGTGCTGCAATTGACTTTTTGTACCAGCTCATCACGATCATGCGAGTTCAAAAAGCCGTTACGCGCGCGTACCTCATTTCATTTGCTGTATCCATTCCCATTATCTGGATGATGGTCAGCTTTACTGGCCTTAACGGCGCAGTTATTGGCAGCTTCTCATCCATCCTCATCCTCTTCTTACTGCTCATCAGCGAATACGCTGTAGCGCGCATAAAAAACTAGCAAAATAATTGATACTTAAACGTAAAAATCCCTCTGCTCCATACGAACTGCCTCCCATTTCTTAGACACGAGAAATGGGAGGCAGTTCAAAACACACCT
>CALKRF010000102.1 GCA_937990665.1 uncultured Atopobium sp.
TCCCCATGGTTACAGACGTTGGTAACGCAACTGCAGCACTTGGTGCTGGACAGCAAGGCATTGACGCTATTACTCGTGCATTAGGTCAGATGCACGGCAAAGGTACTGCAGCTTCACAGGAAATGATGCAGCTTACTGAGGTTGGCATTCCTGCATGGGAGTACCTCGCAAAGGCACTGCATACAGATGTTGCTGGCGCAATGGAGATGGTCACTAAGAAGGCAGTCAGTGCTGATGTGGCAATCGCAGCAATTAGAGCTGGCATGCAGGGTGACTTTGGCGGGCTCATGATTAAGCAGTCCAGGACACTTACTGGCGTGCTCTCAAACCGCGCTGATGCAGCAACCGCAACCATCATGAAGATGTATCAGACTGACAGCTACAAGAAGATGACAGACGCGCTCTCCAAGCTGGCAGACCCAATTCAGAAGCTTGTTGAGTCTTTAATGCCACTTTTTGAGCGTGGTATGGAAGCTCTCTCTTCTATGGCAACTAACGCAGCTAATGCAATCAATCAGATGTCAGCTTCAGACATTCAGACCATTGCAAAGTCTATTGGCATGCTTGTAGGTACTGGTCCTGCGCTTCTTGTCATCGGCAAGTCAATGGAGACGGCTGGCAAGATGCTAGGAGCGTTCTCTAAAGCTTCCAACGCAGTTGCAAGCGGTCTAACAGTTATCAAAGGCATTGTCCCTGGCACACTCTCTACCGTTTCTGGACTAAGTACTGGCTTTAAGTCTTTCTTTGGCGCGATCGCTGCAACAGTCCAGGACAAGCTGGAGACAGCAATTCTTTACGCTTGGGAGTTCAGAGACAAGCTTGTAAAGGCTTTCAGCTGTCTCAATAACCCCATTAAGAACAAGCTTGTATCCATTGTTTCTGCTGCGCAGACCACGTTTAAGAGCATGGCAACAAGCGCAACGCTGCACCTCTCCAATATTGCGAGAAGTGCACAGAGCGTGCTGGCAACTGTTGGAGGCAACGTGGCTCAATTCATGAGCCCTGTCACTTCCGCTCTCTCCAAGGCAGGAAGCGCAGTCTCTGCCTTCGCTGCTCCTATTGCTGCCAAGCTTGGTGGCGTTGGTAATGCCATTGCGGGCGTTCTAGGACCTGCCCTCACAGGCTTAGGTCCTAAGCTTTTAGGGGCGGTGCAGCCAGCCATGGGCGTGGTTGCAAACCTTGCTTCTGGCTTTGGCAGCGCAACTGTGGTGCTTGGTGTGCTCTCAATCGCTGCAGCGGTAGCTGGCACAGCATTTGTTGCTATGGGTGGAGACATTACACAGGCAGCAGCAAATATTGCAAGCAATATTGTTGGCATTGCTGACACTATTCCTGGACTTGCATCTCAAATCAGCTCAGTTCTTCCACAGGTGGCGTCTGGTCTTGCTTCTGCAGGTCCTACGCTAGCACACGCATTCGAGGTTCTCTTTGGACAGATGGGTGCAGCGTGGCAGCAGATTGCTCCTGGACTGCTCGAAGCAGTTGGAGCTGCTGCTGGCGCAATCTGTGACATTCTCGTGGCTTCTGCGCCTTCTCTCATGGCAGGAGCAATGCAAGCGTTCACCTTTATCCTGCAAGCACTCACTGAGGTTGCAGGGCAGCTCACAGAAGCAGCTCCACAGATCCTGCAAGGTCTTGTTGATGGCTTTGTTGCTAATGCTCCAGCACTCTTTGAAGCAGCGCAAGGGCTGTTTATGGCTCTCGTTGATGGCGTTGTAGCAATCATTCCAACGCTGGCAGCAGCATTGCCACAAATTATTGATGTATTTATCACAGGTCTTCCTGGCTTTGTTGGAACATTGCTCTCGGCTGCAGTGGACCTCTTTGTGGCAATCGTGAACGCTATCCCTGTCATTCTTCCAGGACTCATTGGCAATGTTGGCAACCTCATTGGCACTGTAGTCTCTAACCTTCCAACATT
>CALKRF010000103.1 GCA_937990665.1 uncultured Atopobium sp.
TCGCCGAGCGCTTCATGCGCTACGTGCAGGTTGACTCCCAGTCCAACCCCGACAATGACACCGTCACTCCTTCCACGCCTGCTCAGCACGAGATGGCTCGCTACCTGGGCGAAGAGCTCGAAGCGCTGGGCTGCACCGACGTCACCGTCGACGAGCACGCCTATGTTACCGGCACCTTCGCCGCATCCAAGGGCGCCGAGTCGGCTCCCGCGCTGATGCTTTGCTCGCACCTGGACTCCGTCATTGACGCGCCTGCCTCGGGCATCAAGCCCCACGTCGTCCACTACGAGGGCGGTGACCTGGTTGCCGGTGTTGTCAACGGCAAGACTATCGCCACAACCCAGGAGCAGGTTCCTGACCTCAAGGATTTCGTAGGTATGGACATCATTTGCTCCGACGGCTCCACGCTGCTTTCTGCTGACGATAAGGCCGGTGTGGCTGAGATCTGTGCGCTGCTCAAGCGCCTGGGCGACAACCCTGAGCTCGCTCATCCTACGCTCAAGATTGCGTTTGTTCCCGACGAGGAGATCGGTCACGGCGCAAGCCTGCTTGACCTGGATAAACTCGGTGCTGCGTACGGCTATACCGTCGACGGCGAGGCTCTCGGTGAGTTCAACTACGAGTGCTTCAACGCCGCCCATGCCGACGTCTACTTCAAGGGCGTCATGGTTCACCCCGGCAGCGCCAAGGACGTCATGATCAACGCAATTACCGTGGCTTCCGAGTTCCAGCAGATAGTCCCGGCCTTCGAGCGTCCTGAGCACACCGAGGGCTACGAGGGCTTCTACCACCCAATCGCCATCGAGGGTTCCGCGTCCGAGGTCAAGCTTAGCTATATCGTCCGCGACCACGACGCCCAGATCTTTGCCAATCGCCAGCAGGTCCTGCAGGATATCGCCGCGTTCTTGAACAAGCGCTATGGCGAGAATACCGTCCGTGTTGAGATTCACCAGGAGTATCGCAATATGGCCGAGAAGTTCGACGGCTACGAGTTCCTGATTGATTATGCGCTTGAGGCAAATCGTGAGGTTGGTATTGAGCCTAAGCCAGTTGCCGCTCGTGGCGGTACCGATGGTGCCCAGCTCACCTTCCGTGGACTGCCATGCCCCAACATTGCTACCGGCGGATATAACGCCCACTCCGTGCGTGAGTTTGTTCCCGTGCCAAGCCTTGAAGTCACTGTTGATCTTCTGGAGAAGCTCGTCGCTAAGTTTGCTGCCCGCGGCTAGCACCTGCGCTGACCGCACTGCTTGCTGCTCGCGGCTAGCGCCGTCGCACTCGCATCGCACGCGAGCCACGCCACCGCACCTGCGCCGCCGCGCCGCTCGAGCTGTGCGCGACCGTTTGACGTGCAGATTTGCCATTCATAGCTAGATTTCTACCGTCTACGCCCCCGCTCAACCTTGTCAACAAAATGGTGAGTGGGGGCGTAGCATAATTATGAAGGGTCATTGTTCTTTTTTCACGGATTAAGGGAGGTCGCAATGCTCGCAGTGTTTTTTGGAATTGTTGTCGTTGCGGCACCCGTCGTAGCTGCGTTTTTAGAGCACTCGGGAAACGTTGGAATTTCCGAGCGTCGCCACAGCCATCACGATACCTACGTGACTCCTGCTGCGCTTACACGTTCGCTCATTATTGACATGGCATTTGTCAGTGCAATCGCAGTTATTCTCGGCTGGCTTTGCTACGTTAACGTGTTCACGCCAAACCCAGACATTGTTATGGCGTTTTTTGCGTCCTTCTCGGTTGTCATGTTTATGGCGTGGTACATCTTGAGTCGTTATAAGGTCTCGCTTTTTGATGACGAGATGGTTGTAGTGCCCTTTGTAGGCTCTGAAATTTCCATCAACTACCAGGACATTAAGCGCATGGAGTGGGTTGGTGGCCGTCGGGGTTCCGGATTTAGAGATCTTCTAATTTTGACTTCGAATGCGTCAAGGGTGCGTCTCTCGGGTATGATTGGACTAGACCAAGTGTTGCTCAAGATTGATCGCTTTGACGTCTTGGCACATAGTTCAACTAGATAGAAGTACAATGCTGCGACTTAGCTCGTGTCGGCTTAGCTCGTGTCGGCTTAGCTCGTGCCAGCGTAGAGCTTGCTAGCTTGGAGCTGCGTTGGCGTAGGGCCGCGTCCGCTTGGACTGCGACGCGCGTTGCGTTTGCCCAGCTACGCAGCATGCAGTAACGGGGGACGTTTGTGATTAAGCTTGTTTTATCTGATATGGACAATACGCTGGTACCCTTTGGGAACAGACGCGTGTCGGACTTTACACGCAAGGCAATCCATACGCTCCTTGAAGAAACAGATATCGCCTTTGGCCCTTGTACCGGCCGAGATTACGTTGAGCTGATGCGTCTTTTCAGCCTCGATGAGGCATGTATGCAGACAGGAGTCATGTCTACAGGCAAGCGCGTGCTGTACAAAGGCAAGACCATCTCGCTCTCCATCTTCGATCACAAAACGTTGCAGGGTGTCGCAGATGCTCTTGCTGACGAGAAGAACATGTTCTTGGTCTGCTATCCAGAGAAGACTAACCTCTTTAACCCGGCATATGTTGTCGGTCCGCTGGACAAAGACATTCTCGCCGATTACGAGCGTAAACTGGTATTTGTCTCGGGCATTGTTGATCAAGTCCCGGACGACGTCGATTTTGTTGCCGCAACAATTGCGTGCCCAGGCACGGAGGAGGACATGGAGCGCTGTCGCCAAAAGGTGGCCGCAGCTTGTCCAGACGTGTACACCATGTCGGTGGTCCCTCAGTGGTTTGACGTGCTGCCCAAGGGTGTGTCCAAGCTGACCGGCTTTGAAACGCTCCTGGAAAGAACGGGCATTTCTCCAGAAGAGGTGCTTGTTTTTGGAGATGGCGAGAATGACGTCGAGATTTTAAGTAAAGTTCCGCACTCGGTGGCGGTGGCAAACGCAATTCCAGAGGTCAAGCAGGTAGCAAAGCACCACGTAGGCGCATCTGCAGATGACGGCGTTGCGCATGCCTTGCTTGAGCTGGTACGCGCAACAAAAGCAGGGGAGACTCCCCGTTTTATGATGGAGAACTAGCATGATTAGACTCATTGCATCGGACATGGATGGTACGCTGCTGGACCAGAATTCCGAGGTTCCGCCAGAGACATTCGAGCTCATCGAAGAGCTGTATAAGCGCGGCGTTCACTTTGTCGCAAGCTCCGGTCGTCGCTACGATACGCTGCGCTGGTTGTTTGAGCCGGTTGCAGACAAGATTGACTACGTGGCCTCGCTAGGCACGCAGGTCTATGTAGAGAACGAGGTTATCGACCGCGAGGTTTTCTCGTCAGCTTCCATTCGTAAGCTGTTTGAGTTGACGTCTGAGTTTGACTGCATTCACCTGGTTGTTTATGACCGCACGCATACGTATCTGCTGGACGATCAGAGTTCGTTTGTGCGTGAGCTGGATAAAGACCTGCCAAACGCCGAGCGCGTGTTTGATCCGCCTTCACCTGACGTCAGCATCATCAAGGCTGCTATTTGCTGCGATTCAAGGGCTCGCTCCATGGATATGGCCATGATTCTTGAGCGTGAGATGGGCGACAGGCTTTCGTTCATGCCTTCCGGCGAGACCTGGATTGACGTGGTGCCTCGTGGCGTGAACAAGGCCACGGGACTTGAGCAGATCCGCAGGTACTATGGCATTTCTCGCGACCAGATTGCCGTTTTTGGCGACTCCATGAACGATTACGCCATGCTGCGTTATGCGGGCACTGCGTACGTTATGGACAACGCTCGCTATGCGCTCAAGACAATTGCCACCAAGGTCATTGCGCCTAACACCGAGCAGGGCGTTCAGAAAGAAATGCGTCGAATTCTGGAAGAGTTGGCGTAAAGATTGTGCAAAGCTCGTGCAATGAAACCGGTGAATTCATAATTGCTGTTTAAGAATTGTGGAAGCTGTGATAAACTTCTACAGTCACGGGCGA
>CALKRF010000104.1 GCA_937990665.1 uncultured Atopobium sp.
TCCGCGGCACCCGCAGCGCTCGCAACGCCCGCGGCACCCGCAGCGCCCGAAACAGCAACGTCCACGCCCTCGGAGCGTACCCGCGCGGACCTTAACACCTACCTCTACCAGCCACTCGCTCACTTCAGCGCGGGCGGCGGCAAGCGAGTGCGTCCGGTCCTTTGCTGCCTGGGCGCAGAGGCAGTTGGTGGCTCGGCAGAGGCCGCTCTGCCCGTGGCCTGCGCCATCGAGGACTTCCAGTCGGCAGCCCTTATCCACGATGACATCGCAGACAAATCAGAGCTGCGCCGTGGCGAGAAGTGCCTCTACAAGACACTCGGTACCGGACTTGCCATCAACGTTGGTGATTCTGCGCTGGTCAATGTTGTCAGACGCGTTACCGTGGCCGACCACCTCTCTGACCAGCTTAAAGTTCGCGTTATCGACGCCCTTCTCGCCATGCAGGAGCATACCCTTGAGGGTCAGGCGCTTGACCTTGGCTGGGCTCAAAATAAGCGCTGGGATATTACCTCTAAGCAGTATCTTTTTATGGCGCTCTCCAAGACCGCCTATTACTCTGCTGCATACCCCCTGGTACTAGGCGCGCTCATCGGTGGTGCTGACCAGAAAACGCTTGATGCACTCAAAGAATTTGGCCTCAAGGTAGGTCTTGCCTTCCAACTACAAGACGATCTTCTCAACTTGGTAGGAAACGCCCAGGTACAGGGCAAAGACTTTAGATCGGACATCACTGAAGGCAAGCGAACGCTTGCGGTGGTCTACGCACTCGAGCATCTTGGCCCAGCAGAAAAGACAGAGCTTGTCTCCATACTTTCTGCGCATACTACCAATACTTTGGAGCTTCAGCGCGCTGTGGAGCTTATGGAAAGCGCTAATGCGATAAAATTTGTCCGCACGCACGCTCTTGCCTTAGTTGATGAGGCAAAGCACGTACTTGAAAACGTGATACTTACTGAAGACGCTCGCGACACACTTTTGTCTATGGCAGACTTCTTTGTGAACCGAGAAAGGTAATTATGGATCCAATTACTCCTGGTAGCACTGGTGCTGCCGTTGAAGACATTCAGGAACGCCTCGTAAAGCTTGGCTACACCATCGAAGACGATGAGCGCCAGAGCCACACATTTGGCAAGTCAACTGCTCGCGCCGTTGCGCGCTTTAGGCTTGACCATGACCTTTCTCTTGGAGAAGAAGTAGATGCCTCTACCTGGGCAATCATGGTCGATGAGGGCTATGAGCTAGGAGACAGAACCCTCTATCTGCGTCTTCCTAACTTCCACGGCAATGACGTGCGTCAGCTGCAAGAGCGTCTCAACATCTTGGGTTTCTCGTGCGGAAAAGTTGATGGCCATTACGGTGTTCACACCGAGGCTGCCGTTAAGCTCTTCCAGGAGAGCGTCGGTGAACTTGCTGACGGTATGGCATTTCAGGATACCCTCGACGCTATTGAGCGTCTGCGCCACGTTTGGTCTGGTAAGCAGGCAAAAGGCCCTCACCCACAGGGTCCTATGGGCTTTGCTCGTGCAGCAAACGTTCTTGAGACCACCTGCATTGCAATTACGGGAGAAGATCCTATCTCTAGAAACGTAGCTGCTCGCGTCTATAACCTTTCTAAGGCAACTACTGAGGCAAGCGGCATGACCATGATTGATCGCGCCGATTCCCCTACTGATGCAGCCACTATTTTGGTTCTGACCACAGCCTATGCCCCAAGCATGCCCGCCCGCGGACAGGTTGGTATTGGCTCTGTTTCTATGGAAGAAAACGAGACGCTGCCAGCAAGACTGCGCACTGCTATTGAGTCTGCTGATGCAACGGGCTCCCCTATCAAGATTGTGCTGCCAGAAGGAACAAACGTTGACGGCTCATTTACTACCGCAGACGCGCAGACTTTAGCAGTTCTTGTTCTTGATGCAATTTGTGGAGCATTTGCCTCGCTAAGCTGATACACTTAATAGAGTTGCGGACAAAACCAACGTAGTGATTACATTGGGGTATCGTCCAACGGTTAGGACACGGGTTTTTGGTGCCTGGAATGTGGGTTCGAATCCTACTACCCCAGCCATTTTTTACGCAACTTTTGTGTAGGGACGCACTCGTATCGAGTAATACGAAGTACTTTGGAGGCTTACGTATGCCACTTACTGCGATTGTCCTCGCTGCAGGCGAGGGAACGCGCATGAAGTCCCACCACCCTAAGATTGTGCACAAATTACTAGATAAACCCCTTGTTTGGTGGAGTGTCAACGCCGCAATTACTGCTGGCGCTGAGCGCGTCATTGTGGTTGTTGGTAACCATGCTGACGAGGTTAAATCTGCACTTTCTTGCTTCCCCAACCTTGAATATGTTGCCCAGACCGAGCGTCTTGGCACCGGCCACGCCGTCAAGGTTGTAAAGGATGCTCTTGGTGGCTTCAAGGGACCCGTTGTTGTTATCAACGGTGACGCATCTCTGTTGCGCGCACAGTCTATTCTCGACCTTGTTGCAGAAACTAAAGCTCATCACAACGCATGTACCGTACTTACCATGACGCCACCAGATCCAACCGGATATGGTCGCGTCATTTCTTCTAACGGCCAGGTAACTGCCATTGTTGAGCACAAGGATGCTACGCCAGAGCAGCGCGAGCAAGAGCGTGAATGCAACGTTGGCGTGTACTGCTTCTGTGGCGGAAGACTGACCGCAAACATCGATCTTCTCGGCAATGACAACGTGCAGGGCGAGTACTACCTCACTGACATGGTGGGCCTTTACGTCAGCCAGGGCGAGCCTGTTGCTGCCGTCCACGTTGACGACTACAAAGAGGCGCTGGGCGTCAATTCCCGCTCCGAGCTTGCCGTTGCCACCCGCATCATGCAGGAGCGCATCAACGAGCACTGGATGAGCCAGGGCGTCACCATGCTGGACCCAACCTCCGTCTGGATTGGCCCCGAGGTCACGCTTGGTATGGACACCGAGGTTCTCCCGCAGACTATGCTCTACGGCAAGACCTCAATTGGCGAGAATTGCGTGGTAGGCCCTAACACTCGTCTGACCGATACAATTGTTGGCAACGACGCTGTTGTTGATGAGACTGTAGCTATCAACGCACAGGTAGACGACTTTGCTACCTGCGGTCCTCGCGCTTACTTGCGTCCAGGCACTCACCTTATGCCTCATGCCAAAGCAGGCACCCACGTTGAAATCAAAAATTCAACTATCGGCGAAGGCTCTAAGGTACCTCACCTCTCCTACATTGGTGACACTACCATGGGCTCCGGCGTCAATATTGGCGCAGGTTCAATTACATGCAATTACGACGGTTACCACAAGTTCAAGACTAACATTGGCAACAACGTCTTTGTTGGATCCGACACTATGATGGTGGCACCCGTCTCAATTGGTGATGGCGCACTTGTGGGGGCAAGTTCGTGCATCACAAAGGATGTACCAGCAGATGCGCTTGCACTCGAGCGCTCTGAGCAGAAAATTGTTGAGGGATACGCCGCCCAGAGGCGTCACAAGCTTGAGAAAGAGGACTAGATGTTCGAGAACCTGAGCGATCCGCTATTAGTTGCTAGAAACATCAAGCTCTACACCGGTACAGGTAACCCTGAACTGGCTCGTAAAGTTGCAGACATTCTTCACCTAGAGCTACAAGGTCTTCTCCTTGAGAAGTTTGCTAACGGAGAAATCTACGCTCGCTTTGACGAGTCTGTCCGCGGCGACGAGGTCTTCTTCATTCAGTCTATGGCAGGCGTCAACGTCAACGACCTGGTTATGGAGACGCTGATTGTTGCTGACGCTGCAAAGCGCGCATCTGCTAACAGCTTTACCGTAGTTATCCCTCACTACGCATACGCTCGTCAGGACCGCAAAGCTGCTGCTCGCGAGCCTATTACCGCTCGTCTGATGGCAAACCTGCTTGAGAACGCTGGCGTTGACCGCGTCATCACACTTGACTTGCACCAAGGCCAAATCCAGGGCTTCTTTGACATCCCTGTTTCTCACCTGACTGCTCTCTACCTTCTGGGCGATTACTTTAAGAACAAGCCATTTGACTGGGAGAATACCGTTGTTGTCTCCCCTGATATGGGTCGCGCAAAAGCAGCTAAGAAGCTTTCCGACTACCTTGACTGTGGCCTTGCAATTGCTCACAAGAGCCGTCCTCGCCACAACGAGAGCGCAGTTATGGGCATCATCGGCGACATCAAGGGTAAGACCTGCATTGTTAACGACGACATGATTGATACCGCAGGCACCCTCTGTGCTTCCGTTGTTAAACTGAAGGAAATGGGTGCTGGTGACATCTATGTCTGCGCAACCCACGGCATCTTCTCTGGCCCTGCAATCGAGCGCCTCAATAACACTCCAATTGAGGAGTGCGTTGTTACTGACGCAATTCCTTGCCCTGCAGCAAACCAGGAAGGCTCTAAGATCAAGACGATTACCATTGCAAACGAGCTTGCCGAGGCAATCTACGCTGTCTACACCGACCGTCCTGTCTCCGACATCTTCGGTGGCGACTTCAACCTGTAACCCCGCAGGCAGGTCAGCCGCGCGTGCGACGGCAACAATACCGCAGGTCAATTGCGCGCGGGCGACGACGGCAATACTGCAGGTCAAACGTGCGTGCGAGCGCGGATCGCAAGTGATTTCAACCCGGTATCCATTTCGTATGGATACCGGGTTTCTTATGTGGAAACGCTGGGAGTGATGCGAGTTTCTCGCCAGGTGGGCGGTGTGAGCTGGTGCGCGATTAGCGCGCGCCTGATACGAGCCTGATGCGCGCCTGGAGCGAGCCTGATTTTCTCGCCATGTCTGAACGATTTGCCGGAAAAGTACACGAAGTCTGAGTGGTTTTGCCGGTTTTTCTCGCCATATCTGAGTAAATTCACTCAGACATGATGCAGCTTTCGGGCTCAAAAATTCAGGGTAACGTAGTCTATCTTTCACGCGCCTGATTTCTGCAAAGAATCTGTAAATTTTGCCTAAAAGTGTAAAAGAATCTGTGGATTTGCCTGATTTTGTCAAAGAATCTGTACCTCAAATACAGATTCTTTGCACTTTTCAGGCGCGCGATGGCGAGAAGCACGCCTGGCGAGAAACCCGTGCACTTGCAGGCGCACTGTAAGCGGCGCGCAATCTAGCAGGTTGTTCCGCTTTCATAATCCGCGAGGTCAACGTCGTTTGCAAGCGCCGCTTCCAGCGCAACCTGCAGTCCGCGAGTCATCATCTCCAGCGACATGCTTGGAACCTGGCGGGTCTTCTCGCCAGTGCCAGCCTTTTCGCCTGCAGCGAAGCCCTTCTCGCCAGTGTCAGCCTTCTCGGCGGCTGCAGCGTTTTTCTCGACAACCTGCTCCGTTGCGAACGGTACGTGTAGAAACGTACCGCGAGTCTCCGGAAACCTCGTGGCCAGCGCATGAAGGACCTGGTACATGACGTCGTTGCAGACGTACGTTCCCGCAGTGTACGAGACCGCCGCGGGGATCTCCGCCTGGTTCATGGCAACCACCATAGCATTTACCGGCAGCGACGCAAAATACGCGTCGGGAGCGCCGTCGATGATGCGCTGCGAGAGCGGCTGCTTGCCCGCATTGTCGGGGATTCGCGCGTGAGCCCAGTTGATGCCCACAAACTCGGGCGTAATCTTGCTTCTTCCGCCCGCTTGGCCCACGCAAAGCACAATCTCGGGTCGCTCAGCTTCAAGCGCGTCGATAACCTTCTGAGCGCCAGCGCCAAACTCAACAGGTACGTGCAGTTTTATCACCTGAGCACCGCCAATGGTCTCGGGCAGCGCCTTCACGGCCTCCCAAGCTGGATTGATTTTCTCGCCACCGAAAGGCTCAAATCCGGTAACCAGAATCTTCTTCATTTTGCCTCCGCACCTCAGTTGAACGCCGCATGTCCCGCACGCCGCCCACCGCACGCTGCTCACCGCGCGCCGATTGCTGCACGTCACGCGCGCTGCCGCTAGGCTGCCAACCGCGAGCTCAGTTCACGCTGGTCGAACCTGTCGTTTTCCCTTACCATCATAAACGTACACATCTCAAACGGAAGGAAATTTGATGCACGGTAACAAAATTGTGCTTGTAGCGGGCCTGGGAAATCCTGGCGAGAAATACGCGCGCACCAGGCACAATGCTGGTTTTGCCGTCGTCGATACCCTTGCCGAGCGCCACGGCGTTTCGTACTGGAAAAGCGAGGCGGGCTGCCAGGTTGCGGAGATCACCCTTCCCGCAGCTCCCGGAGCCGCATCTGGCGAGAAACGCCATCTACTCCTGGCCAAACCCCAGGACTTCATGAATACCAGCGGTGGTCCCCTCTCCAAACTTGCTCGTGTACACCACCTTCAACCTGCGCAAATCCTGGTTATTCACGACGAAGTTGACCTTGCAGAGGGCCAACTCAACTTCAAGGAAGGCGGCGGACTCAACTCGCATAACGGTCTGCGTTCCATCGCCGACAAGCTCCAGACCAGGGATTTTATGCGCCTGCAGTTTGGCATCGGTCGCCCTCCTGGAAAGATGCCGGTGGCAGACTATGTTCTGCGCGAGCTCAAGGGAAACAACCTGGAAGACTTTCTGGTCACCGCCCAGACAGCGGCCGATCAGGTGGAGCAACTCCTCCACGGCTAGCAGGCACCGCGCTCCGCCGCACTTCGCCCCGTGCCGTCGCCGCATGCCGTCACGTCATAAGCTCACCGAACTTCTCGCCCTCTGCAGCTAGCAGGCAAAACAAGCTGCGAAATATTTATGCTCATTCATGAATTACTCATGTCTTGAATCATGCGCAAATAGTACAATAGATATGTTGTTTGCGAATACGGGGTTACCCAGACCTCGTATGCGTGAGATACATGCGTCACCTACTACTGTCTTCTCGCCAGAAGGCACGCTGTAGTGCGGCGCGTCAACTCACTCGCAGTTTTGTTGTGTTAGGAGAGGAGTACCGCTGAATGTATAAGATCCTCGAAAAGACTCAGTTCTCCGAGAAGGTCTTCAAGTTCCGTATCGAGGCACCACAGATGGCCAAGCATGCACATGCTGGTCAGTTCCTGATGGTCCGCGCAAATGAGTGTGGCGAGCGCGTTCCATTTACCTTTGCGGATTGGAATCCTGAGGAGGGTTGGGTCGAGTTTATCTTCATGGTAATCGGCAAGACCACCCAGATGCTTTCTACCTATGAGGCTGGCGATTCCCTACAGGACGTCACTGGTCCTCTGGGCGAGCCTACCGAGATGGGCGAGGGCAAATGGGCAGTTATCGGCGGCGGCGTTGGCCTGGCTATCGCCTTCCCTGTTGCTCGTCAGCTCGTAGCAGCTGGCCGCGAGGTCCACGCAATCATGGGCGCTCGTACCAAAGAACTGCTGCTGCTTGAGGATCAGTTCCGTTCCATTCTGGACGACGATCACATCCACATCACCACAGACGACGGTTCTCTTGGCGAGAAGGGCGTTGTAACTGCACCTCTCGAGCGTCTTCTGCAGGACAAGCAGGTCGACCGCGTATTCTGCGTTGGCCCAGTTCCAATGATGAAGTTCTCCACTCTCACTGCCGAGAAGTACGACACACCTATCATCGCTTCCCTGAACCCAATCATGGTCGACGGCACTGGTATGTGCGGTTGCTGCCGTGTTGAGGTTGGTGGCGAGACCAAGTTTGCTTGTGTTGACGGTCCTGACTTTGATGCAACCAAGGTTGACTGGAACGACCTTCGCGCACGTCAGGCAGCCTACCTCACCGAGGAAGGCCAGTCCATTAAGGCTTACGAGGAGACGAGGTGCGCATGCCACAAGTAAACGGTCGCTACATTCCAAACGTCAAGGCACCTCGTACAGCTGACAACGAAGAGCCAGCTGCAGAGCGCGCACAAGACTTCCGCCCTGTCGACAAGGGTTTCACTAAAGAGATGGCAATTGCAGAGGCCAACCGCTGCCTGGATTGTAAGAATCCACTGTGCGTTCAGGGTTGCCCTGTAAACATCAACATTCCTCGCTTTATCGAGGCTATCCGTGCAGAGGAGTTTGGTCGCGGTCTTGACATCATCCGCGAGTCCTCCATGCTTCCTGCAGTTTGTGGTCGTGTTTGCCCACAGGAGAACCAGTGCGAGGGCGTCTGCATCATGGGTAAGCGCAGCGAACCAGTTGCTATTGGTCAGCTTGAGCGCTTCCTTGGCGACCAGCCTGAGCTTGCTTCCAAGCCAGCTATCGCTCCAAAGAACGGCAAGAAGGTTGCAGTTGTAGGCTCCGGTCCTTCCGGTATTGCTTGCGCTGGCGAGCTTGCTCGTAACGGCTTTGATGTTACCGTCTTTGAGGCATTCTTCACCGGTGGCGGCGTTCTGGTTTACGGTATTCCTGAGTTCCGTCTTCCAAAGGCTGTTGTTAAGCGCGAGATTGACGGCCTTCAGGAGCTGGGCGTTAAGTTTGAGTTCAACTCTGTTGTCGGTCGTATCACCGATGCAGACGAGCTCTTTGAGCAGGGCTTTGACGCAATCTATATTGCAACCGGCGCAGGCCTTCCAAAGCTTCTCAACATCCCTGGCGAGAACCTGCCTAACGTCTTCTTTGCAAATGAGTACCTCACCCGCGTTAACCTCATGAAGGCTAACAACTTCCCTGAGTATGACACTCCAACCAAGCACGGTAAGAACGTCGTTGTCTTTGGTGGCGGCAACGTTGCTATGGATGCTGTTCGTACTGCTAAGCGCCTTGGTGCTGAGCGTGCAATCATCGCTTACCGTCGTACCGAGGACGAGATGCCTGCTCGTCGTGCAGAGCTGCACCACGCAAAGGCTGAGGGCGTTGAGGTTCTTCCTCTCGTCTCCCCTCTCGAGTTTGTCGCTGGCGAGGACGGCGCAGTTTGCGCAGTTCGCGTCCAGAAGATGGAGCTCGGCGAGCCTGACGCTGACGGACGTCGTCGTCCAGTTGCTATCGAGGGTGCTATCGAGGACATTCCTTGCGACGTTGCAATTTCTGCAATCGGTACCAACGCTAACCCATTCGCAAAGATGATCGGCGACATCAAGCTCAACAAGTGGGGCTACATTGAGGCCGACGAAGAAGGCCGCACTTCCGATCCTCGCATCTGGGCTGGTGGCGACATCGTAACCGGTGCTGCAACCGTCATTCTTGCAATGGGCGCTGGTAAGGTAGCAGCTGCTTCCATCACCAAGCACCTCGGCTAGTCCGCCGGTTTCGCCTGGCGTAGCTTTGGCTCGCAGTTCAGTTACAGCTGACACAGCAAGCTAACATGCAACAAACAAAGGCCTGGTACCACATGGTGCCAGGTCTTTTTCATGGCCAGAAACTCCGCGGTTCAACACCCGAGCGCTCGAGTTTCTCGCCAAGCGCTCTTCTCACCATCGCGCGCCTGAAAAGGGCAAAGAATCTGTAATTGCAGCACCGATTCTTTGCAGAAATCAGGCAAATCCACAGATTCTTTTACATATTTAGGCAAAATTTACAGATTCTTTGCAGAAATCAGGCGCGTAAAAGATAGACTACGTGGCCCTGAATTTTTGAGCCTGAAAGCTGCATCATGTCTGAGTAAATTTACTCAGACATGGCGAGAAAAACCGGCAAATAGCTCAGATATGGTGTGCTTTTCCGGCAAATCGTCCAGACATGGCGAGAAAATCAGGCGCGCAGCAGGCTCACTCCGGGCTCGCACCGCCCACCTGGCGAGAAACCCCGTCCACTAGCAGCGTTTTCGCACAAGAAACCCGGTACCCACACGAAATGGATACCGGGTCGAAATTGCTCGCAACCTGCGCTCGCACGCGTCGCTGACCTGCGGCGTTACCGTCGTTACGACCACACGCGCCACTGACCTGCGGCGTTGCCGTTGTATCTCTCGCATGTGGCTACGAGAGCAGAAACTCCCTGACGCGAGCGGCAATACCTTCGGCATCCAGGCCAAAGTGCGAAAGCAGCACGTCACCAGGAGCGGACGTACCAAAGGTACGCATGCCAGCAAAGCGCATGGGTGTGGGCAGCTGCTCAGCCAGAAGCTCGGCAACTACAGCTCCAAGGCCTGTTGCCACGTTGTACTCCTCAACGTATTGAGCTCCTACTATTGTTTTATCTCTACAAGCCCGCTTGGAGTCATTTCAAATACGGCATCGTACTTTGATTGTTGTGCAACATTGAGATGATGAGTTACCTCAATCATGGTAACTCCGCTTAGACTAAGCAGGTTATTCTCAACCTCAGTAGCCATGCGTGTGTCCAATGCAGACGTAGCTTCATCAACAAGCAGTAACTTCTTTCCATACAGTAAGGCTCGCGCAATAGCAATCCTCTGTCTTTCACCTCCTGAGAAGCGCTTTCCGTTCTCTTCCACTGGAGTGTCGAGTCCTTTTGGAAGAGCAGCAACTACTTCTAAGAGACCAGATTTTTTAATAACTTCACCGATTTGATCATCCGAATACGAACTTCCCAGCGTAATGTTATTTTTTAGCGTATCGTCAAACAAATACACATTTTGGTGAATCATTGCCGGATCACATAAAATATCTCTTGAACCGTCAATCAGAATGTCTCCATCCTGAGGTTCTATCTGGCCTGAAATCAGTTTTAAAAGTGTACTCTTTCCACTTCCGCTTTTTCCAATAATCGCATACTTCCTTCCAGTCTCAAAGCGCGCAGATATCTTAGATACTCCGGAAATTGAATCAGGGTACTTATAGGTAACGTTTTTTAACTCAATTTCACGTTCTGCATCATAGTGCCGTTCCTTATTGTCAAACGGAGTTTCTTCATCGTCGCATATAACCGCCTTCAAAACCGGATAGGCCGCTTTAACTTTGCCAAGCAATGAAGCAAATGTTGAAGCGGGCGCGATTACCTGACCGGACAGCTGGGTCACAGCCACAACGCTACCAAGAGAAACAAATCCTTGCACTGCAAAAATACCCGTTATACCCATAATGATGAATTGAGATGAAACTGAGATTGCTGTAACAAACCCAGATATAAGAGATGTAACTTCAGATAAATGTGCCTTCTTACCTTCCAACTGCTGCGCAACCAGTAAGTGACGATTTGTAAAGTTGTTTTCTTTATGAAATGACCTGATGACATCAAATCCAAGCGATATATCACGAATCTGTCCGTTATACGACACCGTATTTTTTACGATCTCTTCTTGGCAATGAGTAAGTTGTTTTGTAAATACTCCGGGAATGATTGTTGGAATTGCCATAACAAGTATCGAAATAACTGCCACTATTGGATTTATATACAAAAGTAAGAGGCTTGCAATAGTAATTTCGCAGCACGAAGCAAATGCATCAAGCAGTCCGCCAAGCCAATCTTTTTCAATAGTATCCATATTCTGACTTAAAAGAGAAAAAAACTCAGCACTGTTTTCATTCATATTTACAGCATCTTTTCTCCGCAAATAAGCCTTCACGGCAGAGTTTCTCATCTTAATTACGGTGTCGCGAACCAGGCGGGCGCGCACATATCCCTGTAGTATAAGAAGGATACCGGTTGCTATAGCATATATACAGCACAAGCCTATAAATGCAAGTAACCGAGCAATATCTCCTGAAATAATGACTTCAGAAACCGTATTGAGAAGTGAGCTCAGTAAAAGAGCCACGCCGGCAACGACACAAGAACTTACAATTTGTACTAGTACAAAAATAATCACGTTTCGTTTGCCGACATTCTTTAAAAGATGCTTTATATTTTTCATTCCATTCCAATCGCAGAAAATCATCTAAATGACCATCACAAAATGATAGATACCTCTTTTAATAAATCTAAAAGAGGTATCTATCCCGCACTTTTAGTGCTTAACTACAATAACAATGATGGTCATATGTATCGCCTTCCCCTCTCTTTGATGAATACATCATCTCGAAAGAAGAGGAGGCTATCCATAACATCTCGTGACAATTCTTGTATTACCTCAAATGTTAAGTATCCATGCAAAGTATCAAAATAATAAGCATGGCACGTAAAAATTTTAACTTTTGGTAATGAAAAATGTAGGCTGCCTTGCTCACTGTCTCTGAGCGCTTAGACTTGGTTTTAAGCCCTAGGTTCAATTTTGAGTGCTTAGATTCTCTTCAACAAAAGCGCGCACCATTTCCGCATTATCATGTTGGCCAATAAGTTCCATATACGGAATAATCGTCTGCATTATTGAAAGCGCCTTGTCAGTATTTCCACTCCGGAATTCAGACCGACCAATCAAATAAAAAATCACCGGTAAAAGTATCTGCTCATGGCTTTCAATACTCAAATCTCTTGCCAGATACGCATGCTGAGCAGCTTCTTCAAACCTTCCCTCAAGATCCAAGCAGGAAGATATATTAACTTCAAGGTTGATGCGGACAATCGTAAAGTCATTGCTGCTTGATTGCTGATCGGAAAGGTTTTTTTCAAGTTCTTCTCCCACTCGAATAGCCTCAATACGAGCTTCCTTTTGCTGAAGTGCCACAACCATCAAACCGATTATTTCAGCTTCAATAGGAGATAAAAGTTCATGTCGAAAATCAGATAGGTCAATATGAGGCTTTGTAAGCTCCAAAGCCTCACGTAACTTGACGTATGAATCTTCAGGATTCTTGTTCTGCTTGAGTTGTGCGGCTGCCTGTATAAGTAAAACTGACTGCCGCTCCAATGCATGAGATGCATCATTTTCACTCAAGCCCTCCAGCAAGGATAGGCCTTGTTGGATTTTACCTGCTTCTATAAGCAGACTTGCTCGTCTTGTAATCTCATTAAAGCTACGTTGGCAATCACTTTGATAAAAAACGTCACAAAGTTGATAGGTACTCGCCCCAAGTCTGCTCAACAATGCGTCGAGAATTACCTTGGAGGGCATCTGGCGGCCATTTTCAATTCTTGAAAGAGAAACCGGGGAGCAAATACCCTCTGCAAGCTGCTCCTGCGTCAATCCCTTACTATGACGAAGAGAATAAATAGTCTCTCCTAAAGAGTTCCCTTTCAAATTTCATCCCGTCTTTAATCGCTTACACCATCAAAATATGACAAAGACTACGAGAGCAGAAACTCCCTGACGCGAGCGGCAATGCCCTCGGCGTCCAGGCCAAAGTGCGAAAGCAGCACGTCGCCAGGAGCAGAGGTGCCAAAGGTGCGCATACCAGCAAAGCGCATAGGTGTTGGTAGCTGCTCAGCCAGAAGCTCGGCAACTGCAGCTCCAAGACCTGTTGCCACGTTGTGCTCCTCAACAGTTACCACATGACGGGTCTTCTCGGCAGATGCCAAAATGACTTCCTCGTCCAAAGGCTTGATGGAGAACACGTCAATAACCTCGGCAGAGATCTTCTCCTCTGCCAGTAAATCTGCGGCAGCAAGTGCCTGAGCAACCTCAACACCGCAGGCAGCAATGGTAACATCGGTGCCTTCACGCAGGACGTTTGCAAAAGGCAGGCCACCTTTGAAGGAATCATCGTAGATGTCGGTAACCTTGTGACGACCCATGCGCACGTAGAAGGGACCATCGGCCTCAGCAGCTAGCCTGAGCGCCGCCTTAGTAGCGTTGTAATCTGCAGGAACAAGCACGCGCATCTGAGGGAGAGCGCGCATCATGCCAATGTCCTCAAGGGACTGGTGAGTGGCGCCGTCCTCTCCTACTGTAATGCCTGCGTGCGTAGGACAAATCTTCACGTTGAGGCCGGAGTCGCAGACAGTGTTTCTAATCTGATCGTAAGCGCGACCGGTTGCAAACACGGCAAACGAGCCGGTAAACACGGTGCGTCCCGTAAGTGCCAGTCCTGACGCAACTCCCACCATGTTTTGCTCAGCAATGCCCACGTCAACCATACGCTGTGGGAAGGCCTTCTGGAGGTCGGCAAGTTTAGTGGAGCCGGCAAGGTCTGCGTCAACGGCCACAATATCGTGACCCTCGTTTACCAGCTCAACAAGAGTCTGACCATATGCCTCACGAGTTGCTCTAGACATTGGCAACCTCCTTACCTTCACCCTGAAGATCAATCAAAAGAAGCTCTCTTGCAGCATCAAGTTCTTCTCGCGCAAGATCAGCCTGTTCAGCCGAAGGAGCGTTTCCATGCCAGGAAGCCTGATCCTCCATAAACGAGACGCCTTTGCCCTTGACAGTCTGGCAAATAACCACGGTAGGCGCGGTGTTTCCTGCCTCGCGACCATCTCGTGCGGCGAGAAGGGCCTGGCGCACCTCGGTGACCTCATGACCGTTAACGCGCAGTACGTTCCAGCCAAAGGAACGGAACTTCTCGTCAATATCGCCAAGAGAGCACACGTCAGTTACGTGACCATCAATCTGCAAGTTGTTGAGGTCCACAATGGCAATGAGATTATCCAGCTTCTGATGAGCAGCAAACATGCATGCCTCCCAGTTAGAGCCCTCCTGCAGCTCGCCGTCGCCCAGAAGGACAAATACCTTCTTGGCGCGCTCGCCGCTTGCAAGAGCGTCTAGAGAAAGTCCCAGAGCGCATCCTGCCGCTACCGAGAGACCCTGTCCAAGAGAGCCAGAGCAAACCTCAATACCAGGACATGCATGGCAGTCTGGATGACCCTGCAGACGGCTGCCAAGCTGACGGAGGGTAACCATATCCTCGTCATGGAGCCAGTCAAGCAGGTGGTACGCAGCGTACAGCACAGGAGCCACGTGACCCTTGGACAGGAAGAACCTATCCTCGGTGTGGTCCTCTGGGTTGTTGTGGTTGTACTTCATTACTCCCGAGAAGAACAGTGTAGCCACAATATCTGCCGCACTAAGAGAGCCGCCGGGATGACCTGACTTGCTTTTCTCGAGCATGTCAATGACATCGCGCCTCAGTGTATTGGCTGCAAGCTTAAGCTCATCATCAGTGAGGTTGCGCTCGGGTAATGCAGATGTTCCCATTCTCATCCTCTCAAAACAAGTACGCCCAACCTAAGCTGGGCGTACCACAATCACTATTTATTGCTGAGCCTTAACCTTTTCCCAGTCAGCCTCAAAAGACTTAAGACCGGCGTCGGTCAGAGGGTGCTTCAGGCACTTCTTTAGAGCACCAAATGGAACGGTTGCAATATCAGCACCGAGCAGAGCTGCCTGTGTTACGTGGTTTGGCGTACGGACAGAAGCCGTAATAATCTCTACGGTGTGATCAACGTTTTTATCCCATGCATAGTTCTCAATGCAAGAAACAACGGTTCCCAGCTGCTCAATGCCGTCCTCGCCGATGTCATCAAAACGACCAACAAATGGCGAAATATAACGAGCACCAGCGTTTGCCGCAAGAAGAGCCTGAGGTGCCGAGAAAATCAGCGTCATGTTGACGCGAATTCCCTCAGAAGCAAGCTGATGGGTAGCAGCAAGACTCTCTGCACAGATAGGAAGCTTAACAACAATGTTTGGAGCAAGAGAAGCCAGATGACGACCCTCTTCAATCATGCCCTCAGTTGTTGTTGCCGTTGACTCAGCAGAAACAGGAAGACCTTCGCAAAGCTGTGCAATCTTAACCATATGAGACTCAAAGTCTGCCAGCTTGCCACCAATCTTTGCATACAGTGATGGGTTGGTGGTAACACCTGCCAGGCAGCCCCAGCTCAAAGCCTCAGAAATCTCATCGATATCTGCAGTGTCAATAAAGAACTTCATGTTAAATCCTTCCCTGTACAAACTTAAACGAGTTTGGAAACGTACGTCGTACTAAGAAAGAGCTAAACCACATTGTACAGATTCTTATGTACCGTCTGTGGCGAGAAACCCAAAACAAGTGCAAAAAGACCGTTTAACCTTCAAATGCTTTATCAATTTTGCTGCGAACGTACGTGGAGGCAAAGACCAGATCTTCCTTCCAGTTCTCGCTGCCGGTGTACCACATCTCTGCAACAAAGCGCCTGACACCCTGAGGAACAAGCTGCGAGAGAGCTCCTTCGTAGTCAGTGGTACCGGTAGAGAATGGAATCTCGCGATACGCACCAGCAACAGTCTCTTTGAGGTGAGCTGCAAAGATATGGCCTGCACCAAGTGCGATGTCATCAGCGACGGTGTTGCCGTAAATAAACGATGCATTGGTGAGGTTACCAGCGTCGGGATACACGCCAAGGTAAGGGCTGTTGATAAGATCTACGTAGTACATGGCCTTCTCGACCGTATCCATAAAAGGAGTCTCCATGGTCTCAAAACCCATAACAATGCCCGCCTTAGCAGCCATTTCTACGGCCTTTGCCAGGTTCTCCTCAAAGTACTTACGCGTATCCTCTGCGCCGTCCTCGTAGTACACGTCATAGCCAGCAAGCTGGATAGTATGAAGTCCCAGGTCACCTGCAAGGTCAAGTGCCTTCTGCATAATCTCAAGGCCACGCTCACGAGTAGCTTGATCGCGGGAACCAAAAGGATACTTACGGTGACCAGAAAGGCACATAGAGCCCAGGCGAACGCCAGAGTTTACCATTGCCTGACGAACTGCTGCACGCTCCTCACCAGTCCACTCAAGGCGAGAAAGACGAGCGTCAGACTCGTCAACGGAGATCTCAACATAATCAAAGCCGGACTCCCCTGCTATGCTGAGGCGCTCTTCCCAGGTAAGGTCTGTAGGAATAGCCTTCTCGTAGAGTCCCAGCTGATACTTGGACATATCTTCTCCTTTTAAAAACAGGCGGCCTTATAAAAGACCGCCTGACTGAAACAGATTTTACTCACTGAACAGGCTTTAGTGATTACCCTGTCCGTAGTAGGCATTTGGACCATGCTTGCGCATGTAGTGCTTGTCCTGAAGGTACTGAGGTGCCTCCTGAACCTTAGGGTTATTGAGCTCGGTGAGTGTTGCCATCTTGGCAACCTCCTCGATAACTACGGCGTGATACACAGCAGCCATTGCGTCTTTACCCCAAGAGAAAGGTCCGTGGTTGTGAAGGAGCGTTCCAGGAACCGCAATGGGATCCAAGTTTTCAAATCCCTCAACAATAACGTTACCAGTCTCAAGCTCATAGGCACTTTCTACCTCGTCCTTGGTAAGGCTGCGCACGCAAGGAATGTCTCCGTAGAAATAATCTGCGTGTGTGGTGCCATAGCAAGGAATAGAGCGTCCTGCCTGTGCCCAAGAAACAGCATGGGTTGAGTGAGTGTGAACAATTCCGCCAATCTTCTCGCCCCATGCGCGATACAAACATGCATGAGTTGGAGTATCGGAAGATGGATTCATCTCACCCTCAACAACGTCGCCATCCAAGTCACAGATGACCAGATTCTCTGGACTGAGCTCCTCATAGGAGACGCCCGATGGCTTGATAACAAACAGGCCACGCTCACGGTCAAGTCCAGAAGCATTTCCCCAGGTAAATACTACTAGCCCATGCTTTGGCAGGTCCATGTTTGCTTCGTAAACTTCCTCGCGAAGCTCTTTAAGCATCATAGAGACTGCTCCTTAGAGAACACTACGGAATGGAACGTTTGGCTCGTGATCGAAGCAATCGTGGAAGCCACGATCGTGATGATAAGCAAAGCGGTCCTTGTCCTGTGGATAGGTGTAGTGGCCGCCGACCTCCCAGAAGAATGGGTGGAACTTGTAATCAAGACGGTCCTTACGCATCTCCCAAAGAACCTTGATCTCCTGGACGTCAGCCTGGAAGTTAGTCCAAACATCATGGTGAATTGGAATAACAACCTTAGACTGAAGAGCCTCAGCCATACGAAGCATATCGGTTGCTTCCATCTTGTCCTGGATACCAATTGGGTTGCAGCCAAAAGCGCCAAAGCAAACGTCTACGCCGCCAAACTCCTTAGCGATGTCTTTGCCGTGCTTAGCAAAGTAAATGGAGTAGTGGGAATCACCAGAGTGATAGATGTTTCCACCAGGAGTGACAAAGAGGTAGTTAACGGCCTTCTCGTCCATATCCATTGGGCACTTACCCCAAAGGTCTGGGCGGTTCTCAGAAGTATCAGTAGTGGTAACAATGATGGTACGGTCAAAGGAATCGTATGCAACGATCTCCATGTCCTTAACCTTGATGCGGTCACCAGGCTTAACAACAACACACTGCTCGCGTGGAACGCCCCAGCCAACCCAGATGTCAACAGCATCCTTAGGACCAATAAAGGGAACAGGAATCTCTTTGCCATTCTCGTCAGTAGTGGTCATGTTGTTGTTAACAACGTGAGCTGCAAGCTCCTTGGACATATGGTCCTGATGAATGTGAGTTACCACAACAGCGTCAAGGTTCTTGATAGCAAATGGATCAATAACAAATGGAACGTTGCGGAGGTTTGGCTGCATCTTACGAACGCCAGCCATGTTTGCCATCTGGTGACCAGGCTTCATGAGGCCGTCACCGTGAGTGCGCTTACCATTGCCTGCCCAGAAGTCAACAGCAACGTTTGCTCCACCAGGAGTCTTGAACCAAATACCAACGCAGCCGAGCCACCACATCTCAACCTGGCCAGGCTCTACTACGGCATTGTCAATTTCTTCATTAAGCCATGTTCCCCACTCAGGGAAGGTGCTCATAATCCAACTGTCGCGTGTGACGTCTTTAAGATCTGCCATAGCACGCTCCTTTCTAAAACATAGGACTAGTACTTTGATGTATACACAGGTAAATTGAGCGGCGCTCAGGACTTTGCCTGCATGCTCAGAAGCTCATCCTGAGCGCTCGCTACAAACGCAGAGCTACTCCACTACTTTGTAGAGAGCCAGCTGGTCTGTCTCACGATATGCAGCAACAATGTAATCGCTGCCGTCATGCCTATACACCATGCAGTTTGCTGGTCCGAGGTCGTGGTCGATAACGTCTACGGTGTACTCACCGTCAACGTATCTAACAAGCAACAAATCGCGACCATCTTTACGGTTACCAATGACCGCGCACTTCTCGCCATTAAGGTCTGCTGCCCAAAGCGCATGAAGGAAGCTGCGCTTCTGTGGGTCGCACCAAACCTGCTCATAGCGATCGCGAGTCTGGCCCTCATGCCAAATTGCCAGCGTGTCACCGTGGAACTTGGAGAAGGTAAGAATCTCCAGCTTGCCATCACCGTCAAAGTCTGTAGCAACAATGTCACTTGTTGGCTGGACCAGAAGGCAGGTGACATCCCAAGCACCCTCAGGAGTTGTTGGTGGCACATATCTAAACACGCCTGCGGCGGTTGAGATCAAAGCATACGATTTATCAGGCGCGGTCCAGAAACCGTGGTTCTGAACCTGATAATTAGCAACACAAGTTAGCTTAAGCTGGTTGTCTGCCGTGTACTGCTCAAGGTTATCGCTCAAAGGAGCGGCCCAAACAGCACCTGGAGTGCGCCAATCATCCTTGACGCCGGTCTCAGCTCCACCCTTGATAGAGCAAGCAAGAACCCAAAGCTGACCGTCAGCAGCCTTCAAGATGCCAAAACGGTGAACATAAGGGAGGTCGCAAAGAATCTGCTCAGACCACGAACCGTCTGCCTGCTTGGTATAGGACGCAATTGCCGCGTCGTCTCCGCCAAAGTTTGGCGAGAAGAACTTGCGAGTTGCAAGGAACTGATCTTGCCTGCCAGGGACCTGAGTAATGGTCATGACTCCACCAGGGCCTGGAGCAACAGTCTCTAGAGGCTCACCATCAAGCGTAAAACGACGGATTGGACCGTCCTTCTCGACAGCAGCTAAAAAGCTTGGTGTGTCTTCTCCCTCAAACATGCCAAGTGCATAGCACTTAGGCATCTCGGCAAGAATTTTCTTTTCAAAAGTCATTAAAGTGCTCGATTCTTTAGAAACCTAAACTATGCGGAAAACTTCTCTGCAGCGCCGGTTTCCTTGAGCTTCTCTTCCATCTCTGCGTCAGAAAGAACGTTACGCAGACCAATGACGGTAACGCCTGCCTTAGCAGCATCCTCATACATGTTCAGGAAGTTAAGTGGTGCAAAAACAATGTCATACTGACGAGCAGAGCTTACGCCCTCGGAAAGTGCGCAGTGGTGAATCTTATCGACGCCCATGTTGAGCTTCTGAGTGACGCGCTCAGCGGTCATCTTCATCATCAGGGAGGTACCTGCGCCGTTTGCACATGCGACCAAAATCTTTGCGTTCATGTTGACTCCTTCGATTAAACAAACTGATTACGACCATGCTGTATATGTACCCGTATGGGCACTACGATGCTCGCATTTTAAGCAAATACTGCATCAAACAATGTGCCGAGTATTACTAATAACCCTGAGCAGATGGGGGTCTGCTCAGGGTAGGAAGAAAGAGGGCTACTTGCTTTCCGCACTAGCTGCGGCGGCCTTCTGTGCACGGATTTCCTTGCACTTCTGGTAATCCTCAACCTCCATGAAGTACGTGTCTTTGTTTGCACGGTACTGGAGCTGTGGGATTGCGATAAGAGCAATAACAACAATTGCGAGACCTGCGTAGGACAGGAACTTCATGACGCCGGTCATGATTGGCCAGACAACTGCCCAGTCCCACATACCAAGGTATCCACCGTATGCAGCCATGCCAACCCAGCCAGCGATAAGAGCTGAACCAAAGACCTGGAGAAGACCAGAGATGAAAGGCATGATAAGAACTGCGCGGAGACCGCCCTTGTTGTTTGCGTAAACGCCGATAGTAGCGTTATCGAAGAACAGTGGAACAAAGCCTGCGATAACAATAACTGGGGACTTCAGAAGCAGCAGAGCTGCGATTGCCAGGAACTGGCCAGCTGCACCCATGAGGAAGCCGAGGGTAACTGCGTTTGGAGAACCAAAGCCGTAGGTAACTGCGCAGTCAACGCCTGGGACGGAACCCTTGAGGAGCTTGTTAGAAATACCCTGGAAGGAGTTGGTGAGCTCAGTAACGAAGGTACGAACACCAAGCTGCAGGATGGAGAGGTAAACAGCAAACTGGAAGGAAGTGGTCATGATGTAGAAGAAGAAATCCTGACCTGGCTTCATGAACTTGTTCTCAAGCAGGAAGTCCTGACCCAGAACAGCAAGGATGACGCCAAAGAATGCTGTCATGAGAATTGCAGTTGCAACGAGGTTCTCGTTAAAGATCTTGAGGAAGCCTGGGAGCTCGATGTCCTCGATGCGCTTGGACTCCTTCTTGGAGTGCTTGGAGAGCCACTCGGAAGCCTTAGATGCGCAGTAAACGCCAAACATCTGCTGGTGAGCAACGGTTAGGCCAGCACCATCGGTGAGGTCCTGGGTAGGTCCAATACAAAGGTTGGAGCCAACAGCCCAGTAAAGGCCGAGAAGAACAGTCATAACTGCAAGGATGGTAACGTCGTTAAGCTGTGGGAAGCAGAAGAGGATAAGCCAAAATGCAGTTGCTGCCTGCTGAACCTGGACGTGACCAGTAGTAAAGATTGCGCGAAGCTTAGTCTGCTTCTTAAAAGCAACCAGAACAATGTTCAGAATGAAAGCGAAGAGCAGAAGGAGCATGACGGAGGAGAAGGAACGACCAGCAATAAATGCAGGAGCGTCAGCTGCCTCCATGCCTGCCTGTACTGCGTTCTGGCCAAAGTATGGGTCAATGACCATTGCAGAAAGGTTAAAGCGAGCCTCAAGTCCAACAAGGACTGGACGGAATGCAGTTACCAGGCCGCCGGAACCAACCAGGAGGATCTGATAACCAATGACTGCCTTAAGGAAGCCAGCAAGTACGTCGTACCACTTCTTCTTAAGAAGAATGTAGCCGATAGCAACAATCAAACCGATGAAATAGGCTGGCTGAGTCAAGAAGTTGCTCGCAAACCATTTCCAAATACCAAGAACAATATCCATTGATACCCCTTTCAAAGGGTCCTACATACGTACCTTCTGCAGCCCACACTACAAAAGGAAATCCTCAATTACGTGCCCAAACGGGCGTGTTTACTCGGAGATAAGCTTGTCAATCTCCAAAAGCTCCTCAGGAGACTGAATGTTCTTAAGGCGCTCAAGAACCTCCTCGTTCATAAGAACCTGAACGAGCATCTGCATATTCTTAAGGTGAGCATCTTGATCAGTAGCGCTCAGAGTGAAGAAAGTCTTAACCTGCTTCTCATCGTCGCCATCCTCAAAATTGACAGGAACATCAGAGTGCATAAAGCCAATAGCAGTCTTTCCATTAGAGCCAATGCGAGCAGTTGAATGTGGCATTGCAACGTTTGGAACGATGACAATGTAAGGACCATACTTTTTTACACACTCGATAATGTCGTCTGCATACTCTGAATTGACTGTTCCGTCAGCCTCCAGTGGTTTGCAGCACTCTCTAATAGACTCTTCCCAAGTCATAGGGGTCTTTACGAATGCATAATGGTTCTGCTCGTAAATATCGCGAAGTAACATGCGATTCACTCCTCTCCAGTAGACCACTGTGAATCTTTCCTTGTGTTGGACTATAGCAAGACCACACAAGAACACATCGCTTAATGACAAAAACTTGAATCTTCTGAACGCTTCAACAATTAGATAAATAATTTATATGACATTTGACTTGCCGAATAACAAATTTCTCTATTTGTTGAACGTTTAGAACGTTTTACCAATCGAATCGATAATGTTAGTATAGCCAAAGTTAAAAGTTTAGCAATACTTATCTATGCTCACTTTAGAGATTTACGTCATAAAAACCGTTGACCGTTAAATAATATCCGTTTAAGTATTCAAAACGTTCATTGAATAGGGTAAGATACAATCGGATCTACTGAAAAGCATCTACACAATTGTTCAAGAACCATTCAAAAGGTGCTGTCAATTTGTACGATGTTTTTCACAGAACTGAATTAGTTACATGTAATTCAACAGGTTTATCAGCAGTTGAGTTCTATTGGGGGATTCATGGTCACAAGCCGTTCATTTGTAGCATCACGCAGAAGCTCAATCATGAGCCTTCTTGAACAATATCGCCAGGTTTCCGTCAGCGATCTTGCTGATAGATTTGAAGTTTCTTCGCTTACCATCCGCCGCGATCTTGACGAACTCGAAGCTCAAGGCCTCATTTCCCGAAGCTATGGCATGGCCACGCTGCTTGACCCACTCTCGACAGGACTCAGTTCTAACCAAGTAACCGCAAAGTTCAAGCTTGCCCAGGCCGCCGCCAAGCTGATTAAAGACGGCGACACGGTCTTCATTAACACCAGTTCAACCGCTATAAAAGTCCTGGAATTTATCACCGCCGAGAACATCACGGTTGTTACCAATAACGGTAGTGTTCTGGCCGCCGACTATCCCCCATCGATGACCGTTTTGGTCACGGGCGGAGAAGTTCGACCAGCTAAGAAGTCACTGACCGGCGATTTTGCGCTTGCTTCAATCAACCAGATTCGTGCCGCGAAGTGCATCTTGGGATGCTCGGGAATTTCAGCTGAGCGCGGCCTTACCACGCTGGTTTCAAACGAGATGCGTGTAAACTCGCTGATGCTTAAGCACTCTGAGCAGCACATTGTCTTGGCCGATGCAAGCAAGCTGGGCGTCAACTCCAGCTTCCAATATGGATCACCTGCTGATATCGACGTGCTGATGACGGACGAATCCGCATCGATTTCGCAGATAGCAGCCCTCGAAGCCGCTGGCGTTCGTAAAGTTGTTCGCGTGGGCCTGTAGAACTGCTACGGCTACGTGCGTTGGACGACGAGATTCAGCTTCAATCGAATGTTTCCGCTGCTGTAGTCCATCGGTTCTCTCGTCCAGTAAAGAAGATATCAAAATTTTAACTACCATGATACGAAAATATTCACCCTCATGAATATTCATGAGGGTGAATTCATCTGAATGCATAAGTTTTTTAGAGGCCTATTTTTGGCGTTTTGAAAACACAGCAAAGTCACTTATTCTGCAAAATTGACCTTCAAAAGTCCTATTTTTCTCAAAATATCATCATTTGCTGTGTTTTTTAGGGCTGTAAGTTATGTTTTAGGCTCTGTATATACAGATTATCTGACATAGGTGTGTTCGGGCTTCTAAAAACGTGTAGATTATCTGACATAGGTGTGTTCTGACAGCATCAACGCTATCCAAATAAAAAGCCCCGCCAACTGAACTGCGTCCCAAAACTTGGACGAATTTAATAAAGAGCTAGGCCACCAAGGACTGATTCCGGAACTCCTCCGGGGTCAGTCCTTTTAGTTTAACCTGACG
>CALKRF010000105.1 GCA_937990665.1 uncultured Atopobium sp.
TGGCTTTCTCAGCAGATTGATACGTTTGCCACTAAAGAAACCTGGACGGTACTAGAGCTTTTGAGTCAGTACAAGACTAGCTACCTGGTAAACGGCAAGATGCAAAGTCCTACGCAGCTGCTTGAAAGCCTTGGCTTTGACCGCCGAGAGTTTACCAATCGCTTGCAAGACCTCTCTGGAGGTCAGCGCAGACGTCTGGCGCTTCTGTGTGTTCTTCTGGAAGAGCCAAACGTGCTGGTACTGGACGAGCCAGGCAACGATCTTGACACGGATATGCTTGCTGTCCTAGAAGACCTCCTAGATTCGTGGCCAGGAACACTTCTGGTTGTCAGCCATGACCGCTTCTTGATTGAGCGCGTCACCGACGACCAATATGCCCTCATAGACGGCCACATTCGCCACGTTCCTGGCGGCATTGACGAGTACCTCAAGCTTGTTGATGCAGCAAAGCAAACGGCGAGAAGAGCGGGGGAGTTGTCGGGTACACGCGGATGCTTAGGTACAAATGAGCCGCAGGTAAACGGATCTTCTCGCCAGGAAAGCTCGGTGCTGAGTAACGCTGAGCGCCGCGAGCTCAAGAAGCGCTTTGACTCGATCGAGCGTCGTATGGGCAAGGCTCAGGAGCTGCCTGAGCAGATTAGGGAGCAGATGAGCTCCGCTGATGCTACTGACGCCCAGCGTTTGATGGAGTTGCAGCAGCAGCTTGATGACGCAGAAGCGGCGCTGATGGAGCTGGAAGACGAGTGGTTAACGCTAGCAGAGAAACTTGGTGAAGCGTAAATGGGAGAGTTACTCTCTAGGTTTGTGTGGCCAAAGTATGGTCGTAAAAGTTTTGTTGCCTTGCTCTGCAAAGCGGTTGAGGTCATTGGTGACCTGCTTACGCCGTTGATTATTGCACGTATGATTGACCTGGGTATTCACGGGGCAAATATGTACGACATTATTCGCTACGGAGTTTTGCTGGTAGTTATTGCAATAGTTGGCTTTAGTTTTACGCTTGTCTGCCAGAAAATTGCTTCCATTGTGTCTCAGCGTACAGGAACTGATCTGCGCAATGAGCTCTTTAAGAAGATTCAAGAGCTCTCAAGTGCCGATGTTTCCGCGCTGGGAACAGACACGCTGGTAACCCGCCTTATCAACGACGTTAACCAGGTGCAGGTAACCGTTGCTCTGGGTATTCGTCAGCTGGTCAGATGGCCAATCCT
>CALKRF010000106.1 GCA_937990665.1 uncultured Atopobium sp.
GTCGGCTACCAGCTGGCACATACGGCGCAGCAAGCCAGTTGTTTGAAAAAGACCAGCGTAGCTTGAAGAAATGGTGACAATTGTCAAAACGTTCATCATGGAGAAAACGCCGCCACCATTTACCATGTTTGCCACGGTAGCTCCTGGCGCACGAAGACCAAAAAGCAGAATGACTGGCAGGTCGGCAAGAGGGACGCGCTGAATGGTAACGCAGAGAATGCAGGCAAGTACCAAGCTGGATGCCATGGTCACAATGACATCAACTTTAAGAATTGAGAAAACAATTACAAGAAGCGCTGGCGTAAGTGAAATTAAAGAAAGTCTAAAGGAGCGACTTAAAAGGCCAGTGATATCTGGGATAGTACCTGTGTTTGCCATAAAGAAATCCCAGGCCACATAGATGACACATGCAACAATAAAAGGTACCACGCTAGTACGAAGCATACGGTTGATATTCTTAGACAGACTAGTGTCGGTAAGTTGTGAAACAAGGATTGCACTGGTAGACATAGGGGAGCAACGATCACCAAAGTAGCTGCCTGCAAGAACAGCACCACCAATAAAGAACTCGCTTGCTCCAATTGCCTTACCAATAGACATGCAGATGATTCCCATGGTTGCAGCAGTACCAAATGCGGTACCCAGAAGCATGGACATCATGGTGCAGAGTAAGAAGGTAGCCAGAATAAAGACAGAAGGAGAAATAAGAGAAGCAGAAATACTGACAATCTCTGGAATGGTTCCAGATGCACGCCATGCCGCACTCATAGCACCAACAACAGCAAACAGCGCAATGATTGTTTTAACTTCCCAGACAGACTCAAAGGCTGCTAAAAGAAGCTTTTTTGCAGAGATTTTGCGAGAGAGTCCGTACCCAAAAAAGAGGAAGAAACCAATGGTCAAAATAGATGTAAGGGGAAAAGATAGGGCTGTACCTACGATGAGCATCACCGCAAAGGCACTTAGTACTATTAGCTCTACCATGCATCCACTCCAAACGAATTTCTTATGTAAATAGAGTAGGCAACTAAAAAGTTGAAGTCCAACTGTTTTCAATGGTTATAATTACAAGTAATTTTTGTAATACAGTGGGAGCAAAAATGAATTTTCAAACCATGGATTATTTTGTTGCCGTTGCAGAAGAAAAGAGCTTCACCAAGGCTGCTGAGCGCCTGAGTGTAACGCAGCAAACGCTCTCGGCAAATATTGCGGCAGCAGAAAAAGAACTTGGCTCTAAGCTGCTAGAACGTACGGTCCCGCTGTCGCTCACGTTTGCGGGAGAAGAGTTCTTGCGCTATGCCCGTAGGTTCCAGGCGCAACGTCGCGCTATGGATCAAGAGTTTCTTGATATTGCAGGCAACGAACGAGGTCGCTTGCGTGTTGGCGTCACTGCTACACGAGGTCACATCATCATGCCGCGCTCCATTGCTGCTTTCCAAAAATTGCACCCAAACATTTCCATTGAGCTTGATGAGGGCGAGAATGACGAGCTGGTTGAGTGGCTCTCTGAAGGTCAGCTTGACTTGATTGTTGCAACGGTTAATTCATCGTCGTATGACCTGGTTGTTAAAAAGCTATTTGACGAGAAGATCGTTCTGGTTGTTTCTCAAGCGCTTCTTGAGTCTTTGTATGCAGATAAGGTTGACTCGGTTGTCGCGCAAGTCAAAAAGACGGGAAAGCTCACGGCCTTGGAAGCTTGCCCCTTCTTAACGGTAGGTAAGCGAGACATTGCTGGTAGTTTTGCTCGCCATGCGTTTGCCGCATCGGGCATTTCTCCCACTATCAAGGTCATGTCCAGAAACTCCGAGACGCTTTTGGCGCTTGCCATGAGAGGCGTTGGTGCGTGCTTCTTGCCATCTGAGCTAGTGGCCTCTTCTTACTACGACTTTGAAACGTCTGGTCTTCACATCATTGAGCTGGGAAAAGAGATGTCGTACTCGGTTAGTGTTGCCTGGCGACGCACCGACCACGTGTGGAGCACAATCGAGTCATTTGCCCAGGTTCTCTCTGAGCAGCGCTACGTGGTTAAGCGAGGTGAGTAGCGTGGATGCTCTTCAGTCTGACAACAACCTTGAGGTTTTGTATCAGGACGACTATCTACTTGCCGTGAATAAACCGGCGGGAATTATCGTTCATGCGGACGGTACCCATGAACCCTCGTTAACTGAGCTAGTTTGCGAGAAACTCCACGCACTTGTGAGCTCAAGCCAGATAGATCTTTCCCAGGTCCAAGCTCTGAATCGACTTGATAGAGAGACTACGGGCATTGTGCTCTTCTCACTCAAAAAAGAAACGCAGCCACAGTTTGATCAACTTATTGCCTCCAAGGAGCTTTCCAAAGAGTATCTTGCAGCTGTTAAGGGAGCATTTGAACCAAATAAACTGCTGATAGATAAGGCAATTGGAAAAGATCGTCATGACGCTCAGAAGATGAGAATCTCAGCCACAGGTAAGCCTTCTCAAACGGAGGTGCGTCTCATTAAGGTTGCATCGTCAGCACAAGGTCAAACTCAAAGCTTGCTACTGGTCAATTTGCTGACAGGAAGAAAGCATCAAATTAGAGTGCACCTCTCGTCACTTGGATTTCCTCTGGTAGGAGACACGCTGTATGGAGGCGTATCATCTCTGCAACGTGCTTCAAAAAAGAAGCATAGGCCGCAGTCGTTAATGCTGCATGCATATCGCGTTGGATTTATTCATCCAGTCACGAGCGCAAAAATTGTGATTAAAACGGATATTCCAGAGCGATTTTCTTATTTTGGTGTCACTGAGGTGGACTAATAGTACATACTTTGTAATAGAGACATGCATTCATTTTGTGCAAATACGTTACCCAGACGTGCATAAAGTGAACGAGGAGGGGGAGAAATGCCTGGCACAATGCGAGGTGTCTATACCAACCTGACTGAAATTCGCAGGAAGGTATTTAAAGAGGTTTCAGCGCTTGCGTATGAAAAAGCAGACAAGAGCGTTGATGAAATTGCTCGTCAGATGGAAGAGCTGCCTTACAAGATTATTCCTGGTGATATTGCAACATATCGTGAGAGCGTCTTCTTGGAGCGCGCTATTGTTGGCGAGCGCATTCGCATGACTATGGGCATGCCTATGCAGGGCGTGGATCAGCCAGAAAAAATTTCTGACGGCCTAGAAGAGGCCTCTCGACCTGAGGTTTATTACCAGCCACCGCTGATTAACATCGTTAAGTTTGCGTGTAACGCCTGCGAGGACAACGTGTATCGCGTTACCAACGCGTGCCAAGGTTGTCTTGCGCACCCTTGTCGAGAGATTTGTCCTAAAGAGGCAATTAGCTTCGTAGACAAAAAGGCATACATTGACCAGGAGAAGTGCATTCAGTGTGGCATGTGCTTCAAGGTCTGCCCTTACCAGGCAATTCATCACCACGTACGTCCTTGCGCTGCTGCATGCGGTATGGACGCTATTGGCTCTGATGAGCACGGTCGCGCAGATATTGATTACGAGAAGTGCGTATCTTGTGGCCAGTGCCTGGTTAACTGCCCCTTTGGTGCAATTGCCGATAAGAGCCAGATTTTCCAGGTAATTCAGGCTATCAATGAGGGGTACACCGTTGTTCCAATTGTGGCTCCTTCGTTTGTTGGTCAGTTTGGCAAGGGTAGCGTTGGTCGTCTCCGTGAGGCATTCAAAGAGATGGGCTTTGCCGAGGTAGAAGAGGTAGCAACCGGCGCTGACCTTTGTACCGTTCAGGAAGCAGAAGACTTTGTTAAAGAGGTTCCAGAGAAGCTTCCATTTATGGGTACAAGTTGCTGTCCTTCCTGGTCTGCCATGGCTAAAAAAGAGCATCCAGAGCACGCTGATGCAATCTCTATGGCACTAACCCCCATGGTTTTGACTGCTCGTCTGGTAAGAAAGCAAAATCCAGAGTCCAAAATTGTCTTTATTGGACCATGCACTGCTAAGAAGCTTGAGGCACTGCGTCGTTCCGTTAAGTCCGAGGTCGATTTTGTTTTGACCTTTGAGGAGCTTGCAGGAATGATGGAGTCTAAGGGTATTGACTACACCAAGCTCGATGACGACAACTCCGACTTTGAAAACGCCTCTCATGACGGACGTGCTTTTGCAGTGGCCGGTGGCGTAGCAGGTGCCGTAGTTAACGTCATTCACCAGAAGTACCCTGATAAAGAAGTACCTATCATGGCTGTTGATG
>CALKRF010000107.1 GCA_937990665.1 uncultured Atopobium sp.
CATCAGCAACAAGGTAAACAGTGAGCTTCTCTGGAATAACTGCGTCTGGATTTGCAGAAGTATCCCAAACCTTCTTAACAGTTACATCCTGAGTGCCCTCTTCACCGGTAATAACGGTACCGTTGGAACCAATACCGCCACCACGCTGTGCAGTGTTGCCATAAATGAGCAACTTAGCCTTATTCTGTGCAGCATTAATTGACTCGTGGCGTGGGTTGGATTCAAGTGCGAGCATATCGGTATTGTTGACGATATTGCTTACCTCTTCAGTGGTGTGACGTGCAGCAGCTGGATCTGCATCACCAACGATGGAAGGAAGGTTGATAGTAACAGCACCGTCCTTTGTCCAGTGAGCAGAAGCACCACCAAGCATGTAATCAGAAATAGTTGCACCGCCGCTATAACCTGCGCCGCGAACAGTAGCAATCTCATCGGCGGCACCATTTGCGGTGTTATTGAAGAAAGCTACACCGTTCTTAGAATGGAACTCTGCATCACCAGTTGGACAGAACCATGCGCCGCCACCAATAACTGTTGCAGTGTTGTCCTTAATAAGGGCGTTGTTGATATGAAGGACATAAGGAACAGAAGCAACGTAAACTGCGCCACCCTGATCATTTGCTGTGTTATTGATAATTTCGCCAGCATTAAGAGTTGCATTAGCAGATGCAATATAAATACCAGCACCAACACCCTTATCACCAAGCTGGTTGGTGTCATTACTGGTGGCCTTGTTTCCGTCAATAGAACCACCGTTCATGGTGAAGCCAGCACGGTAGATATTTGGCCAGTTATTCCATGGTGCAGCAGCATTTGAATATGGCATCTTACGATTACCAGCAACGCCTACAAACTGGTCATACGTAGCTACACCGCCACCAGCAATGCCAGCAATATTGTTCTTGATGATGCCGTTGTTCATTACAACGTTGCCGTTCCAGGCTACATAGATACCGCCACCAGACTCAGAAGCAACATTATTAGTAATAGAGCCGCCGTTGAAGGTAAAGTCTGCCTTTGACTTAGAGTCGCCATAGTAAACATTACCTGCATACACATAGACGCCCGCACCGTCAACAGACTTGTTATTAGTGATATATCCACCACCCATAGTGGCTGTTGTTGTCTCACCATTCGGATTCAAAGCATAGAGCATCAGACCACCAGAGGAATTAATGGTAGAAGCATTGCCACCAGTGATGGTTCCGCCAGTCATAGTGAAATCAGCATTTTTTACCAAAACGCTACCAGAGTACTGATTGGTAAGAGTGGTGTTCTGAATAGTACCGTCACGAAGCTCACCCGTTGCACCATTTGCAACAGTGACTGCACCACCAAGAGCATTGTCAGCCGTGCTGTCCTGAATGGTGCCGCCGGCCATAACAAACTTTGCACCAGCACCAGTGGTAAGAACTACGCCGTTATTTCCAGGTGTAGGTTTTGCCTTACCGTTTTTAATAACGCCACGAAGCAAGGTAAAGCTACCACGGTTCTCAACGGCAAATGAAGTGTTGTTGCCATCAATGGTGGCACCATCAAGAGTAACTGCGCCGCCAGAAGCAATCTTGAACATATAGAAATGATTAGAACCGGTCATGGCACTTGTGATAGTTCCAGTACCCATCAACCTAATGTTCTTATTAGCTGGAACCTGGACTGGAGCAGTAATGGTAAAGTCTGCATTTACCTGAACGATAGTCTGCGAACCATCTGCTGGAGCAGCAGCAATAGCAGCCAGCAGCTCAGCCTCTGAGGTAACAGGGGTGGTGTCTGCAAGTGCTTGCTTTGCAAGTCCTCCAACGAGCGAGAGTGCTAGCACAAACGTAGCAACAATCGCCATGCTCCAACGTGAAAGCCTTTTCATGGCAAAACTCCTTGCGCTTAGGGAGCTTGTAGTGACAAAACAATAAAACAATTAATATAAAACCGTAAAACAGTGCAACTTTAGCGTACTTTACTCTTCTTTGTCTAGCTGTTCAGGCTCTTCCGGACGATGTTTTAGGCGATCGTATTCTTCTTCGGTCAAAACATCTTCAATTCGCAGGTTAACACCAGAAACTTCAAGGCCTGTCATACCGGTGATTTTCTCGACAATAGTATGTTTAACGTCTTCAAAAATCTGAGGTGCATAAGAACCATATTTAATAAGAACAGACACGGTAACAATTAGCGAACTATCAGGCTGCACTTCAACAGTGACACCTTTAGCCGTATCAGATGCACCAAGTACATCCTGAACTCTGTTAAGCCAGTTTCCACGAGCACCCACCACGTTGGGGACGTCACGTAATGCCAACGAGACAATTTTCTCGACAACTCCACCAGAGAAGGTAAGAGAGTCTGTATCCTCAAGATCTGCATCGGAAGGAACATCTGTTGTCTCTTCTGCAGGAACAATTTCTTCAGAGGTGGTCTCTTGCGAATTAGTAAGCTCTTCTGCCACAGCTCTCTCCTATCTAGTTTCTGTCCGTAAATAAGGAACGAATCTTTGCCAAAATGGTTGCCTTTCCGTCAAAAATCTGACCGATGGCAACTCCTATCAGCACAAACAATGCGACAATTAGCATTTTAAAAAGGCCAAACGTAAACAAAAGAATTGCAAACAAGAGGCCCAAAAATCCACCAATAATGGCACCTGGATGGCCAACGACATATTTTTTGCACTGTTCTTGCATCTTTTGGAAGAAGCTTTTATCCATTGTCTTTGACCTCCTTTGCGTCTGGCTCTGAAATGCTCAATCGAATGTCTTGACCAGTCTGCTGCGCAGAAGCCTGATTGGAAGGCTGTTCATACGTTTGCTCTTCTACAATCTCTGGTTCTGGCACAACCTCTTTTGACTGAGACAAAGACGTACCTTCTTCATCTTTTGGCGAGAAGGAACTTGGCTTGATAAAAGAAAGATTGATGCTAGAAACACAAGGTCCGCACACAATAGCAAGACCAGACTGAAGCGCGTTGTAGAACTCAGAGCCCTTTGCAGTAACATCAACAGGCTCTTTAGGGAGAATATCAATCTGTACAGCTACAGAATTATTCTTAGAAATCTGCACGTTAACACGGTGAGCTAGGCACGTTCCATCTTCTTCAATGATATGTGCTGCCTGAGAAGAAATAGCATCTTTTGTGACAGAGATTGTTCCGCCCTCAACAGTGGCTACCGTGAGCTTTACCGTTTTTCTAATAAAGAGAGCTCTAAACAAAACCACTACAAGACCAAAGATACTAATAGCCGCACAAGCGTTAAGCGCAATAAGGTATGGCTTGGTGAACAAGAGGTTAGTTGCCTGATGTGTCCAAGGACCAAACCACGTTAAGGCAAGAGCTAAAAATACAAATGCACTTGCAAGAACATAAAGTATGTAGCAAAAACGCTTGAAGCCGCTCATGGCACCTCCACTTTCTTTTATATAAACAGTTTAACCCCAATACCGGACAAAAAGAGAATATAAAAACTGCCTCCCGGTGGAAGGCAGTTTTTAGTCTGTATATACCGTTAGCAGAAAACGAACTTAAGCGTTCTTCATAACAACGGAGCGAACAACTCCCGCCGCGTCGTCACAGGAATCCAGAACAGTTTCCATGCGGTCAAAAATACGAAGCCAAGCAACGGTGTGGCGACCAGGCATTTCATCGCGGAACAAGCGAGAGAGTGCGTTGTGGTAAATAAGGTCTCCCTCGTCCTCAACATGTCCTACTGCAATAGCCTTCTCCATAACGGTAGGATCTTTCTTGTAGTCACTCAGAACACTCAGCATCTCCTGGACTGTCTTGCATGCGCGAAGGGTAAGCTCAGCAAGCTGCATAGCCTCTTTACGAGTGTCGTCAACGTTAAAGAGATCAAGGCGCTCTGCAACAGAATTCATTCCGTCAACAATGTCATCAAGACGAAGCGCCAAGTCAGAGATGTCCTCACGCTCAAAGGGAGTGACAAAAGAAGCGTAAAGCTCCTTCATAATGTGCTGGACCTTCTCGTCACACTCACGCTCGTAAACCTTCATCTGAGGAATACGCGCGGCAGTCTCAGGATAGCCTTCCATAATGACCACATACTCTTCAGCGGTTTCTACAATTTTGTCGCCAAACTCGCGGAACATGGTGTAGAAGACGTCCTCTTTTGGCTTACCTAGCATGAATCCTCCAATAAAGTTGAGTGGTTCAATAGAACTCGTAAAAGACAGTTATACGTACTTAGAAAATCATCAGGAACAGTTTTGCAAAAAGAAAGCCAATAAGTCCGCAGCCAGGGAAAGTAAACACCCATGCTGCAACCATTTCTTTTGCAACACCCCAGTTAACTGAACGAATATTTTTTGCAGCACCCGCACCCATCATGGCGGTCATTTTTGTATGAGTTGTTGAAACAGGAAGACCGGTCAGTGTGGAAAGCAGCAAAGATGCAGATGCCGAGAAGGACGCGGCAAAGCCCTGATAACGCTCAAGCTTTACCATTTCCATTCCGACTTTTTTAATAATCTTTCTTCCGCCAATCGCAGTACCGATAGACATAAGAGCAGCACACAGTACCTGCAGCCAGAGCGGGAACACATCTGCACCAGCAGCTCCATGACCTGCGGAAAGTGCAATTGCAAGCATGGCAATGGACATGAACTTCTGACCGTCCTGTGCACCGTGCATAGCTGCAACAAAGGCCGAGCCAACAACCTGCAAGTGACCAAACATTTCATCAGCGCGCTGTCGATCAACATTTACGCAAAGCTTGTTGATTGCCTTAACAATGATCCAACCAGCAGCAAAGCCTAGCGTGGTTGAGAAGAGCAGACCAATTAAAACCTTGCTCCACTCGCCCCAGTTAACTGCGCCAAAATCACCATGAATTGCAAGTGCTGCACCGGTAAGGCCAGCAATGAGTGCATGCGACTCAGAAGTTGGAATACCTAAAGCCCAAGCTCCTACTGCCCAGGTAACAATACCCACACAGCCTGCAGCAAGAGCAACAAGAGCCTCATGGTTGTTGCTACCAAAGTCAACCATGCCCAAGATTGTGTCTGCAACTGCAGTTGAAATGAGGCACATAGCCACCAAACCAACAAAGTTGCATACAACACTCATGATAATTGCATGGTTAACTTTAATTGAACGAGTTCCAACAGCCTCTGCAATAGCATTAGCCGCATCGGTTGCACCATTTACAAAGATGCATCCAAAAACAAGGACAATGACGAGGGCCAAAAACGGATTGGCAACCAACATCTCAAAAAAGTGTCCGAGGGTTATCATTCGGTACCTTTCAAACCACTTTCATAACGGGACAATGATAATCGAAATATCGTTCAATTATGTTTAAAACATTCGAATAGCTAAATAAGCGCAAGTTGTTTCTTACGCCCTGCCTTCCCTCTTATGAAAAATGTAAACTGACCCAGGAGAGCTACCGAGTTAACCCAGAAGAGTTGCCTCTAAAGGACACCTCAGGTTACTAGGCAAGCTTTTTGATAATAGCTGCAGTAATTCTGGCAGAGCGCTCAGAAGCCTCACGCTCAAACGTCAAATAATCAACGCTTGAAGTAGTGCCAGGCTTATCGGACATAAGCCTAATCACCACAAACGGTGTGTGGTTAAGCCAAGCAACCTGAGCAATTGAGGCGCCCTCCATCTCGCAACAGTCAGCACCAAACGTTGTGTAGATGTGGTCTGCTAACTCTGATGAACTTACAAACTGATCTCCTGAAGCAACGCGGCCAGAAATGACCTGCAGTTGAGGAGCTACTTCTTTGGCCGAAGCAAGAGCATGTTCAACAAGACCCTCATCTGCTGTAAACGAGAAGACCGGAAGGCCTGGAATTTGACCAGCAGCAAAATTGAGAGGACCAACGTTCATATCGTGTTGAACCAAATCGGAAGAGATAACAATATCTCCTACCTGAAGCTCAGGGTTAAGTAGTCCAGCAATACCAGTGTTAATGACATGGGTAACAGCAAAGGTATCAATCAAAATCTGTGTACAAGCAGCAGCATTAACTTTGCCAATTCCTGACTGAACAACAACTACAGGGACTTCTCCTAAAAGGCCTTCAACAAATTGCATACGAGCCTGCTCATAGGTGCGCTCAATAGTCATCTGTTCTTTAAGCAATGCAACCTCAGGCTCCATGGCTCCAATAATGCCAATTTTCATGTTAGGCTCCTACTCCTGCTAGCCAACTGGAACCAGCCAGGGCTCGTACAATTTTGTCTCGTACACTCATTTCACTTGCGTCATCTTTAATGTGGACATGAATGACCACCTTGATGCCTGTCTCAGCAATGCTTGATGCTTCAACTTCAATAGGAAGTGTTCTATCCAGCTGAGGCGCAGCTACCTCTTTAATAATTTCTGTAATTTCTTGTGTTACAGCATTTAGTTCAACAGTTGGCTTAAGCACTATATTGATGGGAACCTCAGTTACATCCCATCTTGTACGATGTACCAGTGCGGTTTTATTGAGAACAGAGTTAGGGATAATATCCACTTTACCGCCGCGGTCGCGCACAATAGTAGAGCGCCAGTTCATGTCAATGACCTCGCCGGAAACGTTTCCAATGCTTACCTGATCTCCTGGCTTAACTACACCTCCCAGCATGAGGCCCAATCCACCCACCAGGTTAGAAATGGTATCCTGCAGGCCAAAAGACAAGGCAATGGAGGTAACTCCCAAGGCGGTTACAAATGCTGTCGGCTGAATACCAAAAACAGGCTGCAATACCGCGAGAATAGCAAACGCCCAGATGATTCCTCGGATTATGTTGACAAAGATAGATGCCGACGGCAGTTTAGATGAATCCAAAGCCTTTCTTGAGAGCTTTATTGCAAAATGCTGAATCAAAAATGCAATGAAAAACACCACTACAAAGGTAACTACTCTGAAAATAAAATCTTGTGGAGTGAGGCCCAAGATCAAGCCGTCATGTATTAACACCATAGCTATCCCTCAATTTTTATAATCGGAACAAAGCCCTTCATGAGCTTCTTTGTCTTATTAGTACGCGTAAACTTGACCTCAATAGTATCGCCCTGAACTGCTAAAACAACGCCTGGGCCAAAGGTCTTGTGAGAAACCTGGTCTCCCACAGCAAAACTTGCAGAAGCGCGGGCTGGGTCTTTCTGAATAGGAGCTGTACGTGGAGCTGGGGCACCGCCGGTAGAGCGCGTGCGAGAACCAAAAACGTTTCCACCGTAGACCTCGGAGCCGCGACCAGAACCAAAGGTTCCATGACGGTCTCCTCGCTTTGCCCAACCAACTCCAGAAAAACCTGCAGAACCAACACCAATAGCTTTTACGTGCTCTTGAGGAATCTCTCCCACAAAACGCGATACAGGATTTGCCTGAACAGAGCCGTAAGTCCTTCTGGTAGATGCGTACGTCAAATACAGACGCTTACGCGCACGAGTAATAGCAACATAGGCAAGTCTGCGCTCTTCTTCTAGCTGAGCAGCCTCTGCCTCGTAATTTGCATGAGGGAAGATTCCCTCCTCCATACCAGCAACAAAAACTGCAGGAAATTCCAGACCCTTTGCAGCGTGAATAGTCATGAGCGTTACTGCAGAGGTAGAACCATCCAAGCTATCCAGGTCAGAGCGAAGCGCCAGCCATTCCATAAAGGCCGGGAGCTTCTCTGCCACAACCTGTGGATGCAAACTCTCCTCCTGAGGCGCAGGAGCCGTCTCTACAGCAGCACCAGCAAGCGCGCCGGTAGCAGCATCAAAGCCTGCCGCACTCAGCGAGGCAGCATCTTGTGCGTCAAGCGCTCCTGCTTCCCTTAGTTGCTGCAAGCTCTCAAGTGTTTCTTCAACATCGTCGTGAGACTCGTCAAACTCTGCCGCAACGCCAAAGAACTCTCGAATGTTCTCGATACGTCCATCAGCCTCAATGGTATGCTCCGCCTCAAGTGCCCTAATAAGACCTGAGCGATCAACAATTGCCTCAACAACCTCATCAAGCTCTCCGTCAATATGACGGCCATGCTCAATAGCTGACGTGAACTCTACCAGCGCATTTCTCACCTTTGCGGTAAGAAGGCTCTCCTCCATCACACATGCTTCACATGCCGAGAAGAACGACAAACCGTTATACAGTGCATATGTCTGAATCTTCTGAATACTGGTTGCGCCAATACCGCGGCGAGGCGTGTTAATAACGCGCAGCGCAGCCATATCATCATCTGGATTGACGACAACTTTGAGGTACGCCATGACATCTCTGATTTCTGCGCGATCAAAGAATCGAGTGCCGCCAACAATCTTGTAAGGAACACCAGCTCTGAGCAACATATCTTCGAGAATACGAGACTGAGCGTTGGTGCGATAGAACACGGCTATGTTGTCGTACGATGTACCCTTATCGTGCAGTTTTTCTATCTCGGAGCCAATCCACGCGCCCTCATCACGCTCATCAGATGCCTGATACACCTGGATTTTCTCGCCATCTCCCTCATCGGTAAAAAGACGCTTTGGTTTTCGGTAAGAGTTATGCGCAACAACTGCATTTGCAGCGGCCAAAATATGGCCCGTTGAGCGGTAGTTTTGCTCTAGCTTAACTACGACGGCTTCCTCATAGTCTTTCTCGAACGCCAAGATGTTTTTGATGTCTGCACCACGCCATGAGTAAATGGACTGGTCATCATCACCAACAACCATGAGGTTTCGATACTTGGATGCCAAAAGCTTGGTAATTGCGTACTGGACGCCGTTGGTATCCTGATACTCGTCAACGTTGATGTAGCGGAAACGCTCCTGGTACTTAGCAAGCACGTCCGGATACTTGGAGAGCAGCTCAAACGCTTTAATGAGAAGATCATCAAAGTCCATAGCATTGGCTTTATCCAAACGAGTTTGGAGCGCACGATACACGCGGGCTACCACGTGATCCATAGGACTTGCTGCCTGCGCCTCTACATCATCGGGATACAAAAGGGCGTTTTTAGCAGCAGAAATCTTAGAACGAATGGAATTGAGCGGGAACTGACGAACATCAATATCCAAATCAGACAGAATGGTCTTTACCAGGCGTTTTGAATCGTCATCGTCATAGATAGCAAAATTGGGGCCATAGCCAAGACGCTCACCATCTTCTCTGAGCAGACGAACACACATAGCGTGGAACGTGCAAACCCACATACCACGAATATTATTTGGCAGCAGCGCCTCAAGACGCTCACGCATCTCTGCTGCAGCTTTGTTTGTAAACGTAATGGCCAGAATCTGCCAAGGACGAACGCCCTCGTCAGCAATCATGTGCGCAATTCTAAACGTCAGAACACGCGTCTTACCCGAGCCAGCTCCTGCAAGAACCAGCAAGGGTCCTTGAGTTGTCATAACTGCCTGGTGCTGGGCAGAATTTAAACCTTCAAGATCAATCTGCATTACGCCATCCTTGTGTCAATCATTCGTAGACTAAAAGTGTACCCCGATAACCGGACATTAATTGCGCTCGTTTCTACTGCCTCCACAATAAAAAACCGGCCCCCAAAAGAGAGCCGGTTTATCTGCAAGAACATGTCTATCGGATCCATGCTCACGTTTAGCGAGAAGATCTTCTAGCCCAAACGCTTGCCTTAGTTCATGGAGTTTGTCTGACGGCTCTTTGCGCGAGCAACAACAGCCAGTGCAATCACGCCACCTGCGACACATGCCATAACAATAGCGCTAAGCGAGTGATTCTCATCACCAGTGTATGGAAGAACAGAACCGCCATAGTATGGGACAGCAGCTGGATTTGGAGCGCCTGGGAAGTTTGGTGTCAGAGGACCGCTAGGGTTGCCTGGGATGCTTGGAGTACCAGGATTCTCTGGAGTTACAGGGTTTTCTGGGGTAACAGGAGCAACTGGCTCTGGCTCCCACTCTGCAACAAGAACAACCTTAGGAGTGG
>CALKRF010000108.1 GCA_937990665.1 uncultured Atopobium sp.
TCTACCAGAATTCTAACAAAGCGCCCCTGCGTAGCTGCTGAGACGCCTCTTCATACCACTCGGCATCGTTTGCATACAACAGAAAAGTGGACATCTGCCCTTTTGATTCGGTGAACGGTAACCGCTCGCCGACAAGCGTTGTTTCACATCGGTCGGAGGTTTGGTTAACGGTATGTTAGCGTACACATTGTCTACGTGCGCAAATATCGGATATTTGCAAACCGCATTTCTCGCCAGGCCAAAATTCATGAAAGTCTGCTCAACCTTTCACGGTTTCGTTCTAGCTTTGCGCAAAAAAGTACTTGAAAATGTACTTCGCGAGTGTTTGCAGTTTGTTGTGGAGAGGACCCAATTGTGGCTTCAACAAACACGTACGCTCGTATGCGAGCTTTCGCAAAACGTTTATAAGCCTCGTCAGTGTCACGCAAAGGGCGTGCTCCTCCACGAGGTAGGTAGTGTTTCAACTGCAGAAACACAGATTTTAGGAGGGTTTTATGAAGGGTTATGCAATGCTCAAGATCGGCGAGTCCGGCTGGATTGAGAAGGAGACACCAAAGTGTGGTCCTCTGGACGCAATCTGCAAGCCACTTGCGGTCGCAATTTGTACTTCTGATATTCACACTCTGTGGGAGGGCGCAATCGGCGACCGTCACAACATGATTCTTGGTCATGAGTGCTCCGCAGAGGTTGTCGAGGTTGGCGAGTGCGTCAAGGACTTCAAGCCTGGCGATCGCGTCCTCGTTCCTGCAATTACTCCAGACTGGAACTCCCTTGAGGCACAGGCTGGCTACTCCATGCACTCCGGTGGCATGCTTGCTGGCTGGAAGTTCTCCAACTTCAAGGACGGCGTCTTCTCTGAGTACTTCCACGTAAACGACGCTGACGGCAACCTCGCTCACATGCCAGAGGGCATGGATCCAGCAGACGCTTGTATCCTTTCCGACATGGTTCCAACCGGCTTCCACGCAGTTGAGCTGGCTGGCGTTGAGTTCGGCGACACCGTCCTGGTCATCGGCATTGGACCTGTCGGCCTTATGTCCGTTGCTGGTGCTGCACTTCACGGTGCTTCTCGCATCATTGCTGTTGGTACTCGTCCAGTCTGCGTTGAGGCAGCTAAGGGCTACGGCGCAACCGACTTCATCTCCTACAAGGATGGCCCAATCTGGGAGCAGGTCATGGAGCTCACCGGTGGCAAGGGCGTTGACCGCGTCTGCGTCGACGGCGGCGGTTGCGAGACCTTCGAGGACGCTGTCAAGGCACTCAAGCCTGGCGGAAAGATTGGTAACGTCAACTACCTCGGTTCCGGCGACTACGTCAACATTCCTCGCGTCGAGTGGGGCGTTGGTATGGGCCACAAGGACATCCGTGGCGGCCTCATGCCTGGCGGCCGTCTGCGCATGGAGAAGCTCTCTAGCCTCGTTTCTTCCGGCCGTCTTGACCTTCACCCAGAAATTACTCACCTCTATCACGGCTGGGATCACCTCGAGGAGGCACTCTTCACCATGCGTGATAAGCCAGCTGACCTCATCAAGCCAGTCGTTGTTATCGACTAGGTAGCCAATTAGGTAGCGTTATTTAGTATGTTTGAGCTGGCGAGAAGTTCGGTTTTCTCGCCAGCTTTTTGTGCTGGTGGGCGCCAACGGAGTTTAGGAAGCGGTTGTATTCATGAAAATCCTTGTTGTATCAGGCTTTCTTGGAGCTGGTAAAACCACCTTCATTCAGGAGCTCGTGCGCCGGACTGGGCGTGATTTTGCTATCTACGAAAATGAATATGGCCAGGCAGACATCGATGCGCGTCGCCTGAGGCAGGACTCCGACCTCAAGGTTTGGGAGTCTACCGAGAACTGCATTTGTTGCTCGGGTAAGCAGGATTTTGCAACGTCGGTGCTGACCATTTCAAACACCATCGACCCCGAGTATTTAATTGTTGAACCAACCGGTGTGGCTAAGCTGCAGAGTATTCTTGATAACGTGAATCAGGTTGCCTGGGAGCGCATTAGTTTGCTGGCGCCAGTTACCGTGGTTGACGCCGTTTCGTGGCAGAATCAGCGTACCGATTTTCCAGAGATTTTTGATAACCAGCTGAGTGCCGCCGCGAGCGTGGTGATTTCCAAGCTTGCTCCAGGTAGCGAGGATGCCGCCGAGCCCATTAAGCAGCTTGCGGCAGAGATGAATCCGCAGGCAGAGGTTATTGCACAGTCTTCATATGCTGATATTCCTGACGAGTGGTGGAATGGTCTTCTGACTCGCGCGCTTGATGGTTCTGTTCTTAAAGATCAAGCTAGCGAGAAGGACGAGGGGCCTGACCTGGAGACTATGGCGCTGACTCATGCCGAGCTTCCAAGTCCAACGCACTTGATTTGGCTTTTGGATGCAGCGTCGGCTGGCGTTTTTGGAAAGCTTGCTCGTGCAAAGGGTACGCTTCCTTGTGGTAATCAGTGGGTCAAGTTTGACCTGGTAGAGCGTGCATGGGCTATCACGGGCGACGAACCTCAGGAAGAGTCCAGGTGCGTGTTTATTGGTCGCGACCTGCTGCGTCATGGACTTCGCGAGATGTTTGTGCCGGCGTTCTGGCACGAGCAGTCGGACTTGGCTGACGAGCATGATCACTCGCACTGCGACCACGAGCACGGTCATTGCGTGCATGAACACTGCGACCACGAGCATGGCCACTGCGAGCACGAGGGCCATGGCCACGCGCACGGTGAGCACTGAGCTGTAAGCGCATAAAACCTGCAACTAAAAAGAGCCTCCGATGTGTGAACTACCTCCCATTTCTTATGTCCAAGAAATGGGAGGCAGTTCAGATGTGGAGGCTTTTTGCTAGTTCTTGAGAGAATTGAGTGGAGCGGGGAAGCGACCGCCGCGGTGGGCAAGCACCGTGCCTGCAAATTGGTTGACCGGCATGATGGGCGCGGATCCAAAAAGACCGCCGAACTCCAGGACATCTCCTTCGTTATAGCCGATAGCTGGGATAACGCGGACTGCCGTGGTTTTAGTGTTGATGACACCAATAGCCATTTCATCTGCGATGATACCTGCGATAGTTTCTACGGAGGAATCGCCAGGAATAGCAATCATGTCCAGACCAACGGAGCACACCGAGGTCATTGCTTCGAGTTTCTCGAGCGAAAGCGCACCGTCTTGAGCTGCGCGAATCATGCCCGCGTCCTCGGAGACCGGGATGAATGCGCCAGACAGACCGCCGACGCTCGACGATGCCATAACGCCGCCTTTCTTGACGGCATCGTTGAGCAGGGCAAGCGCGCAGGTGGTTCCGGGACCACCGCATTCGCCAACGCCGATGAGCTCCAGAATCTTAGCGACGGAATCGCCAGCTGCTGGGGTTGGCGCAAGACTGAGGTCTACGATGCCCTTCTCGACACCTAGGCGCCTTGAAGCCTCGCGACTCATCAGCTCACCCGCGCGGGTAATCTTGAATGCCGTCTGCTTGATCTTCTCGGCAACGTCCATGAGGTTTGCGGAGTCGGGGAGCTCGGCGAGGGCCGCAGCCATGACGCCAGGACCGGAAACGCCCACGTTAATGACGGCGTCTGCCTCTCCGCTGCCGTGGACCGCGCCGGCCATGAAGGGGGAGTCCTCCACCATATTGGCAAAAACGACCAGCTTAGCGGCACCGTAGCACTGAATGTCGGTGGTGCGACGAGCGGCTTCGAGCACGGTTTCTGCCATGAGCAGGACGGCGTCCATGTTGATGCCTGCGCGCGTAGACGCGACGTTTACCGAGGAACAGACGCGCGATGTGGTGGCAAGCGCCTCGGGGATGGACGCGATGAGTCGGCGGTCGGCGTCACCAAGGCCCTTGTGGACCAGCGCCGAGAAGCCGCCCAAAAAGTCGATGCCCAGCGTCTCGGCCGCGCGGTCGAGCGTGTGAGCAAGCGGGGTTAGGTCTTGCGCCGAGGTACATGCCGCAATCTGTGCGATTGGCGTGACGGAGACGCGCTTGTTGGCAATAGGGATGCCGTACTCGCGCTCCAGGTCCTCGGCCACGGACACCAGGTGCTCGGCCTGGCGCGTGATGCGGTCGTAGACCTTCTGGCACATGCGATCCAGGTCCTCGTCTGCGCAGCTATTGAGCGAGATGCCCATGGTAATAGTGCGCAGGTCAAGGTTCTGCTCGCTGACCATGGCGAGGGTTTCGGCGATTTCCTGTGGAGTAATGTTCATGCGCGTCCTCTCGGAATGCGGTTGTCGTGCGAGCGCCAGAGCTCAGGTGTAGCAGGTACGTGCGAGCGCCGAGCTGCGGATACGGTTGTCGTGTGGAGACAAGACTTGGCTTTTGGCGGATGACCAGCCGCAAGGGTTTCTCGACTATTATACTTAAGCAACAACGATAAACGGGGCAAGTTGCGAGGTAACGTGGCGGAAAAAGTCACCCTAAAAACGATTGCGCGCGAGGTGGGGCTGTCGCCCGCTACGGTTTCGCTGGTGCTGAACGGCCGACCAGTGCGTGTGAGCGACGAGAACCGCCGCCGCATCCTCGACGTTGCCCGCCGCAAGCACTACATTCCCAACCAGATTGCACGAAGCCTGGTCACGCAGCACACGCAGACGCTGGGGCTGATCGTGCCGAATATCGAGAGCCGGTTTTTCTCGTCGTTTGCCAAAATGCTGGAGATGAAGTGCCGCCGCCGCGGATATGCGCTGTTCATCACCAACTCGGATAACAGCACGTCAAACGATGCAGACCTTGTTCGCCTGTTGGTCAATCGCGGCGCTGACGGCATCTTTATCATCACGTCCGACGAGGTAGAGGCCTCGAAGCAGCTCATTGCCGATCTGGAGCAGCTGCCCGTGCCGTACGTCATGGTGGACCGAACCATCGACGCGCTCGACTGCGACAAAGTTACGTTCAACAATGAGCTTGGCGGCTATCTGGCCACAAAATACCTGCTAGACCACGGTCATCGCCGCATTGCGTGTATGGTCAACACCGCCTCCAACACCGGCCGTGCTCGCCTTGACGGCTACGTTCGCGCGCTTGGCGAGAAGGGCCTGGAGCTAGATCAGTCACTTGTGTTGACCAGCGATTATTACATTCCTGATGCTTATCTTGCAGCTCAGCAGCTGATTCGCGTGAATGCTACGGCGGTTGTTGCAACGTCGGACAACATTGCGTTGGGCTTGCTGCGCTATCTGTACGAGCGTGGCTTGCATGTTCCGCAAGATTATTCTGTTGTCGGATACGATAACAGCATTTCAGACGCACTGTTTGAGCCGGCGTTGACCTCGATTGAGCAAAATGTTGATGAACTTTCTGATGCTGCGCTTTCGATTATGTTTCGTCGTCTGGGTGAGCGCGGTGCGGAGGTTGACGCAGCAGGTCAGGAAAACGCAGATGATACGGTGGACGATAGCACTTCAATCCAGATAATCCTTGAGCCGCGCATGATTGAGAAGAATAGCGTGCGTGTTTTGGGTCGCTAATCAGATTTCTGTATATTCATGCAATAAAATGCATTTCTATGAATACGTAATTTTTGGGTTCAAAATTATGTGCCAAAAAGGTAAAAAACGCGTTTAGTTGGAAATGAAAATTGAAAATTAGCTGTTTTATCTCCAACTAAGACGATTTTTTACCGCACTAAAAACTTTTATCTGGGCAAACGTTGTATGCAGAAAAATGAAATCTCCAACTAAACGGCTTTTTTACCACTTTGGTGTGTATGTACTCTACTGGGCACCATTTTGGTTGCATTTTGGCATTGTGGGTACTGTTGGGAGATCGTTTTGGTGCTCAAAAGACACCCCAAAAGTCTTCCGTGAAATAAATTTCCAGAAATCTCACAGTGATAAAACGTTTTATCACTTAGAGTAGTATTTGAAACATAGCCGAAGCATCATACTGTTATGTATGTGTTGTTTTATGCGCACCCAGTTGAGTGCGAACAAAACAAACGCTCAGGTGATGGAAGCAACGAGGTTGCCCAACCTGCACAAACACGCAGGTAGCAGCCCAAGAAAAGGAGGAGCACATGGCTCAGCCCGTGTACGGCACACCTTGGCAGACCCTGAATCAGCCTGTATCTGAGGACGAGCTTGCCGGCGTCGATAGGTATTGGCGCGCAGCTAACTACCTGTCTGTTGGTCAGATTTATCTTCGTAGCAACCCACTTATGAAGGATGACTTCTCTCGCGAGGACGTTAAGCATCGCCTGGTTGGCCACTGGGGAACCACCCCAGGTCTGAACTTCCTGTTCGGCCACGTCAACCGCTTCATCCGCGACCATAACCAGAACACCATCTTCCTCATGGGCCCTGGTCACGGTGGACCTGCAGGTACCGCACAGTCCCTGCTCGACGGCACATATCGTGAGACCTACCCATTCATCACCGATGATGAAGAGGGCCTCCAGAAGTTCTTCCGCCGCTTCTCTTACCCAGGCGGAATTCCTTCCCACTACGCACCTGAGACTCCAGGCTCCATCCACGAGGGCGGCGAGCTGGGCTACACCCTGTCCCACGCTTACGGCGCTGTCCTGGACAACCCATCCCTGCTGGCAGTCGCTGTTGTCGGCGACGGCGAGGCAGAGACCGGCCCACTTGCAACTTCTTGGCAGACCAACAAGTTCATGGACCCACTGACCGATGGTATCGTTCTCCCAATCCTGCACCTCAACGGCTACAAGATTGCTAACCCAACCATCCTTGCTCGTATCTCTGACGGCGAGCGCGACGAGTTCTTCCGCGGCATGGGCTACCACCCATACAACTTTGTTGCTGGCTTCGACGACGAGGATCACGCATCCATCCACCGTCGTTTCGCAGCTCTTCTCGAGGCTGTCTTCAACGAGATCTGCGCTATCAAGACTCGCGCAGCCGCAGGTGACGCATCCCGTCCTTACTACCCAATGATCATCTTCCGCACCCCTAAGGGTTGGACTTGCCCTCCTTACATCGACGGCAAGAAGACCGAGGGCTCTTGGCGCGCACACCAGGTTCCACTGGCATCCGCTCGCGACACCGAGGCTCACTTCCAGGTCCTTCGCGACTGGATGAGCTCCTACAAGCCAGAGACCCTCTTCACCGAGAAGGGCGCAATCCGTCCAGAGGTTACCGCTTTCATGCCTAAGGGCGATCTCCGCCTTGGCGCTAACCCTAACGCAAACGGTGGCGCAATCCGCCGCAACCTCGTCCTTCCTGACGCAAAGAAGTACGAGATCCCAGTTGCCGAGAAGGGCCACGGCTTTGGTGCTACTGAGGCAACGCGCGTCCTTGGCGAGTACACCGCTGAGCTCATCAACAGCAACCGCTCCGAGTTCCGTATCTTCGGACCTGACGAGACCGCTTCCAACCGCCTGCAGCCTTCCTTCCAGGTAACCGACAAGCAGTGGTTCGGCGGCTTCAACGACGACTTCGAGAACGACGAGCACATCTCCCCAGTTGGTAACGTTATCGAGCAGCTTTCCGAGCACCAGTGCGAGGGCCTGCTTGAGGGCTACACCCTGACCGGCCGCCACGGCATCTGGTCTAGCTACGAGTCATTCGTTCACATCGTTGACTCCATGATCAACCAGCACGCTAAGTGGCTTGAGGCTACCGTCCGCCACATTCCATGGCGCAAGCCTATCTCCGCTCTTAACCTGGTCCTTTCCAGCCACGTTTGGCGCCAGGACCACAACGGATTCTCTCACCAGGATCCTGGTTTTGTTGACATCATGCTCAACAAGAGCTTCAACAACGACCACATCACCAACATCTACTTCCCAGCAGATGCTAATCTCCTGCTTGCAGTTGGCGAGAAGTGCTACACCTCCACAAACTGCATCAACGCAATCTTCGCTGGTAAGCAGCCTGCTCCAACGTGGGTAACTCTCGACGAGGCTCGCGAGGAGCTTGCAGCTGGCGCTAAGGAGTGGAAGTGGGCTTCCAACGCTGAGGCTGGCGAGGAGGACATTGTCCTCGCATCCTGCGGCGACGTCCCAACTCAGGAGCTCCTGGCAGCTCTTGACATGCTTGGCAAGCTGGGCATTAAGGCTCGCTTCGTCAACGTTGTTGACCTGCTCAAGATCCAGAACGCTTCCGAGAACAACGAGGCTCTCTCCGACGAGGAGTTCACCAAGCTCTTCTCCGCAGACAAGCCAGTTCTCTTCGCGTTCCACGCTTACGCCGGTTCTGTCCGCCGCCTGATTTGGAACCGTCCAAACCACGACAACTTCAACGTTCACGGCTACGAGGAGCAGGGTTCCACCACAACTCCTTACGACATGCTGCGCCTGAACAACATGGACCGTTGGGCACTTGCTGCTGACGCTCTCCGCATGATTGACGCTCAGAAGTGGGCAGATCAGATCGACGAGTGGGAGAAGTTCCGCACCGAGGCCTTCGAGTTTGCTGTCGAGAAGGGCTATGATCACCCAGCATTCACCGACTGGTCTTGGCCAGACGCTTCCGATGCCGATCAGGCCATCTCTGCAACTCAGGCAACCGCAGGCGACAACGAGTAACACGCTCGCGAGCCGCGAGCGCCGCCCGCGCGTCGCGACCGCGCTAGCTGCACAAACGTGCTTTCCGCCCGGTATCTACTTCATGTGGGTACCGGGTTTTCTTGTGCGAAAGCGCTGCTAGTGGACGGGGTTTCTCGCCAGGTAGTGGTGCGTTCGGCGCGCGTTCAATGCGCCCGGGTATGCGCCAGACGCGCGCCTGATTTCTGCAAAGAATCTGTAAATTCTGCCTGATTTCATCAAAGAATCTGTGGATTTGCCTGATTTCGTCAAAGAATCTGTATCTGAAATACAGATTCTTTGCACTTTTCAGGCGCGCTTTGAAGTATGTCCGAAGCTGATTTCGAAAGCCCCTTCATGAGAGCTCTCATGGAGCCTGATTCTCTCGCCTTGTTTGAGTAATTTGGGACGTAACTGCGCCCGCGCACCCAGGTGGTAAAAAATGCGTTTAGTTGGGGAATACAGGTTTCTGCATACAACGTTTCCCCAGATAAAAGTTTTTGAGGCGGTAAAAAATCGTCTTAGTTGGGGATAAATCGACCAATTTTAAGTTTTCATCCCCAACTAAACGCATTTTTTACCTTTTTCGGCACATAATTTTGAGGTCAAAAATTACGTATTCATAAGAATGCATTTTATTACACAAATATGCAGAAATCTGATTAGCGAACTAAAGAACGCACACTATTCTTCTCAATCATGCGCGGCTCAAGGATTATCTGGATCGAAGCACCATCGTCCACCAACTCACCTGCGCTTTTCTGACTCGCTCCGTCAACCTTTGCAGCGACACCCGCGCCCGCCGTGCTCCCCGCTACCTGCGACCGGCGCACTCGTCCAGCTTGGCGCGAACAGCAGCTTTGAACGCGGCAGCGTCCGTCATCCACGGAACGTGCTTGCCGCCGATAATGTTGAACGGCTCGTCGCCCTTAGCAAGCAGGTACACCAGCGCCGGTCGAGGGTCATCGTAAGCAGCGGAAACTGCCTCGTAAATGGCGTCGTAGCGGTCAAGGATAATCTTGTGCGCGGCGCCCTCGGGCGTGGCCTCGGCCATCTGCGCGCAAATCACCGCAGGATCTTCCATGTTGCAGTCCTCGGTGGTGTAAATCATCAAGTCCGCCCACTTGGCTGCTTCTTCCGGCAGCTCTTGGCGACGGTTGTACGCCTTACCGCCTACGGCCCCCATGACCACATAGCGGCCATAACCAGGGAATTCCTTGGACGTTGACGAGAAAAGCTTCTGGTAGGAAAGCTTGTTGTGGGCGTAGTCGACCAAGCCCGTAACTTTGTTGTCGGGCGAGCTCAAGAGCTCCATGCGGCCTGGCACCTTAACGTTCATCAGCGGAAGCACGGCGTCCTTCTCGCGAATGCCCAGGTAGTCGGCAACGGTGATTGCTGCAAGAGCATTCTCCACGTTAAAGAGGCCGGACATGGGCAGCGCGGCGGCGCCTGTCCAAGTTGGCGCGTGCACGGTAAATGTGACCATGCCCTGGTGAGGGGTGATTTCGTCCGCCCAAACGGTGGCGTCGGAATCGGTTGTGGAGAAAGTCAGGACCTTCTCGCACCTCTGCGCACGCTCCATGACCTGGTCAAACATCATGGTGTTCTTGTTGATAACGGCCACGCGAGCAAGATCAAAAATCTTCAGCTTGCTTTCAAAGTAATCTTCAAAAGTAGGGTGTTCAACAGGGGAAATGTGATCGGTTCCAATGTTTAGGAACACCGCGACGCTCAGATTGAGGCCAACCGTGCGGTCGTACTTGAGTCCCTGGCTGGAAATCTCCATGTCAACGTAGGGGAGGCCGGCCTCCGCGGCGTGCTTGAGGTGACGCCACAGCTCAGGAGCCTCGGGCGTGGTGTTGTGCGCGGGCTGCGTGTCCTTGCCGTCAAACACCTCAATACCGCCAATCACGCCGCACTTGGAGTACGGCTCGTCGCCGTCAAGGATGGCGCGCAGCATATATGAGCAGGTAGACTTGCCTTTGGTGCCCGTAATGCCGATGGTGGTGAGCTTCTTGTCGGGGTGTCCCGCAACGCCTGCGGCCGCGTAGGCCATGGCAAGGCGCACGTCATCCACGCGAATGGCTGCCACGTTTGGCGCTACTACCTGCAGCTCTTCTGCGAGTGACTGCTGGCAGAGGTACGCAGCAGCCCCAGCCTCCACCGCGCTTGCCAGATACGCTGGCGAGAAGTGCGCGCCCTTGCAGACAAACAGCGAGCCGGGGGTGACCTCACGAGAATCGCTTGCAACATCGGTAAGCTGTGCGTTTTGATCCACCGCGTCAAGATGCGCGGTAGTGTACTCGATGTTCTTGCTGGTAAAGAGCGCCAGGAGCTCGTGTAATGTCATCCTCAAAAGTCCTTCGATAGCTGTTTGGCGCAAGCACAGCGCCCCAAAGACAGTATAAATAGTTTAGCCGTCTGCCCCCAATTGTGCTGGCGACAGTGCAACTTTCTTGGTCCTTGCATGCTAGCGTCACACCCTCATGGCGAGAAAATCGTCGATTTTGCTTGACTCACTGAGAGCTGCGAGGTATAGTACTTGTTCGCGCAAGCGTTTACATTGCGGGGTGGAGCAGTCTGGTAGCTCGTCGGGCTCATAACCCGAAGGTCGTAGGTTCAAATCCTGCCCCCGCGACCATAAGAATTTCAAACCCGCCACCGGCGGGTTTTTTATTAGCAATCAGCGCTGCTCAGGCCGCTGCTCGGTCGGCTGTCTTAGGAGACCGTTGGGCAAGCCACCAACATCGTCTCCGGCAATAAATCGCCCTCTACGCATCAAAGCCAAAGTTCAGCAAACGCTGCAACCTTAGCTCAAGACCCTTGTGATGATCGTAAGAATCCAGCAGACGCTGATAGTCCGGAGCAGCAGGCGCCAACTTCTCTACCAGCGCGTCTGTTGTCTGCCTCACTGATCGCAGGGGCTCAGGATGGTTTTTACCTTCGTTTTCTCCGCTTGCAATGCACCAGCGAATGTTCGAACGCACATGGCTGGTATCAAAAGTTTCAACAAAATTAGGGAACCACGTGCTTGGGCTCGCAAGAAGGTACTGGTCAAAGCGGCAGGTTGTCTGCATCTCAAAAAGGCTGCATAAACCCGATAAAGAATAGCCTAGCAAGGTAAGAGGACATGTATCCTCTGCGGTATGAGTAGCTAGAGCAGCGTACTTCTCGACAGCTGGAAGTACGACGTCAGAAAGAAACTCTCTTCCAAATCCTCCAAAATTTGGAGCTTCTGTTCGCGCGCTTGCCGCTGGCCAAGGGGAATAGCAATCTTGATTCGACGGTGCAGTAATGACAAGGCATTGGGGGAGCTTGGCCGCGTCAAGTTTCCCAGAAGCAAGAAGCGCAGCTATCTTGGGCATCAGCAGCGAGCCATGGAGAATAACAAGAAGACCAGGAACCGCGGAGCGTTCTCCGATAGTGATTGTGTTGTCTGGTAGAGCTGATAAATCCATGAAGTTCCTTGTCTGACCTCGTCTGTTATTGCCTGTTGGCGCCGGCGTCATCTCGCAGTAGCCGCCTCGCGGAGAGCATCCCACAAAGGGATGTAGGTATTTTAAGCATTTCTCAACTCACAGTCTTCTCACAACTCAAAAAGTAATATATAGTTAACTTTCGAAAAATTCCGCTGCTTCTGTGTAACGCGCATTGTACGTTGTATGTTGTGCGCAAAAACGCAGCGTCACTTTAGAGGGGTATTGTATGATAAGAAAAGCCGGACCGTTCCGTCTTTTCATGGGAGTTCTCGTTGCAATTCTGGCAGCGAGCATTGTAATAACTTCAACGATGGGCGCCATTGGTGTCTCCCTGCAAGACGCATATGCCGTGCTGACACATCATCTTTTTGGCATGCCGCTACCGGAGGCTCTAGCTGCAGGAGGACCTGTCGAGAAGGTCGTTTGGTCGCTACGTTTTCCCCGCATCATCTTGGGTGTGGTAGCTGGAGCTGGCCTTGCTCTTGCGGGTGTTGTCATGCAGGCGTCAGTTCAAAATACCTTGGCTGAACCGTATATTTTGGGCATTTCATCAGGAGCTTCGTGCGGAGCCACCTGTGCCATCATGCTTGGAGCCGGCGCGGTACACGTTGTGGGAATTTCTTCGGTGCCACTGTTCTCGTTTATTGGCTCAACAATTGCCACGATTGGCGTTTTGTTGCTGGCGTCTACAGGCGGACATATGACGTCGTCAAAGCTTGTTCTCTCGGGCATGATTTTGAATGCCCTGTTCACAGCGCTGTCTAATTTCATTATTACAATCGCAGCTAATGCTGAGGGCATGATGGATTTGAAGTTTTGGACCATGGGCTCTTTGGCGCGAGCAAGTTGGGGAAACGTTGGCGTTTCCGTTGTTGTAGTACTTCTCGTCAGTGTGTTTTTCCTTACACAGTTCCGCTCCCTCAATGTGCTTCTGATGGGAGACGAGGCTGCTACAACGCTTGGTCTCAATACCAATTTGTGCAGGTGGGCATACTTGACCATTTCTGCGCTCATGGTTGGCACGCTGGTTTCATCAGTGGGAACCATCGGTTTTGTTGGCCTAATCATTCCGCATATTGCGCGCTCGTTTGTTGGATCCGATCACCGAAGACTGGTGCCAACTGCGCTGGTACTGGGAGCTATTTTCATTCTTTGGGCAGATGCCTGCGCTCGAACCATCCTGGGCAACGCCGAGGTTCCTATTGGCATCCTAACTGCTGTTGTAGGTGCACCGTTCTTTGTCTACATCATGGTCGCCCGCAACTACAGCTTTAGGGATGGTGAGTAACATGCGCCTTGACGTGCAAAATGTATCGGTCGCCATTCATAACAAGCAAATCGTAAAGGACGTCTCGCTCAATGTAGCAGACGGCGAGTTTGTGGGCATTCTTGGCCCCAATGGATCAGGTAAGTCCACGCTTTTGCGGGCAATTTATGGCCTTGGTCATCGCTATGACGGCCAGATTTTGTGGGACGATCGCGACGCCGCTGAGATATCACGACGTGACTTTGCGCGCAAAGTTGCAGTTGTAAGCCAGTTTAACTCGTTGTCCTTTGACTTTACCGTTCGCGAGATTGTGTCGCTGGGACGCAGTCCACATCAGTCGGCGCTATCAAAAGAATCCGATCACGACGAGTCAATCGTTTCTGACGTTATTCAGAAAGTTGGCCTTTCTCGCTTTGAAGATCGCTCTTTTGCCACGCTTTCAGGTGGCGAGAAACAACGTGTCATGTTGGCTCGTGCGTTGGCTCAGGAACCAGAGTTTCTGGTGCTTGATGAGCCTACTAATCACCTGGATATTACGTACCAGATTGATATTTTGCGACTTGTTCGCAACCTTGGTATCAGCTGCCTGGCTGTTTTGCATGACATTGTGATGGCAGCTCACTATGTCGACCGCCTGTATTTTTTACAAGAGGGTTCCATTGTTTCCGAGGGTTCGCCTGAGGACATTGTGACCCCTAAGCTACTTGCTGATGTGTATGGCGTTGAGGGCATGGTCCGCCCATCAACTGCTGGAAACGGCATCAGCATTGATTACGTGTATTAATCGCCTGTTGAGTATCAACAGATGAATGAAAGGATATCCTATGGATCCTCGTGTAAGTTCAAATCTCTTTACGAGAAGGAATTTTTTGAGCATTGCAGCAGGATTTGCTGCAACTGCTGCTGGACTGGGTCTGACTGCATGCAACAATGCAACGTCTAGTCCATCTACCCCTGCTACTGAAGAAAAGAAGTCGGCCAATACGAGCTATCCCGTATCGTTCAAGCTCTATGACGGTGACGGCAACGAGTTTGAGGCCAAGTTTGACAAGGCCCCTGAGAGTGTTGTTACCCTGACAGACTCTGCAGCCGAGATTCTGCTGCGTTTGGGTCTTGGCTCCAAGATTATTGGCACCATCAAGCCTGACGCACCAATGCCTTCAGATATTGCTGACGAGTATGCGAAAATTAATCAGCTGGGCGATAAGAAGAGCCTTTCTCGCGAGGTTGTTGTTGCCGCTAATCCAAACCTTATTGTGGGACGTTCCCGTCTCTTCACTTCAAAGGACCAGACTTCTCCAAAGGACTATGCTGACCTTGGCATTTCTGTCTATACTCAGCTTGCATCTTCTGAGCAGGGCGATCCAACGCTTGCCGGAATTATTTCTGACATTAAGAATCTTGGATCTATTTTTGACGTTCAGAGCAACGCTGACACTTATACCGCTGACCTTCAGAAGCGCCTTGACGCCATTAACGAGCGAGTTAAGGCTCACGAGAAAGATGCAAAGAAGACTGTACTGGTTATGACCAACCTCAAGGACGGCACGTTTGGTCTCTTTGGAGGTAGCGAGAAGAGCCTTGAGTTTACTATCATCGACCAGCTTGGAGCTACTCCTGCGACAACTCAGTCTGCAAACGGCCTGACGTATGAAAATCTGATTAAGTTCAACCCTGACGTCATTATTTATGTCACCGCAGAGCGCAATAAAGCAACTGACGCTGTAGCTAAAGACACCCTTCTGGGCGAGAGCTCCCTGCAGAACGTCCCCGCTATTGCCAACAAGAGCATCGTAGAGATTCCATACTCAGAGTACATCGATTACTCGCCACGCGCATTTGATTCTGCCGAGAAGATCCTTGAGGCTCTGTATCCTCAGAAATAGACGTATTTGAACATACGACGCTGCAGAGACCAAGCAGGAATTTCATTTCCTGCTTGGTCTTTTCAAGTTTGTATTAGTTTTCGAAGAAGCGGTTTTCTACTAATTCATTGAATTGGGGATGATGCATGTTGATACTGGATGAGAAAGATTCTCAGTTTTTTAAACTAGTATGGTAATGGGTCTTATAAGGTTATGCGTGTATTTTGCTAATCGTTATGCCGATAATGTATTAGTAGATTTTCGTCCTAATGATGAGATTATAAGTGTATTCACATTGTATTTATTCAAAAGGTAGGTGCATGAGGCAACGTATTCGGAGTTGGTACACAGCGGCGCTACCGAGACTAGGTTGAAGAAATAACTCGGTGGAGGGATGAACACCATCACTATGCACATCCCCAGAAACCTTAAAAAGCTGGTGCAGAGGCTGCAAACCTGTGCGGCATTAGTTTCAGCGTCTTCATTCGCATGTGATGATTGAAGGGTTAAATAAGAGTGACTAACATGAACCATTTAGAGATAATGAGTTTCATTTGGGATATCGCAGACTTTCTGCACTTCAGTTTTAAGCAGTATGAGTACGATGACATCATCCTGTTTTCACGTATGTGATGATATTAGGAATATGACGGAAGGTACGGCACCTGATTCTGTGAAATGGCATGTGCGGATGAATATCGATAAGCTCCGCACATACCTGTATGATGCAGTGGAATTTCACCTGTATGACAATGCATAGAGGCTCGATGGTAGTACAAGTGATATTCTTGACTTATCTCACTTTGTAGAACTGCTCGGGTTGGGCAACTGACGAGCGCAAACAAAACTCAAGGACGGCGTGATTGAAATGGGAACAAATCTAACGTGGAATATCACATTAAAGGGGTTCGGGCTGTTCAAGAATTGTTTAAGCGCTAAACTCCAGCTCAGCACTTCAAAAGTTGCTGTCTATGCGGGAAACGGGCAAGGTAAGACTTGTATCAGTCGACTATTTCGTGCTGCGGATCAAGACTGTGCAACAGCGGTTAGTGACACGATGATAAATCACGCTGACTCAACTGGTGAGTTTGAGTTTTCGTTTAGCGGGAAGGACAGTTCTGGGAAACTGCATATTAGCAAAACTCGTGGAGATAATCCAACCATAGTGAACGACACGGGATACCTGTTTCATGTTTTCAATACCGATTACGTGAGAGATAATCTGCAGTCTCAGCATTATTCGATTAACGGTGATGTATTTTCTGGCTATATCGTTGGTCGAGAGAACATTGATGTGTCAGACAAAAGGAAGCAACTTGATGATCTCGGAAAGAAGGGCAAGCAAAAACGTATTGCGATAGATGGCGCAGTTGCCCAAGCACAGTCGGAGCTCAAGAATTATAAACTGTCGCGCTTAACCGAATATAAAACATTAACAACAGAAAACGTTCTTAAACTGGAGAATCGCACCAATCGATACGACGCTGCTCTTGCGAAATTTAACGCTCTAAACAATCTGCCCGACGATATCCCGATTCTTGCTGGTCTTGTTTTTGACGATACGACCCTGTCGCTTGATGTGCTCAAAGAAATTTTGGAGACGTCATATACAAGGGAGAGCTTTGCAGAAGATTTTGCTGATTCTATGCGTCGAAAGAAGGTATTTGTCGAGCAAGGTCTGGCATTTCTTAAGGAGACAGGGGTAGATGATTGTCCGTTTTGTGGCAGGAAATTTGACGATAGTGCTCTTCAACTTATTCATATGTATGAGGAGTATTTGAAGGGTCAAGAGGTTAAGACCATATCTGCCATAGATGGTCAAATTAATGCGTTAAGAGGATTCTTAAATAACTATAATTCTCTTTGCTCCGACTATCGAGCAAAGGCGACTACATTTGACTCTCTAAAGAGCGCATTTAACAACATTGCGAAAATCTCACTGGAGAAACTTCCTGAATATTCTGAAGTGGAGAATGTAGCAACTGCTGTCAACGATGTTCTCGACAAGAAGAAAGAGAATATTTCATTAGTTCTCTCATCGGACAGTGTCGAATCTCTAAGAGTTTTGCTTGAAAGCATAAGAGAGCAGATTTCGCTTATACAAGAAGCTTTCCGTAAATTTGATCTAGCGGCAAACAATTTTAAAAAAGAGATGACTGACGCTAAAAATGAGCTATGTATTGAGAGAAAATATAAAGTACGCAACGAGTGTAACAAGATTATTTTGGAGCGCACGGAGCTTCTTGATCAATTTAAAAGCCTCGATGCTGAAATAAAAGAAGCTGAATCTAAAGGTCGACGGCCAAAAAGACAGCAGGTTGCCAATATGCTCGCAGATCTTATTCGTAGCGTATTTGGTGCAAGATATATCTTCAAACCAGATAATTTCACCATTTCTCTCGGCGACGTTGAGCTCGGAGATGATGCTGAAGACATAATGAGTGACGGCGAGAAATTTGTTCTCGCATTCTGCCACTATGTGGCTTCGACATGGAATCTGCTTGAAAACGATGATGATGCGAAGAAGCTGTTCTTTGTAATTGACGATCCGATTTCGAGCCTCGACTATCATTATGTTTATAGCGTCGTTCAGATTATTAGAGATTTGAACAGACTATTTGACGAATCCGGTGATCTGCGAGTGAGATTCCTCCTGCTGACTCACAACAGCGCCTTCTTTAACATGTTGGCGAGGAATAAAATTGTCCAAGATCTCTACACATTACATGGTGCTGAGATTAGCAAATGCGACAAGCACTATATCACTCCTTATAGTGAGCATTTACAGGATTTGTATCATGTCGCAATTGAAGGCAGAAATCCAACTCATACTACAGGCAATTCGATACGACAGGTTATCGAAACACTTTGGCGTTTTGATAATCCAGCAGAGCCCGATTTGCTCCATTACCTCAATGCAAAAGAGTGCAGCGACCTTCGCGATTGTGAGTTTATCTATACAGTATGCAACGATCAGTCACATGGCGCGTCGATATTCGATAGGGACCAATCACCTGACGATGAAGCAATAAGGCGCGCTTGTCTTGCTGTGTTGAACCATTTACAAGATCGTTATCCTGGTCAACTCGTTGCATCAGGCCTGATACTTGAGACGAATTAAAACGAGTAAAAGGATAGTCCCTTTGACAACTTGCTTACCCTGCCACGAGTTCGAATGTCCTGGGCAGGGTTGCATTAGGAACCTCCCATCGTTGAGGGAGTTCTTGTGGTGACTAGGAGAACCTTCTTGAAGTCCGTCATCAGAAGGCTGACGGTGTCGTAGTGGATGCTGGTGAGGTTCTCCACCTCGGCCTCGGCGAGGTAGGACGCTGCAATGCACTCAAAGTACTCCTGGTCAGGCTCCTCTTTGGGCATGTTGTAACTTCCGTACTTGGTGGCGTCATCTACGAAGACGAGCCCCTCGGCATCTATGACGTTGAAGCCTATTCTGTCCGAACTGTGCGCCTAGCCCTTCTTTAGAATCTTGATACTTCTGTAATCTAGGTGTTCGAAGATCATCTCATGCAGCTTCTCGTCGATATTCTTGTGGCTGTCTGACTCTTTGCGTTGGAGGTTCGTTTCCTTGACGCGTCTTGTGTGCGAACGATGTATGCAGGAAAGAGGAAGTACAAGAGGAGAGTAAAATACGTTAAGTTTTACTGTCCATTGTAGTACCCACTAAGATTGGTTTTAGGTCTTATCTTTCTTTTTACATGCTTGAAAATGGATTTATGAAATGTATTCTCAAAAGGCATTCATTACTAAGTGAGGCAAAAATGGGCAGTTATTATATTAATTTTTATTTTCATAACATTGAGTATGATGACGGATTCTATGGTGGAGAGTTTTCAGCCCCTGATTATCACGTATATTGCAAATTCTTATACGACAGAGAAACGCGTGAATTTATCGATATCTGGGACAATACTCAACCTATTGATGAAATTCTTCCAATTCCAATTTGGTGGCTTGATATGAAGCTTGAAAAGAATGGCGAGCTTCATAAGCACGAAAGCAAAGTTAGCTATTAATGGCCTCGATGTTTTTCTTTATGTTTTTGTTTCTTAAGCTCAAATTGATGTTGTTTTAGGACTGCTTGTTGTACTTTGTTGAAATTTTTAAGTTCTATTTTTCTAGCTTCAAGTTGTAGCTGTAGGGCCTGTTGCGATTTGGTACCTATACCTGTTTTCTGCATCTGTTTGCGTGCAGCACGTTGTTTTCGTTTGGGATTTTCAAAGGTACGGTTATTTTCAATAACCAATGATGGACTAAATTTAAGGCGATAAAAATTCTTGAGTATAAAGTCATATATTTCATAGTCTTTTGGTTCTGCGCCGAATATAACTTTTGCCACTGTAAGCTTATCGTCTTCAACACGTTCAAAGACGCCGACCCAAAAGGGAGCATCAAATAAAACGGTTAGCGTGACGCTAGATCGATTCATGGAATTCCTCCTTGTATGTAGTTACACAAAGAACGGACAACCCAAGGAGGGAAGGTTACTTATCTCATACCTACGAGACGACCGGGCTACCTACCGGTTCTGGCATACTTTATTTAGTACACGTTGCGTTTTTATCTTTGTGGACGTTTGTTGTTAGAAATAACGTCGACGCT
>CALKRF010000109.1 GCA_937990665.1 uncultured Atopobium sp.
TAGGATGGTTAAGTCCAGTGCAATACAGGCTTAGACTCTTGGCTGCATAAAAATAGCGTAGCAGCCATATAAACTGCTACGCTAAAAAAGTCTAACTTTTGGGGGTCACATCATATGCGGGCTTTTTGTTTAGGGTCGTGTTGTATAGAGAGCTTTAGTTTTCTGAAGAAGTTTGGGGCTCTGCGGGTTTCTCGCCAAGCTCGCTGATAAAGATAGCAACAAAGATAACAATGAAGCCCAGGAAAATTGTAGGGGTAATAACTTCGGCAAGGAAGATCACGCCAAAAACTGCTGCAAAAATACTGTCCAGAGAAATTATTAGTGAGGCCTGAACAGGAGTAACTGACTTCTGTGCGCGGTTCTGCAAAACACCAGTCAGTGCGGTTGCAATAAGAGTGATGTAGGCGAGGGCAACCCAGGCATTTATGGGCAGTGCCGCAAAATTGGGAACCGTTTCAAAGCAAAGCGCGTAGGCAAGGCAGGGAAGGGCGCTCACGCCAAGCTGCACCACCGTAAGTGTGATGATGTCGTATTTGTGAGCAAGCTCGGCAGTAAGCACAAAAACGAAGGCAAAAATAATGGCTGAGAGCAATGTCATCTGCTCGCCCAAGCCAAACGAGAACGAAAAATCAGTGCCCAGTGAGATAAGACCAATGCCAGCTACGCATAAAAAGGCTGCAAAAATACTGGTTCCATGAGGTTTTTTCTTTGCAATGAGCCAGTTTACAAACGGAATCATCGCGCAATAAATTGATGCAATAAAAGCAGCTTTACCTGCAGTGGTATAAGCAAGAGCTCCATTTTGGAACAGAAATCCTAGACCGTTAAGAACGCCTAAGAGCACGCCGTATTTGATATGTGTGACATTCAAGTGTTCTTTAAGTTTTTTTCTAAAGATGATGGCAACAATACCTACGGCAAAGACAAAACGTAAGGTCATAAGCCAAGCTGCCGAGATATAACTAATTGCATCTTTGATAACGACAAATGACCCGCCCCAGATAAGTGCGCAGATAAGAAGAGCAAACTTCCATACAAGCGTAGAAGAAGTATCTAGTGTGAGTCCGGAAGAGTTTCTAGTAGAAAGATCTGATGATGCCACGCGCTATCCATTCCCGTCGAAGGTAAAAGTTAAGGTATAGGTAGTGTTCTGAGAAAATCAAACGCGTGCAAGTATACGTGATTTTGCACTTGGAACGCCCCACAAGCAGCATAAAAATGAGATTAGAAGTATACTCACATCTGCAAGAAAAATAAGTGTGTGCGATTGTTTTTATGCAAGAAGATATTTCAAGGAGACTCGTATGTCCAACTACGTTCTGACCTGTTGCTCTACGGCCGATGTAAGTGAGAAGTACCTTCAGTCACGTGATGTGAAATACGTATATTTCAACTACGAGCTTGATGGTGTCCAGTGCAAGGATGACTTTGGTCGCACTAATGCACCAGCTGACCTCTATAAAAAGATGCTTGCAGGCGCTGAGTGCCGTACTTCACAGGTATCAATTGGTGAGTACATGGCCTTCTGGCGTCCTTTCCTTGAGGAGGGCAAAGACGTTCTTCATGTTTCGTTGAGTTCTGGCGTTTCTGGAACGTATGAGTCTGCTTGCCAGGCAAAGGTAGAAATTGAGCAGGAGTTTCCTGACAGAAAGATTGAGGTTGTTGACTCTCTGCAGGCATCTTCTGGCTATGGTTTGCTGGTAGACGGTCTTGCCGATAAGCGCGATGAGGGTCTGTCTTTTGACGAAGCAGTTGCATGGGCCAAAGAGGCTCGTCACCGTGTGTATGGCTGGTTCTTCTCAACAGATTTGACCTTCTTTGTTCGTGGTGGTCGCATTTCTAAGACAGCTGGCCTGCTTGGCGGCATGCTTAACATTTGTCCTGTTATGGATATCGAGGCCAACGGTTCTTTGGCCGTTAAAGAGAAGGCACGTGGCAAAAAGAAGGCAATTGCTCGCGTCGTTGAGATTATGACTCAAACCGCTGAGCAGGGAAATGCTTATGCGCGTAAAGTGTTTATCTCTAATTCCGAGTGCGCTTCTGATGCTCAGGCTGTTAAAGAGCTTATTCAAGAGAAGCTTCCTCAGACAGGCGATATCAACATCTTTACTATTGGTGCAACAATTGGCGTTCATACTGGCCCTGGAACTGTTGCAACGTTCTGGTGGGGAGAAGAGCCTCGCGCTTAAGATGTTGCTCGAGTAGGTAAGAAAGGTCTTTGGTCATGGTTAATTTTGAGTACGTTGTACCTACTCAGGTGGTTTTTGGAAAAGATACTCAGCTTCGTGCGGCAGAGCTTGTCTCTGCTCACGGAGGTACCAAGGTGCTGGTGCATTTTGGTGGCAATCATGTGGTAAAGAGCGGCTTGCTTGACCAGATTCATCAGCTTTTAAGCGATGCTGGAATTGCGTATGTTGACTGTGGTGGAGTTGTTCCTAACCCTCGGTTAGAGCTTGCAGAAGAAGCTGTAGAGCTGGGAAAACGCGAGGGTGTTGACTTCATTTTGGCTATCGGCGGCGGATCTGTCATGGATTCTGCTAAGGCTATTGCATACGGCTTAGCCAATGATGTCTCTCTTGAAGACCTCTATTTGCATAAGGTCAGTGTTTCAAAGGCAGCTCCTATTGGCGTCATCTCCACTATCGCAGGAACTGGCTCTGAGACCTCGGATTCTTCCGTCATGAACATTACGCTGGCTGATGGTCGCGTTCTAAAGCGTTCTTATCACCATCAGAGCGGTCGTCCTTGCTTTGCGATCATGAATCCAGAGCTCACTTACTCTGTAAGCGCTTATCAGACGGCATCAACAGGCGCAGATATCATGATGCACACCATGGAGCGCTACTTTACGCTCGAGAAGGACGTGGCGCTCACTGACGAGCTGGCTGAGGGACTCTTGCGTACCGTAAAAGAAGCTGTTCTGGTTGCCGTCAAAGAGCCAGAGAACTACGCTGCACGAGCAGATTTGCTCTGGGCCTCGTCGCTTTCTCACTGCGGACTTACCGGAACTGGTCGCGTAAGCGATTTTGCCTCTCATGCCATTGAGCATGAGCTCAGCGCAAAGTATGACGTCGCTCATGGTGCTGGTCTTACGGCAATTTGGGCAAGTTGGGCCAAGTACGTTATGAGCCAAGATCCAGAGCGCTTTGCGCAGTTTGCCGTCAATGTTTTTGGAGTTCAAAACAACTTCCATAATCCAACAGCTACGGGTCTTGCAGGAATTGAGGCGTGGAATCAGTGGTGTCATGCAATTGGTATGCCAACCTCCCTTGCAGAGCTTGGAGTAGACCCTTCTGAAGAGGATATTCTTCAGATGGCTGAGGGCACTATTGACGCTCGCGGTGGAGATCATGCAGGCAACTTTATGCAGCTTAAAACAGCAGATGTTCAGCAGATTCTGAGGATGGCTTTAAAGTAAAGTTTCTCAAGGCAAATTTTGTTTCATTGCGGGTATTATTACTACATACGAAGTTACTGAGCCACTAAGCTCAAACATACGGAAGGAAGATTCATGAGCGGTTTTGTTAAGGCAGACAATGTTTTTGTAAACCAGAACGCAGCGAGCCGTAATGATGTCCTGCGTTTTATTGCTGACAAGGCACTGGAAGCTGGCGTAACTGACGATGCAGACGCTGTTTACAATGCTTTTTTGGCTCGTGAGGAAATGGGCGAGACCGGCATGACTGACGGTTTTGCAGTTCCACACGCAAAAGATGCTGCTATCAAGGACGCAGCTGTCTTTGTCTTCAAGAACAGCACCCCTCTTGAGTGGCCTTCTTTTGACGAGAAGCCCGTTGATGTTGCTATTGCACTGCTTGTTCCAGATGGAGAGGCTGGCACTACTCACATCAAGCTTCTTTCTAAGACCGCTGTCCTTCTGATGAGAGATGAGTTTAAGTCTTTACTTCGTAGCTCTAATGATCAGGAAGCTATTGCTCAGGCTATTAACGAGGGCATTAGCGAGGAGTAGGGTTTCTCGCCAGATTATAGAGGGCTTAGCAGGTACTTCCTGTAACAGTCTAACTGGGTAAAATTTTGGACACTCAAGCACAAACTTGAGTGTCCTTTTTTGTATAAAAAGGCGTACACTTGTACTAGTTTTAGTCGAGAAGGGAGTCAGATGTTTACACCATGTACTGACAAGTGCGTTGCTGTCTTTTTTGCTGATGGTTGTGAAGAGATTGAGGGACTGAGCGTTGTTGATGTCCTGTATCGTGCGGGTATTCCCTGTGACAAAGTGTCTATCTCTGATTTCTTGAGCGTGACTTCTTCTCACCAGGTTACCTTTTTAACAGATAAGTTGCTCAGTCAGGTCTCGTTTGATGATTACAGCATGTTGGTGCTTCCTGGAGGTCTTCCTGGAACCACTAATCTTGAGGCTTGTGAGCCACTTATGCAGGCAGTTGATGCGTTTGCAGAAAATGGTCGTGCACTTGCTGCAATCTGTGCTGCTCCTTCAATTTATGCTAAGCGTGGATTGCTTGCGGGTAAGAAGGCTACGTCCAATCCAGGTTTCCAGCATTTTCTTTCAGAGAATGGCGCTAATCTTTCGCAAGATGCGGTTTGTGTTGATGGCTCTTTTATTACCAGTCAGGGTGCAGGAACCGCTCTTAAGTTTGGTCTTGAGATTGTTCGTTATCTTGTAGGTAATGACGTGGCAGAAAAAGTTTCTCAAGGCATTGTGCTTATCTAGGCCATGGCACCTTCTCAAAAACAGTACCTGGTTATTGATCTAAAGAGTTTTTACGCATCGGTTGAATGTGTTGAGCGAGGCCTTGATCCCATGAAGGCCAAGCTTGTTGTGGCAGATCTTACTAGGACAGAAAAGACAATCTGTTTGGCTGTTTCACCGGCGCTTCGTGCGCTGGGTGTTCCTGGACGTTGCCGTGTTTTTGAGATTCCTAAAAACCTTACCTATGAGGTAGCTCCTCCTCGCATGGCTCTGTATGTGGAGCGCTCTGCAGATGTGTATTCGGTATATCTCAAATACATTGCACCAGAAGACATCCACGTTTACTCCATTGACGAGGCATTTATTGATGTAACACCGTACTTATCGCTTTATGGATGTACAGCAAGAGAGTTGGGCGAGAAAATCCGTGCAGATGTAGCAAAAACTACTGGCATTCCTGCTACCTGTGGTTTGGGTCCAAACTTGTATCTGGCAAAAATAGCTCTTGATATCACTGCAAAGCACAGCCCCAACTTTTTTGGTGAGCTTGATGAAGAGTCGTACAAGCTTAAACTCTGGAACCATAAGCCCTTAACTGATTTTTGGCATATTGGTGCAGGTATTCAAAAGCGACTTGCGGCAATGAATATTCACACCATGGGACAGCTTGCTACAGCTCCTACAGAGCCTTTGTATAAAGAATTTGGTGTTGATGCAGAAATCCTTATTGATCATGCATGGGGAATTGAGCCAACTACCATTGCGGATATTAAGGCCTACAAGTCTCAAAGTCATTCTGTCTCAACGGCGCAGGTCTTTGATCACAATAGAGATACAGAGGGCGCGCGTCTTATCTTTAAAGAGATGGTTGAGGCGTTGTCTTTAGAGCTTGTAACGCAAAAGCTCGTTTGCTCTTCTATTGGCATCTATATTGGCTACTCGGCAACAGAGAGCCAGATGGAAGAGCTGAGGCAGACGGGGGATTATAGGAGCTGGAGAAGACATATTCCCTCCAGCAGTGGCACTAGGAAGCTCTCTTATCCTACTAACTCTAGAGATGAGCTTATGGCAGAGGTTTTGTCTTTCTTTGACGAGCGCGTAATACCTTCAGAAAGTGTGCACCGCGTGGGTCTTACCTTCGGAAACACTCAAGAAGAAACGGGCTCAGGTATTCAGACTTCTCTTTTCCAGGACAACACTGTTTTAGAAAGAGAACGCCAGCGTCAAGATACTATCAATGCCATAAAGAAAAAGTTTGGTAAGAATTCTTTGCTCAAAGCTATGGACTTGCTCCCCGAAGCAACTGCACGACAGAGAAACGCTCAGATTGGAGGACATCGTAGTGGAGAAGAAACCAATGAGGCCTAAACAGGGTTTCTCGCCAGCAGAAGCTAGCGTAAAAGAGGAGACGTTTGCATCGCAGATGCACTATGGTCATCCTCGTATGTCTCGGGCAAACAGGGCAAAAATATTTATGCCTTTTGATGCTCTGAAAGGTTTACGAGAAGCCTTGGCAGAAAGAGAACAAGAAGCTCAAGACCATATAAAAGACTTTCATGACTTACCACACTGGTCATAGGTTTATACGATAAAATAGACAGGTCGTATAAAGAAATCGAGGAGGTTTCATGAACCCCAAAGCAAAGATTGCCATTCCAGCAATTGTGGCTCTCATTTTTATCATCATTGATTTTGTTGCACCAGTTCAGTATCTCAGCTATTTCCACACGGTATTTAACTTTGCAACTCGTCAGACAAATCCCATCTCTCTGATTCTTGCACGTATTACCTACATTATTTTCCTGTGCTATCTTTTTGCTGCGGTTTCAGGTCTTTTGAGGGGCTTCCGTCCTCGTCTTAGGTGGGGTCTTTCCATTCTCTCTGTAGTTGGTTTGACTTCCGCACTTACCGAGCTCTCTGTGATGATTTCTATCAGCCAGGCGGTAAACTTCACCACCCTTATTCTTAACATCATGATTGTGAGCTTCTTGTTCCTCACGGCTCTTCTTGCACTTCTCATTTGGGTTCGTGCTAAGAAAGAGTTTGACCAGCGTCAGGCTGATCTTGAGGAGGAAGAGGTTGTTGTTTCTCCAATGCCTCTTGCTACCGAGGGCGCAGAGGTTGCTCCTGTAGTTCCTGTAACTGCAGAGGCTGCAGCAACACCTGAGGCACCAGCAACTCCAGCAGCACCTGAGGCTCCACAGGAGTAGTTGCTCACACACTCTCTTCTTGTTTGGAGGAATTCTTACTTATAGGAGAACCGTATGTCTTTTGTTGAATTTAAAGAGGTAACAAAGACGTATACCATGGGCTCCGTCAAGGTACACGCTGTCCATGACATGAACTTCTCCATAGAAGAGGGCGAGCTTTGCGTAATTGTTGGCCCATCAGGTGCCGGTAAAACAACTGTCTTAAATATGCTCGGAGGTATGGATACCTGTACCTCCGGGTCTATTTATTTAGACGGAAAAGAAATTGGCGGGCTTTCGGAAAAAGAAAGAACGCTCTATCGCCGTCATGACATTGGCTTTGTTTTCCAGTTTTACAATCTTGTTCCTAATCTCACTGCAAAAGAAAACGTTGAGCTTGCTTCTCAGATTTGTCTTGACCCTATGCAGCCAGAAGATGCACTTCGAGCTGTTGGTCTTGAGCATCGTATGGATAACTTCCCAGCTCAGCTCTCCGGTGGAGAGCAGCAACGCGTTTCTATTGCACGCGCTTTGGCAAAGAATCCGCGTCTTCTGCTCTGCGATGAGCCAACAGGTGCGCTGGATTATAAAACAGGAAAGCAAATTCTTAAGCTCTTGCAGGATATGTGCAAAGAGCAGCATAAGACCGTGGCTATTGTCACGCACAACTTTGCGTTCACTCAAATTGCCGATAGGGTAATCCACGTTAAAGAGGGTCAAGCTCAATCGGTAGAAATTAATCAACACCCAGCTGACGCGCTTACTGTCGAGTGGTAGTTATGCCCCGCGCTCTTTTTACCGAGATTACTCGGACCATCAAAGGGTCTCTCGCCAGATTTCTTGCAATTGCAGGAATTGTTGCGTTGGGCTGCGGCTTCTTTGCGGGACTCAAAATGGCAAGCCCTGACATGCAAGAAGCGGCTCATGCGTTTTATGCAAACCAGCATCTCTATGACCTTCGCGTCATCTCAACACTTGGATTAAGCGAGAAGGACGTTTCCGCCCTTGCGTCAGTTGAGGGTGTTGAAACGGTTATGCCTTCTCGGACGGTAGACGTTATGGCTACACTGACGTCATCGCAATCTACTGCTCGTGTGAGTTCTTTTAGACCCGGTGAGCTTAACCAGCCAATAGTGGTTGAAGGAAGACTTCCTCAAGGACCTTACGAGTGTGTGATGAGCGCAGATCCCAAGAAACGTGCAGATATTAGCCTTGGTCAACAGATTGAGCTGCCAGATACTTCAAACGGCGTTCATTTAAAGGGCGGCTCGTACACGGTTGTTGGTTTTGTAAATGCGCCAACGTATCCGTATGTCAGCAATTTTGGTACTACATCGTTAGGCAATGGCATTGTGCAGCAATTTGTGTATGTCACTGAAGATGCTTTTGCAGATGATGACCCTTATACCGAAGTGTATGTGACAGTTCAGGGTGCTACCAGGTATAAGAGCGGCTCATCGGCGTATCAGAGCGCTGTTGATAGCGTTGCAGAACGCATTACACAGATGAATCCGTCGCTTGCTGCTCTTCGTTTGCAAGAGCTCAAAGATGACGCTCAAACTCAGGTTGATGAGGCTCGTCAAAAGCTGGAGCAATCAAGACAAGAGGCCGCGGATAAACTAGGGGATGCTCAGAAGAAGCTTGATGATGCGGAGGCACAAATTTCCGCTCAGCAGCAAAAGCTGGATGATGGTCAGAAGCAATATGATGCAGGACGTCAGCAGCTTACAGCTTCGCGCTACAGTGCTGAGCAGCAATTTGCACAAGCGGAAGCTCAGATTACAGCTTCAGAGGCACAGATAGCCCAGGGAACGGCTGAGCTTAGTGCAGGAGAAGCTCAGTATCAGGCTGGTCTTGCGGCCTACAATGCAGGACAAGCAACGTTTACACAGCAAAAGAGTGCGTTTGAAGCGGGTAGAGATGCGTTTCTCGCAGGACTTGCTGCGCAAGGAATTACGGCTTCTACCCTTGAAGATGCACAGCAGCAGCTCAGTGCTTTAGGTCTACCAACCTCGCAAGTGGACGCCCTTCTCGCCACACAGGCGCAGATTGGCGCTGCAGAGACAGAGCTTGCTTCCCAGCAGCAGGCTTTAGCAGCCGCGCGAGAAGAGCTAGATCAGCGCACGGCTCAACTACATGAGGCAGAGTCTCAGGTAGCTCAGGCGCGCCAGGACTTGAGTGAAGCAAGAAGCACTACTGCAGATCAGCTGTCTGCAGCTCAGGATAAACTTGCCGCGTCGCTTAGCCGCCTGAACGCAGGACAAACGGCTCTCCAAAACGCAGAGGCTCAGACTAACGAGGGAAGGCAGAGCCTTGAGGAGCAACGCACTGAGGTTGAGAAACAGCTTGCTGATGGCCAGGCAAAAATTGATGAGGCACAAAAGAAGATTGATGAGCTTAAAGAGCCTGATGTGTATGTACTTGATCGCACAAAAGAGATTGGTATTGCAGCTTATCAAGCAGACTCTGAGCGTATCAACGATATTGCCAATGTGTTCCCGTTGATGTTCTTCTTGGTGGCTGCTTTGGTGTCACTTACCAGTATGACGCGCATGGTATCTGAAGAGCGTACGCTTATTGGTGTTCATAAGGCGCTTGGTTATTCAACTGCTCAGATTGCGGCAAAGTACCTGTTATATGCCTTGCTTGCCTCACTTTTGGGTTCCGTTATTGGCATAGCATGTTTAAGTCAAGTGTTGCCAGGCGTTATTATCTCTGCATACGGGTCAATTTATACCATCCCAAATGGGGGAGCTCCTTATCCTATCCAGCTAAATAGCGCGCTGCTTTCGGGACTTTCTGGTATAGGCATTACGCTTCTTTCGACCATGGCCGCCGTTTTGTCCTCTCTGAAAGAAGAGCCTTCTAGTCTCATGCTTCCAAAAGCTCCAAAAGCGGGCTCAAAGATTTTACTTGAGCGCGTTGAGCCTCTATGGTCCAGATTGTCTTTCTCGTGGAAAGTTACAATCAGAAACCTTGTCCGTTATAAGCGGCGCTTGATTATGACGCTCGTAGGAATTGCTGGATGTACTGCACTCTTGTTAGTGGCTTTTGGCCTTAGAGATTCTATTAGCGACATCATTGATAACCAATGGCCAGCTATCTCGCATTATGACTACATTGTGGGAATGACCTCCGATGTTTCAAGTGAAGAAGCTAATCAGATTAATGCAGAGCTTAATCAAGTGGGTGCCACAAACATTCATCGCATAACAAGAGAAAATGTTCTTCTTGAGTCACCTACACAAAAGGCAGGCTCGCTTACAAGAACAACTATTATGACCAGTAATTCTCTTCAAGACCTCACGGGCTTAGTTACCCTGCGCAATCGTCTTTCTGGTCAGGCAATAGAGCTTGGAGAAGATTCGGTTGTCATTACAGAAAAGCTTGCAAAACGGCTGGGTGTAGGTGTGGGAGATACCATTCAGGTCTATGCTCAAGACAGAATTGGAAACGCTTCAGGTGAGCCAAGCACGCTTACTATTACAGGAGTTGCCGAGAATTACGTTGGGTCGTATCTATATGTGGGACCTTCTGCATGGCATTCCCTGGGCATTCAAGATGACGCCACGGATGGCTGGTATGCAACGCTTCCCGAGGATCAAACAACAAGAGATGCGTTTGGAGAAAAGCTTATTAACCAGGCAGGAGTTGCAACAGTAGATGATGTCAATGAGGCTATTCATACCTACAAAGAATCACTTGCCGTAGTTAATCGCGTGGTAGCCATTCTTATTGTGGCCGCAGCTCTGTTGGCTTTTATCGTCTTGTATAACCTCACTAATATCAATATTGAAGAGCGCATTAGAGAGATTGCCAGCCTCAAAGTACTTGGATTTACGCGACACGAGGTTGATGCTTACGTCTTTAGAGAAATTGCATTATTAGCCGTCTTTGGAGCGCTCTTTGGACTTGTTCTAGGAACATATCTTGAGGGATTTGTAGTTCAAACTGCAGAGATTGATCTTGTTATGTTTGGTCGTGCTATCCATGTACCAAGTTATTGGTTTGCTTTTGGACTCACACTTGTTTTCTCGCTGTTAGTGTATGTTGCTATGCGGCCAAAGCTCAAAAATATTGATATGGTGGAGAGCTTGAAGAGCGTTGAGTAGGCATCTTTTGCGCGCCCCAGGAAGGCACATTTTAGATAAGATAGAAGATAGTTGAGATTGCTTATTTATAAGGAGTTGGTATGCCTAAGGTTTCTTTTGTAATTCCTGCATACAACATCGAATCGTACATTGGGCGTTGTATTCAAAGTGTAAAGAATCAGACGTTTGGTGATTTTGAAGCAATTATTGTTGATGACGCCTCAACAGATTCCACTCCAGAGAAAATCGTTACGGCAGTAGGGGATGACAAAAGGTTCAAAGTTGTTACTCATGCAACTAACCAGGGACTTCATCTTGCACGTAAAACTGCTGCAGCTCATACAAAAGGCGAGTGGGTCTTTTGCCTAGACGGTGATGATGAGGTTACTCCTGATTTTCTTGAGCAGGTAGTTGCTCGTATTGATCAGAACCCTGTTGATATTCTCCACCTTGGTATTACCGTTATTCCAGAAAATGGTGTTGACCCAGCTGATGCAAAGTCTTTTGAAAGCTACATTAACCAGCAATCAGACTTTACTCAAGGCGATGATATCCTACGCATTATTTATGATGAGGGCTATGGGCAGAAGCTTGATTGGCGCGCTACGCAACGCTTGTATCGCGGAGAGCTTTTCCGCTCTGCCTTTGCAGAGATGACTTCGGAGCGCCTGGTAAGAGCAGAAGATGCCTATGAGGTATTTATCCTGGCAGATAAGGCTCAGACTGCCGATGGTTTTGAGTCTTGCAGAGGCTTTTTGTACCACTATGGTATCGGAGTAACTGGTGCTTCTCGTATTTCTTTAGATAAGTTCGGAGAGTTTTGCTATCAGTTCTTAGACAACATTGATCAAGTAGAACTTTATATTGGCAAGACAGATACTATTGCTCATCTCAATTCGTTTAGGGGTATGAAGCATAGATTGCTGGAGCTTTTGAGTGCTGAGTGGAGATTCCGTCTTGCTCCTGAAGATCAAGAGGCTGCTCTTGAGCCGTTTGCCATCCTCTTTGGACCATCAGTAGCAGCTCGAGAGCTCTATCGCTTTGTAAGAGATATTGCTTACGAGGCTATTGCTACTGATACAGAGCTTCCAGAAGACAGTGATGCCTATCGCTACAGGACGTATGCAAAGAAATATGCTGCTCTCATGCATCAGGATGAGGGACTGTCGTTTGACAGGGCAGTTCGCATGAAACAGATTGCCGATGAGCACATGGAATATCTAGAAAGAAAGCACATGGTAAAGATGTTTGAGCAGCAGCCTATTCGCATTCTTATCACTTCTCATAAAGATGTTGATGTTCCCGCAAGCAACTACCTTCAGCCTATTCAGGTGGGACCAGGTCATAAGAGTAATCGCTTTACGTATATGCTCCACGACGATGAGGGCGATACCATTACCGAGAAAAACCCAATGTACTGTGAGATGACTACACAGTATTGGGCATGGAAGAACATCGCCAATGCTCGCTATGTTGGCTTTGGCCATTATCGTCGCTACTTCAACTTTACCGATACGGTTTATCCAGAAAATCCGTTTGGTGAGGTTATGGATGACTTCATTGATGAAGATGCCATTAAGAAATATGGTCTTGATGACCAGACTATTGCTCAGTGTATTGAAGGCTATGACCTTATTACCACGGGAGTAAAGGATATTCGCAAATTCCCTGGAAGCGCTAACACACCTCTTGAGCAGTACCATGCTGCTCCACTGCTTCATCCAAAGGATATGGATACCATGGCTGCGCTCATTATTGAGCGTCACCCAGAGTATGCAGAGGATGTAAACGCTTTTCTCAACGGCCATCAGCAGTGCTTCTGTAACATGTACATCATGCGTAAAGAGCTCTTTGACCGCTATGCTGCATGGGTGTTCCCACTTGTTGACGAGTGGACTGCTCGCACTGATATGTCTACGTACAGCAAAGAGGCCCTAAGAACTCCAGGTCATCTGACTGAGCGTCTCTTTAATATCTGGCGTATGCATATGCTGCGTACAGAGGGCAAAAACTGGAAGGTAAAAGAGCTTCAGTGCATTCACTTTACCAATCCAGAGCCTCGTCAGAAGTTCATTCCTCTCTTTGAAGAGAAGCCTGAGATTGCAAGCCAGAACGTTGTTCCTGTTGTCTTTGCAGCAGATAATAACTACGTTCCAATTCTTACCTGCGCTATGGGTTCAATGCTTGAAAACGCCGACCCTAACCGCTTCTACGATGTAGTTGTCCTTAACACCAATATTGGCAGCTCAAAGCAGGAGATGGTTAAGAAGTACTTCTCGCGTTATAAGAATGCTCGTATTACGTTCTATAACGTGTGGCGTATGGTTAAAGACTACAAGCTAGACACTAATAATGCGCACATTAGTGTGGAGACATACTTCCGTTTCTTGGCTCAAGACATTCTTTCTGGTTACGATAAGGTTGTCTATCTAGACTCTGACCTTGTGGTCAATGGTAATGTTGCTGAACTTTATGATGTAAGAATGGGCAGCAATCTTATTGCTGCAACGCTTGATATTGATTATCTGGCAAACCTTAACATCCGCGGCGGAGATCGCATGAAGTACAGCCTTGATGTGCTTAACCTCAAGAATCCTTATGCGTACTTCCAGGCGGGAGTTATGGTCTTTAATACCGCTGAACTGCGTCGCTATCATACTGTTCCAGAATGGTTGCGCATTGCATCCAATCCAATCTTTATCTACAACGATCAAGATATTCTGAACAGCGAGTGCCAGGGTCGCGTTGTCTATCTCCCTGCTGACTGGAACGTGACACACAACATTTTTGGACGTGCCGAGAAACTCTATCCAATGGCACCAAATAGCGTCTTTGATGACTATCAGGCAGCACGTCGTGCCCCAAAGATTGTTCACTTTGCTGGTGCTATTAAGCCTTGGCAGAACGCTAGCTGCGACATGGCGTCCTATTTCTGGAAGTACGCGCGCAACACTCCGTTCTACGAGGTTATTATTCAGGACATGGTGCCAGGCGCTAGAAATGACGCCGATGTCACAGAGTTCCACGAGCGTGCGCTTTCTGATGCAAGCCCTCTGCGCAAGATTATTGACCCCATTGCACCATATGGCAGCGCAAGGCGAGAAGCCCTTAAGGCCCTTGGTAGAACCTTAAGAGGACGCAAATAAATACCTGGTAGGTGCAAGATTTCTTGCACCTACGTTTTTATGTTTGGAGTAGTAATGGCAGCACTTTCGCCAAAAGATGCCGCTCGCGCAGCGGAGCTTAACAGGATCTTAAACCATGCAGCATATGCCTACTATGCTCTTGATAATCCAGAGCTTACTGACGCTGAGTTTGACCGCCTTCTTATTGAGCTTCAGCAGCTTGAGGCAGCATATCCAGAGCTTGTAACTGAGGATAGCTATACCCAGCGCGTAGGTGGTTACGTTTCTGAGCAGTTTGAGCCTGTCCAGCATGCCGCGCGCATGTATTCCATGGACGACGCCATGAACTTAGAGGAGCTGGATGCATGGCTTTCCAGGACAGATGAGGCTCTTGGTGCGTCACCTACAAACCCTGTGGCATATACCTGTGAGCTTAAGATTGACGGCTTAGGTGTTGCGCTCACGTATCGTGACGGTCAGTTTGTACGTGCTGCTACACGAGGTGACGGAAGCACGGGAGAAAACGTTACAGCAAACGTTTTGACTATCTCTGACGTCCCACGAGAGCTGGCACTTGCTGGTCTTGAGCAGGTTGAAAATAGGGGTCTTAACCAGAGCATTGAGGTGCGCGGTGAGGTCTATATGCCAAAGCATTCCTTTATTCGTTTGAATGAAGATGCGGATGCTGCTGGTAAACAGCCTTTTGCTAACCCCAGAAATGCAGCCGCTGGATCTTTGCGTCAGAAGGACCCAAAGATTACCGCTCATCGAGACCTTGAGACCTTTATCTATGCGGTAGCTGATGAAGGGCCGCTTGATGTTCACAGCCAGTGGGAGTTCTTGAACTGGCTTCGTAGCTGCGGCTTTAATGTTAATCTTCATGCCCGTCGTTGCCTGAGTGCTCAGGAGGTTCACGATTTCTGTGCGCAAGCTCTTGAGCAGCGAGGAGACCTTAACTACGACATTGATGGCGTGGTGGTAAAGGTTGATTCGTTTGCCAGTCAGGAAGCTCTAGGTTTTACTTCTCGCGCTCCTCGTTGGGCTATTGCATTTAAGTTCCCACCAGAGGAAAAGCAGACCGTTTTGCGAGAAATTCGTATTCAGGTTGGTCGTACGGGCGTACTCACACCTGTTGCTGAGTTTGATCCCGTTACTGTTGCGGGTTCTACCATTGCGCGCGCAACTCTCCACAACCTTGACGAGATTCGTCGTAAAAACGTGCGCGAGGGTGACACCATCATTGTCCACAAGGCGGGAGATGTTATTCCAGAGGTTGTAGGACCAGTTTTGAGTCTTCGACCTGCAGATGCTGTTGAGTTTCAGATGCCAACTACCTGCCCAAGCTGTGGCAGCCCTGTTATTCAGGAAGAAGGAGAAGTGGCCTTCCGCTGCGTCTCTATTGATTGTCCTGCTCAGGCAGTTGAACGCCTGATTCACTGGGGCAGCCGTAAGGCCATGGATATTGACGGCCTTGGTGACGAGCTCATTAACCGTATGGTTGAAGAGGGTGTCCTCTCTGACGTTGCCGACTTCTACGACAAACTCACTGAAGAAACGCTGGCCAGCATGCCTACGGGCCGTGTATACGATACCGATACTGCAGATCACCTTTCTGGCGACAGCATTCCTGTGGGCCACACTATTGCTAAGAAGGTTATGGCAAAGGTTGAGGAATCAAAGACGCGTGGTCTTGGACGCGTGCTCTTTGGTATTGGCATGAGGCACGTTGGTGCTAACGTCGCAGAGCTGCTCGCCCAAGAATTTGGCTCCATTCAGGCGCTTGCTACAGCTCCTGTCGAGAAGATCGCTGAAATCCCAGGTATTGGCCCCAAGATTGCAGAATCTGTACACGAGTTCTTCTCGATACCAGAAAATGTTGCCGTTATTGAGCGTCTTCGTCAGGCAGGCGTAGTGCTAGAGGAAGAGAAGTCAGAAAACGAGCTTCCTCAGACACTTGCTGGGCTTACGTTTGTTTTAACGGGAACTCTTGAGCACTTCACACGCGATGAGGCTGGTGCCCAGCTCAAAGCTATGGGAGCAAAGGTTTCCGGCTCTGTATCTAAGAAGACAAGCTTCGTAGTAGCAGGAGAAGCCGCGGGATCTAAGCTTACAAAGGCTGAGAGCTTGGGTGTTCCCGTACTTGATGAGGCTGCGCTCCAGCAAATTCTTGAAACAGGTCAGGCACCTGCATAAATGTGTATGTTTAGCAACAAGGTGTTGATTTATAATGCTTTGTTACCGTCAGTAAAAAGGAGACGACCAAATGAACCTACTAAAAAGCAAGTACATTTCTCTTGGAATGATGTTTTTGATTTTAGCAATCATCTTGGGCGCAGCATCAAACGTTAATGACCTCTTTATCGGTATGCTCTATGGCATTTCTCTAGGAATATTGATTTTAGGATTGCTTGTAACTCAAAAAAGTTTTCGTTTGTGCAATCGATAATTGATCCAAAAGGGACAGCTATGGCAGATAAAAGCATTCTGGTTCTTTGTTATTCTCGCTGCACTACTTGTAAGAGAGCTCTTAAATGGCTTGATGAACACGGTGTTTCTTATACACTGCGCGATATTAAAGAGGAGAATCCAACTGCAGAAGAGCTTGCTGAGTGGCACAAACTGAGCGGTCTCTCCATCAGGAAATTCTTCAATACTTCAGGCATGGTGTATCGCGATAATAACATCAAGGAGCAGCTTGATGCGGGTATGAGCGATAGCGATGCCTATAAGCTGCTCGCCACTACAGGCATGCTGGTCAAGCGCCCCTTGGTGGTTGCAGGCAATACTATCTTGCTTGGGTTTAAAGAACCTGCATGGGAAGAAGCACTTCTGTAAAATCAATTTTTACGGTTTGTGTTTTTGTAGCATGCGCTTTTACAGCATGCGTCAGATTGCAGATAAGCGTTAGTAAAAAAGGCAGCTACTCAAGTAGTTGCCTTTTCTCTTACGTGTTTGAATATGCATCGTTTTTGGTGTTTTGTTGCAAGCTAGTCCTCGTCATCAACCATTTCTACAACGGGTTTACCCATGTAATTGATGCCGTCAACCAGCTCTTCTAAGGTAATTCTCTGACCCAAAATAGTTGCCTGAACCAGCTCTTTGTAGAACTCACGAGCTTCATCCATAAGATCAAGAATGCTTTCAGTCTTGATCTCTCCTGTGTAAGGCTCTTTCCAAGGAAGACGCTTGAGGTTGGCGGTAGGGAAGTCCTCAGTCATAACAATACGATGAGCCATCGCGGCAACGTATGAATTGTTTGAAGGACGCATGAACTTCTCGGTTTTATACAAAACGTCAGGAAGCTTAGTAGTGTACTTAGGATCAGTGCGCTCTACAGTGTGGTAGATGCGAGCGTAATCCTGAAGGGCCTTCTCGTACTCACCAACGCCAACATTAAGGCCAAATACCTGAAGCGCTACTTGCGAGAAGAGTGCGCCACCAACATGCTTGGTTGATTCAATTGCTTCAAGCACCTCAGCTGGTGGGAACGTCTCAACGGTGGTGTGACGCATGTGCCAGAGAAGGTATGAGTCTAAGTCTGTCTCGATAATAGGGTGGAGTTCTCTGTAGGCATTCTTGAGAGATGGTTCCGCCTCAATCAATGCATCTTGCTGAGAATACACAAACGGATGGACAATTCTATCCAGCGCGTAGTGTGCTAAGAGGCCAAGCGCAAATGCACGACCAGCGGGCATGTCGCTTTGCGGCAGGCGAGAAACGCCATCGCGAATAGAAAGAAACGCGTCAACAATATGACCCGCATGCATACGACGATGTAGCCTATTGCAGGCAAGCGAGTGGTTTGGCCAGGCAAGATGACGTGCTAGAAAGGGATCAGGACCCTGGTTTCCAAGCAGGAATGCATTGACCTCTGCATCAGTTGCAACAAGCTCTTGCGGTAAATCATGAACCACCTCTGCGCCAAACAGATAGTGGGTTATTAAAGCAGGCATAGGACTCCTTGTAGTTTTTCAATATAAGAGTAGCCCAAAACAGCTTTCAGGCGTTAAAATTTCTCCTTCGTGTTACAAGATTTAATGATACTTGGGAACTGACACATGGGTCTACTTGAAATTTTAATGCTGGGTGTCGCGCTTGCAACAGATGCGTTCTCTGTCACTATTTCCAACACCTTTGCCTTTGATGACCATAGGTTTTCTCGTCTTATGCGCATGCCTCTTTTCTTTGGTCTCTTTCAGTTTGGTATGCCTCTTGCCGGTTATTTTGTTGGCGGCATTGCAGCAGAATTGATTGAGAAGTATGCAGGAATGGTCTCTTTAGTCATCCTTGGCTTCATCGGTTCAAACATGCTGTACAGCGGCTATAAGGCGCTCAAAGAAGACGCTTCTGAGGAAGATGAGGAAGACTTAGACCATGTATTGAAGAATATGGCTTACTTCATGTTCTCCCGAAGGGAGCTCGGTCTTCCGACCCGAACTCTCCCGAAAGACTTTACCGTCTGAGGTGCTGTACTTGGTGTCGTATTCAGTTTGGGTGCGCCACGTCCCGTCCGCTTTCACCTCTACCGTTCGGAAGGAATCCTTTGAAGTCCAACTGCCGTCGGGGTTCACGTGAACAAAGTTTTCTCCATCGCCCATTTTCATTTTAGATTCCCAAGAACCATCCGCGAACAACTGCGAACTTCCTTCACGGCCAGTTTCTGCGGAGTCCTTCTGATCCCACGTACCGTCTTCAGAAACACGTATGGCTGAACCTTTACTCTGCCAAGTCCATGCCCCATTCGGGCTGACGATAGCATCATCATCGATTTTCCTCTCTGAACGTGGACGGGGCTTGCCCGCTTTGTTCTCATCTGTCAGGAGTATGCCTTCAAGTTCGGCGGTAGCATGCTTATACTCATCGGTTCCAGGAACAGCCTCTTTAACAGGCATTCCCAAAGGCAGAGCCGTACGCGGTTTCAGGGGAATAACACCATTTTGAGGAATATATAACCCCATATCGTACATACTATTCATGTATTCCCTAGGAGTTGTAACCCCACTCTGCGCCCCACGTGTGATAGATTTTTCCTCCCCGGTTTCTGTATTCTTTTCCACGGCTGTACCGTCAGGGTTTCCCGTGATGACCTTATTATTCGAGTATCCGCTAGACTTCCACGTGCCATCAGCATGTGCCTCAACATTGTCTGGGGAAGACGAATCGCTCTTACGCTCGACACTCCACGTACCGTCAGCATTAACGCGAGTTTTTGTCTGTGAAGAAGAAACTTTTTCAACCCTCTCCCAAGATCCATCTGCGTTAATCGTCATTTCGTGATATATGTCAGACCCCGTTCCACGCTTCACATGGAATGTACCATCGACATTAACTACAACTGATAATTTATCCTGGCCGCTGCCTTCTTCAACAGTCCACGAACCGTCGTCCTTGAGTTTTACATTCTTTCCTAACGAGCTCTGAGACTTCTGTTCAGCGCGCGGGCGGGGTTTACCAGCCTTATTATCGTCAGTAAGCCCCACAATCTGTTTCTCATGACTCTGTTCTTCATTTTTCTGTTTCTCCTCTGTTGGGTTCGTCGTGGGGGAAGCGGAAGAAGACTCGGGTGGGGCAGAAGATGACGCAGAGGAAGATATAGAAGAGACAGGGGAAGATCCCTCAGATTTACCCGGGTTGGCTCGTTCCACAGTCATACAGGCGCTGAGCGCGAGCATGAGGGCGCATCCGGTGGAAAGAGGAACGACGATGCGGGTGAACTTAGTGTTTTTCATCGAAAATTTCCTTA